>JAFMDF010000100.1 GCA_017857395.1 Bacteroidota bacterium | reverse complement strand
TCAATTAAGGAACACATCTTCACCCTATATTTTAAACCTAAGTGATTTCGTTCGTCAACAACGAATAACGAAATCCGTACTCACATTGGACGTGAAAAACGGAATAGGCGACTTCCAACAATAAGGCGTAAAGGAAAGTATATCAACTTGAGACTTAAATTAAGCAGATATACTCCTTTCGCTTTTATTGTATCATCCAGTAACTTCCCGTTACTGGATGATTTTACTAAAAATCACCCTAAAACTAGCAAGTAATTTTCCACCATTAATACGACAATTCATGGTGCTAGATACTGCCCTGAAATTATCAAGTAACGGGAAATTACTGGATGATTTAGAAATCGACTTGAAATTATCAAGTAACGGGAAGTTACTTGATAATAGAACTTCACCTAAATTACTGAGCAAACACTTACCTGAACTATTTAGACACTACAACACTCAGTAATAATGAAAACCGTATATCAGAAGGCTATTTGCTTGACCTACTTGCTTTTAGCTGCTTTTTTGCTAGAAGAAGCAAATGCAATGCCTTTTATTACCACCGAAATCTGCTATAATGGCATAGACGATAATGGGGATGGTGCAATAGATGCAGCCGATCCATTATGTAAGACCATTCGAGTAAGCACCACGGCAGATGTGCTAGATGGAGATGTTTCTTCTGTAGATAACCTGATAAACAATTCGGGTGCAGATGGGGAAATTTCTCTTCGAGAAGCAATCATGGCTACGCAAGCGCCAGCAAGCGGTCTGATTTTTCATACCATAGGTTTTAACTTTCCTAATTATGATGCGGGGCATTTTTATTACCAAGAAGATAATATACCTAATCAAGTAACAGAAATAAATCGAGTTAGAACGACCAGTATAGACGATTCTGCCATTGACGATAAGGATGCGGATTACCCTAGAAGTTGGTTTCAACTAACTATAAACAGTGCCCTACCACCATTATGTGATAATGTATTAATTGATGGCTATGATTTGCGGCAAACGCAAATGAATAATAATGAATTTGGTACGACTTTAAATACGGCGATTCGTATTGAAGTTATAGCCACTGGAGATTTCCCTATTTTTACCATTAATGAGGCTAAAAGTGCAGATAACCAAGTAATTATTCGAGGATTAAGCTTAAATGCGAGCCATGAAATCATTCAAATTAAAGAAAGTAGCAATGGAATGGTTTGGTTGTACGGTAATTATTTTGGCTTGACGCCAACCGCCTTATCTCAAAAAGTCGCCCAAAAAAACCTAATTGAAATTCATAAGACAAATCGCCCAGTTATTATTGGAAGTGATTTAGACGGAGTAAATGATGCAGCAGAAGCTAATCTATTTGCAGGAACAATAAGCGGCCAATCAAGTATTTTCTTAGATCAAGTTACAAAAGCACAGGTTAATCAAAATTATTTTGGCGTAGGTTTAAAAACGACGAATAATTTAAATCGAAGCGAAGGAACGGCTATCCAGACAATTACTGGGCATCATAATAAATTTAGCCAGAATATTATCAGCTTCTATGAGACTGCTTTTGATTTATATGAATCAGAAGCAGATACGATTGAACAGAATGCAATTGGTGTCTATGCAGAGCTTAGCAACGATTTGATTATAAGTAATGAAGGAGGAATTAGTAACCGTTGTCAAGATTTAATCATAACAAAAAATACCATTGCGAATAGTCAAAAAGGTTGGCATTTTTTAGCCACTAAAAATAGTCAGTTTAGTAAAAATGAAGTTTATCAACATTTGACGGTCGGACTCAATATAGTAAATGAAGCAAATGAGGAGAACCAAAAAAATGAAAGAAATTTTATTTATCAGAATAAAATTCATCATAATTTAATTGGCATTTTAATTGGTCAAAATGCCGATGAGAATAAGCTTTTACAAAATAGTATTTACGCCAATGCAAGTATTGGAATTGATATAAGTGCAGCAGGCATCAATGCGGATGGGATTACCCCAAATGATTTAAATGATACAGATAGCGGGCCACAGCAATTTTTGAATTTCCCCGAATTAACTGTAACGAATTATACGAATACCTCGGCAACAGTCGCCGTAAATTTAGACATTGATGACAGGTATGAAGACCAAGAAGGCTATCGAATAGAATTTTTTGCGAATAGTTCCCCAACTGACCGAGGTGGAGAAATTTATATAGGATATTTAGATGTGGATGGAGATGTTACGCAGGCGGAAGTAACTTTATTTTTACCAGAAGGGGTCTTGTCTAATTATCATCTAGCTGCCACCACTTCGATTATTAAAATTGCTGCTTTTACCAATTTAGTACCCGAATTAGCTTTTTCGACTACTTCTGAATTTAGTGAATCTATTCCCTTGCCACCAGCAGAAATTTGTGATAATAACCTAGATGACGATGGAGATGGATTAATAGATTGTGCAGACCCTGATTGCGCTAATTTTTTAGAAGCAGGTATTATTCAAGGAACAGAAGCCACTTGTTTTCGACCTTTTTCACCAACAATTATTCATAATGTTAGCACCCCAACTACTGACCCTAGAGTGACCACCTTTTATCAATGGCAGCAAAGTATTGATAATGGCGAAACTTGGGAAGACATTAATAGGGCAACGACTGTTTCCTATTTTCCTGCCCTAATTACTCAAACAACTTTATATAGAAGATTGGTTAGAAAAAATACCTGCAACGATTGGTTGGCATCTAATGTGATAGAGAAGATTATTAAACCAACCCCCATTGCTAATATTATAGCGCTTTCTACGGAGAAGGAAGCGGAACTATGTGCCAATGTAGGGTATGTTTTTGAAGCAGAAGCGGCTGGAAATCTTGCCAACTATCATTGGAACTTTGGCAAATATGCCAATCAACCTATAGCCACTAAACAAGCGCCAGCAGCAATAATTTATACCACCCCCGATGCCCTAACCGACACACTCCAGTCGATTATTCTGGAAGTCGAACTAGATGGCTGTACCAATTCAGATACAACAACTCACAATATTCACCCATTATTACAGATCAATGAGGTCAGCATCACTCAACCAACTATTTGTGGTGGTGCTGACGGATCTATTGCGCTTAGTATCAGTGGTGAAGCCAACCAATGTATCGCTGTCAGTATTGATGGCGGTTTGACTTATTTACCAGATAACCAGTTTACGGTTAATAACTTAGCAGCAGGAGCTTATCCTATATTTGTTCGTTATTGTGATTTAGCTTGTCCTATTGATGGCGGCATTATCAATCTTTCTGACCCTGCTGCTATTCGAGCGAAGGATGATGCAATTAATGCATTTTGCCCTGGCGTTTTATTTCAAGGAAATGTGGCGAATAATGATACGTTAGGAGATGATCCTGTGTTTTCCTTGGCGGCAGACGCTGCGCATGGAAGAATTAACTTAACACAAACTGGACAATTTACCTACACGCCAATTACTAATGCTTGTGGATTAGATCAATTTTCATATAAGGTATGTAATGGCAATACAGGATGCTGTGCAACGGCGGTGGTTCGAATAACTTTTGGCGATGATATTGCTCCTACTTTTGGGGATTTACCGATAGATATAACTATTGGTTTAGATGATGAAATACCAATGCCTGCGATGGTCACAGCTTTCGATAATTGTCCAACAACGGATTTGAAATTTGAAGAAACTAGTACCCAGAATAATACAGCTTGTGGCCAATACGACTATCAGATTACTCGAACTTGGATAGCGACTGACCAATGTGGTAATTCAACGAATCATGTTCAAACGATTAGTGTAGTAGACGAAACTGCTCCTGATATTTTTCGCATTCATACCTTACCTAATGGTAAAAAAATGGTAGCAGGCGTGATGGAATTTACTAGCGAGCATTGGAAGACCGTTCACTTGCCTTTTGAATTTGTCGACAATCCTATCCTCTTTACTCAATTGATAACGAATAATGAGGCCACAGCGGCGACTGTTCGATTGCGAAATATTACCCAAAATCAATTTGAAATCCGCTTACAAGAAGCGGAAATAGACGATGGTATACATACAAAAGAAAAGGTAGCTTGGATGGCAATGGAAACAGGGGAACAAACCACGGCTTACCATTGGCAAGCGGATGTGGTGCCGATTACGCATAGTTGGACAACTATACCTTTTAGAGAAAGATTTTCCAATATCCCACTACTTTTTGCGAACATGCAAACGACTACAGATACAGATGCTGCGGTGGTTAGAAATAGTAGTGTAAATTGGACAAGTGGAAGACTAAGAATACAAGAAGAGAATTCTGTAGACTTAAATACGGTTCATTTTGCGGAAGCCGTAGCTTACTTAGCCATAGATGATATTGGAAATTTAAGCAATCAAACAGGCGGAATTATCGGAGAAACTGGTCGAGTCAAAACAACGAACGAATGGATAAAAATTACTTTAGATAATACCTATAACAATCCTGTAATCATCGCTAATAGTTTGTCTATTGACGATTTTGATCCAGCAATGGTTCGGATTCAAAATGTGACTAATAATAGTTTTGAAGTAAGGGTGGAAGAATGGAGTTACTTGGATGGCGAACATCGGACAGAAACCATTGGTTATTTAGTGATAGAAGGTAGTTTGCCTTTAGAAAAACCAAACAATTTTTGTGATGCGAATAGTCTTCAATTAGATTTTTCTGATGAATTAATCGCTTTGGATAATACGGGACAAATTTTGCCAATTACGTATGATGAACGTATCAGTTTTACAGGCACAGAACAAATAATCCACCGAGATTGGTTCGCAACAGATTTATGCGGGAATACCGAAGTAGCTACCCAAACTATTGCTTGTCCCGGTATTGCCTTAAAAGGAAAAACGATATTGCAGGGCGCATTAATTGACAGTAATGAACCCAACTTAATGCGAGATGATTTGCGCAAAGCGAACTTGATTCCATTAGTAGAACCCTATACAGACTTGGATAGATTTGAACATGTCGGAGCAAGCGGAGGAGAAGTTTTAAAGGAAGACTTATTAAATATAGAAGGCGCTGATGCCATTGTTGATTGGGTGCTATTAGAATTGCGTAGTCGATTAGATAAAAGCCATGTAGTAGCAACTGCGGTAGGATTGGTGCAAAGAGATGGAGATATTATTTCTAATAGAGGAGACTCTTTGATTGTCTTTCCCAGTGCTATTCCTAGTAGTTATTATGTAGCAGTAAGGCATCGAAATCATATTTGTATGCTTAGTAATACAACGCAAATCTTTACCAATAATAATGTGCCTATCTTAGATTTTACCAATCCTATTACGATTAGCATGGATGCAGGAACAGCTTCAGAAGCTGCCTTAGCTATGTGGGCAGGTGATTTGAATCAAGATAATCAAGTTATTTTCCAAGGCCCGAATAATGATATCTTTTACCTCTTTTTAGCGATATTGTTAGATCCTGAAAATACCAACGCTATCAGTAATTTTGTTAGCCAAACCTATTCCGCCGCCGATTTTAATTTAGATGGTAAGGTCATTTATCAAGGGCCGAATAATGACCGTTCCGCTTTATTATTTAATACCATTTTAGTGCATCCTGATAATGATACTTACCTGTCTAATTATATTTTACAAATTATAGGTAAAGGAGGTGGTTAGGGACTAAGAACTTAACAGCCCTGCCTCTAGGAGACTATTTCCATTGCCATTTCCATTGCCATTGCTATTGCCATTTCCATTTCCATTGCTATTGCCATTGCCATTGCCATTTCCATTTCCATTTCCATTGCCATTGCCATTGCCATTGCCATTGCTATTGCCATTGCCATTGCCATTGCCATTGCCATTGCTATTGCTATTGCTATTGCCATTGCCATTGCTATTGCTATTTCCATTTCCATTTAAACGTTCATAACCTGTCTGCTGGCAGGAAAGTGTCAGCTACTTTTATTGTTTAGATAAACTTGTCAATCATTTTGAATTAATAAATTTATTTATAACATATTCTAATATTAAAAATGAATTAACTGTAAAAATGAGCATGATTTTTGCAATTAAATGATTACTTCCCTTTTTATTTCTCTCTCTCTAAACAAAAAACTAGTTTCCAATTCCCTCCAACTATAGATTATTTACTCATTAAATTAATTGATTATTTATTATTTGTTGATAATCAATATTTTGAAAGATGATTCCTCCCACTATTATTCCCCACATCTTTGAACAAATCTCTTTAAAAGGCAGAAATGTACAAACCTACTACTCACACACCAAACAGGCTAACTAAGCTAGTTCATAATAAATGGAATAATTCCTTTATCTATTTTAATATTTCTCAGAACTATTTTTTACCCTTTTCCAATATTTTTCAAATCCTATTACCTCCCAATTACAGCTATATAGCTACCTCGTAAGCATATTACTTTAATACGATTTATGATAGCTAATAAAAATTCTGTTTTCCCAAGCAAAAAATAATAGATACACACTATTTACTTTTAACAAACCTATAGATAAAATGTCAAAACTGAGGATCATATTTACACTAATTACCTCTCTTTATTTGGGCATACCCAATTTATATTCAACGGCTGAAAGCGGACCGTCCAACTATTTTTTTAATCAAATAACTTACTTAAAACAGGTGTCAAAAGAGCTGTATAAGGAAGCTAGTCTAAATGGGGAGTTTGATGAAAAGATAGGTAATAAATTTAATAGTTTTTTTGAACCTACTTCTAGTACTTCAACAACTATTAGTGTAAGAGTAGCAACAGGGTCTGATGATGCGGAAGAAGATATTTCTTCAGGGTGGATGGATTTAACTAGCTCGGATTTAGAGTTAGGAGTGGAATCAACCGCACAATTAGATGGTATGCGGTTCACAAACCTGACCATCCCACAAGGTGCAACTATCAACTCCGCTTATATTGAATTTGAAAGAGATGAAACAGGTTCTGGAACAGCCAACTTAACTTTTAGAGGGCAGGATTCAGATAACACGAATACCTTTACCACGACCGCTTATAATATCTCAAATACTTCAACTCGACCGAAAACGACTGCTTCTGTTAATTGGGCGATTAGTAGTTCTAACCTTTGGTCGTCTTCTGATGGCAAACATCAATCACCAGATTTATCTCTAATTATTCAAGAAATAGTGGATAGAGGTGGATGGAATAGTGGGAACTCCATGGTTATCGTCGTAGAAGGAACAGGGAAAAGAGTTGCAGAATCTTATAACGGAGAAGCAGCTAATGCGCCACTTTTGGTGATTGATTACGCGGACCCTGTAGTTTCTTCTTTTTCTTGTGCTGCCGGCTTATTAACTAATCCTGATTTTGAGTCTGGAACAACAGGTTGGAATTTTTCAAGTAATACTAGTATTACTACTGATGCTTATTCCGGAACGCAAGCAGCTCATGCTAATGGTGGAGTTGGAGGACCCGTTCAGAATCAACCTGCTTCGGGAGGACAAGTCTATTCCTTGGAGGTATATGCTAAGGAAAGTGCACCAGAAATAGCGACAATTGCCCTTAAATTCTTAGATGCCAGTTGGAATGAACTGGATGTGCATTATGAAGAAATTTCGGGTGCTACTTACCAAGCCTACCAAACTTCTTTGATGGCTCCACCCAATACTGCTTGGGTGCAGGCAATAGGTTGGAAAAATAATGGTTCAGGAGAGGCTTTCTGGGATGCATTTTGCCTTCAACAAGTGGCAATTAACACGCCTACTTGCAGCAATTCGAGCTGTACCGTAAGCGAATCCTTATATAAAAATGTCATTGCCTTCGATGATTCGGGTAATGACACCCATTGGATGGATTATAGAAATGCCGATTTAATTCTTTGTGATAACGAGAATGGCACTTTATCTATGAAGGGAAATATCATAGCTGGACGAGATTCCGACTGGCATGCTAGTAATGCTACACCTTGTGGGGCACAGGATGGTTGGGAGATTGATTTTACCCTAACTGACATGCAGAGTTGGACAGCATTTCAAGACACTTATGCCCAAACTGTTGGCTGTGGAGCTAATCACGTGGATTGGGATTACTGGAACTTTTCGGGTACGATGACGGGTATTGGTTGTAATGCGGGAAGAACAATTAATATTGATGGTCCTTCAATGGGCTACCGCTTACAAATCGGTTCTGGGGGGAACTCTCAGTCTTGCAGTTTTGGAATGAGTACTTGGTTTACTGGAACTGAAAATGGTAGTGGGGTAAAAGGAGATATTTATGCCCATATTGATGAGGCTTGTTATATGAGTATGCGACCGCCAACTACGACTGGTGAAATCTGCAATAATAGCATAGACGATGATGGCGATGGCTTAGTTGATTCAAACGATCCAGATTGTACTGGTTGCCCAACTTCCATTTTAGCTAATAACGGTTTCGAATCAGGTTTAACTTCTTGGGATAATTCAGGAACGAATACCATCATCTCTTCAGATGTAGTAGGAGGTACGAATGCATTAGTCAATGACAATACTTCTGGAACAGGTGGTATTTGGCAGTCGGTCGCAGCAATTAGCGGTGAGGTATATACTTTATCTGCTTTTGCAAAAAAAACAGGTACTGCTGAGCCAAGCATAGCGATTGAATTTTTTGATGCTTCATGGACGAAAATTGCTGCTGCTTCTTCTTACAAAACAGTAGAATCTACTTCGTGGGCTTATTATTCTCTTTCTGCTATGACCCCAGCTAATGCAGCTCATGTCCGAGCAGTAGCATGGAATGGAAGTGGTGGAACAGGATTGGCTTATTATGATGAATTTTGTTTTGATAAATATACGCTTACGCCTACCACTTGCTCAGGGTCTTCTTGTGAATTGTCTCCTTCTTTTTCAAGATACATATTTTCTATGGATGATTCTGGGACAGATAGTCATTGGATGGATTATGATAATGGGGATTTAAAACTTTGTGATAATGGCGATGGTACCTTAGGATTGAAAGGACATATTGTAAATGGTTATGATGCTTATTGGGATGCAAGTCTAGGAGATTCTTGTGGCACAAATGATGGTTGGTATATTGATTTGACCTTAAGCGATATGCAATCTTGGACGGAATTTCAAGGGAGTTATGCCCAAAATCAAGGTTGTGAAGCGAATAGAGTCAATTGGGATTATTGGGATTTATCAGGATCCTTTACAGGAACAGGTTGTAATACAGGGAGGACGATAACTGTTGCAAGCCCTGTGGCAGGATATAGACTTCAAATAGGTTGGGGAGGGAATTCTCAGAGTTGTGATTTTGGACTATCCACTTGGTTTGATGGCTTAGAGAATGGAAATTCTGTGAGTTCAGATATTTATGCACATATTGATGAAGCTTGTTATTTGAGTATGCGACCTCCTCCAACGAGCGTTGCTTGTGAAGGTAATAACATGGGCTTTGAAAGTGATTTTACCAATTGGACACAAATGGGCAGTCCTACTATTTCTACGGATGCTTATGTTGGAAGCAAATCGGCTTATTTAAATGCAGACGCAGAGAGATTGAGACAAACTTTAACGGTTGATGGCGATTCCTTATATCAAATTTCTTTTTGGGCAAAAGGTACAGTAGGAGGAAGTAATTGGGCAGGAGCGGTCTTGCGCTTTTTCGATGGCGGAGGCACTTATATTGGTCAACTTGATATAAAAACTTGGGGGTATACCGATTGGAATCGTTTTTTAAAATTTGTAGTAGCACCTGAAAATGCAGCTACGATGGAATTAGAACTAGCCGTTTGGGGGAATTCATCCAATATGTATTTTGATGAAATTTGTTTCCAAAAAAGTACCTATGATGTTCCAACTCCCTCACAAACTGGCTGTGAAATTTACGCTACGCCAGAAGGTTCGTCTTCTTTTTGGTATGATACGGATTTAGGTTGGATTGTTTATGACTTACATGAAGGTGGAGTGGTAACAGATAATGGAGATGGTACTAGAACTATTCGAGCTACCGTAACCAATGGTAAATACGAAACGGCTTATCCTTGCGGTGAAATTGATGGATGGGAGGTGGAAGTTACTATGGCAGATAAACAAAATTGGACACAATTTGGTGGAAATTACGACGGCAATTCCGTGTCAGATAATGGTTGTACGGATTATCATACAGATTGGGATTACTGGGATATTACTGGTGGAACGATTACGGGGTTCGGTTGTAATACTGGTACATCTTATAATGTCTTGGGTAATGTGTCTGGTTATAGATTTCAAATTGGTTATGGAGCCAATCGTTCTTCTTGCAATTTTGGTATGGCAGGATGGATAGAATATGATCGTAATGGTACTACTAAAACCTTTGATTTTTATGTTGATATTGATGAGACTTGTTATAATATCGTGCCACCCGAAATTTGTGATAATGGCATTGACGATGATGGAGATGGCGATATAGATTGTGCAGATATAGATTGTAATACGACTACTGTTTACATTGGTGCAGATACCACAATTTGTGATGGGGATAATGTGACCCTATCTGCGGCTTTAAGTAATTGTAATCCAGGCACTTGCACAGGAACAACTATTTCTAGTTTCCCCTATACCGAAAGTTTTGAAAGCGGACTTGGCGATTGGATACAAACAAGTAATGGTAGTGGGGATGATATTGATTGGACTAGAGATGATGCTGGTACCCCTTCGAGTGGAACAGGCCCTGCTAGTGCTGTAGATGGAAGCTATTATCTATACACCGAAGCATCTACTAATGTAACGCCAGCAGGAAGTCCAAGTAAAACTGCTTTATTAACCAGTCCTTGTTTTGATTTACAAAATGCAGGAGGTGCCCAGTTTGATTTTCAATATCATCTGAATGGAACAAATGTTGGAAGTTTAGCACTAGAAGTAAGTATTAATAATGGTAGTAACTGGACTTCAATTTGGAGTATTTCTGGTAGTCAGGGAGATGTTTGGACTGCAGTTAGCATAGATTTAAATAATTATGCAGGCAAACTAATCAAATTAAGATTTAATGGATTAACTGGTTCTGGATGGAGTAGTGATATGGCTTTTGATGATTTATCATTGACCACTAGTCCAATTACTTATAGTTGGAGCAATGGAGCAACTACGGCTTCTATTAATGTTAGTCCTACTAGTACGACTGCCTATACGGTTGATGTTACTACAGGGGGAACAACTATTTCTGATAGTAGAATTGTTACTGTTAATAATTGTTCAACTCCTGAAATCTGCGATAATGGCATTGACGACGATGGCGACGGCTTAATAGATACCATTGACCCCGATTGCCCAGTAAATCAAAGCTGTAACTGCTCTGGCACTAATCTTTTAGATAACCCTAGTTTTGAAACTGGCACTTTTGTCGGGAATGATGTCTTCATAACAGGCGTAAATTCTGATTATTTAGGTTGGAATTGGGGGACACCATCTGGGTTAGATGGTTGGAGTCATGGTCAACTTTGGTGGGTGGATGCGCCAACCAAAGCAACGGACGGTTCTAAAATTGTTTACATTAATAATGAAGCGGGTGGACCTGTGTGCCAAGGAGAATATTATGATATTGGATTGGCAATTGATGAAATTAGTACTTGCGCCACTTATCAATTATGTTTTGATTGGGCTTCTTTTAATAGAGACAATCCTAATGGACGATCAACTACCTCTCGTCCTGCAATGGATTTGGCTTGGTTTGATGCTAGTGGAACGGATCTAGGTGCAACTCATCAGGTATTAGGAGTAGAAGTGGCTAATCAAGATTGGGATAATTTGATTTGGTCAAGTGTTTCTTATTCTTTCCAATTAACAGGAACATTTGCACCTCCTGCTAATGCAACAGAAGTGAGAGTCAATATTTCTGAAGATAATGGTCATGATAATGGAATGTTGATTGATAATGCCAATTTATGTGTAGCAACTGGCTGTGTGGGTGAAATTTGCGATAATGGTATTGATGACGATGGTGATATGTTAATCGACTGCGCCGACCCTGATTGCAGCACTAACTCAATTGGCTTATCTATGTGTCAAGAGCCGGATATCGCTTCTTTCTTTATTACGAGTGCTTATAATGAGGCGACAAATCAGTTTACGGCTACTGGTTATGCTTTATCTCTGGATAGTGTGGGCCCAGGAAATGCCGTCAATATTAGCAGCGGTACTTATGATGTGACCGCCACCATTGATGAAAATGGAAACTTATCTTCAGGTACGGTCACCTTGGCGGGTGATGTTAGTTCGCATTCTGGTACGCTGGTGACAGGTACGATAGATTCCTTTGGATACTATTGTGGGACTGGATTATTTGAATTTGTATTTTCTGTGACAGGTGGTTCTATGGCGGATGAATATGGTGGAATAGGCAATCCTGTTGGCGTAATTTTAAGTCAGACCAACACTTTTAATGGCGATTGGACTAGTAATTGGAATGGTGGCACAACTGCTGTTTGTGATGTTGCCCCAGTCAATTGTCCAATTGGCGGACAGGTTCGAAAAGATGTGGATAAAGATGGCGATTTAAATGATGCGGATGCTGGTATTTCAGGTGTAACGATTACCTTGTATGAGGATACCAATTGTGACGGAAATGAGGATGTGTTGAGAACTACGCAGCAGACAGATGCCAATGGAGACTATTATTTTCCTAATATTCCTCCTGGCTGTTATGTAATTATAGAAACAGATTCTACTAGTTATTATAGTACCAATGATAAAGATTTGGTTAACGATAATAAAATTGATACTATTCAACCTGTTTTAAATGCTTATCCATCTCTAGATAATGATTTCTTGGATGCGATTAATGAAATCTGCGATAATGGCATTGATGACGATGGCGATGGCTTAATCGACTGCGCTGACCCAGATTGTAGTAATAATTTAAATGTAAACCTAACTGCTTCTAATTCAAATATTTGTGTTGGAGAGACTACAAATTTAAGTGCTGTTGCCTCTGGAGGGGATGGCAATTATACGTACAGTTGGGACAATAGTTTACCAAATGGTACTACTCATTCTATCAGCCCTTCCGCAACTACGACCTATAATGTAACGGTAACCGATGGTAATGGCTGTACAGCTACTGACCAAGTTTCGATAACCGTCAATGGGTTTACTCTATCACGAGCGATTACTAGAGTAAGCTGCCCAGGAGAAACAGATGGCGCGATAAATTTAACGGTAACTAATGCAAGTGGCACCATTAATTATGATTGGGACAACGATGGTTGGGGAGATAATGATGATACCGAAGATTTAACCAATTTAGGTGTTGGAACTTATAAAGTAATTGTAACTGATGCGAATTGTACGGATACGTTAACCGTTGTTATTGAGGATATCAATGAGCATGCTTATGCCGCTATGATTCTAACTGGTGCAGATAATACGACTGTACCTACTGGAACTTATACTGGAGGTTATTATATTACTTTCCCAACAACTCCTGATAATTTTGATTTTTCATTTAATCATTCCTATATACCGAGCTATTTAGAGCTAGATGCCAATTGGATGGGAGCAGGGCAAATGTCTTACCAAATGAATGATGCAAATACGTCGTCCAATGCCTCTCATGCGGTAGCAGATAGAGTTACAGAATTCCATGATTTTAACCCTGGTACTTTACCGACCCAATCAGGTAGGGTTTATGATGTATATGGTAGAGGGCATTTTTCCTATAGCGGTGGTACAGACCCAGGCGGACATAGTTGGACGGTTAGCTACGATTTTTCTGGAATGGCAAATGGTTATTTACCAGCAGGTACTTTAATTGGCTTTGTAGATATTGATGGAATTGCTAATAATGGAGAATCTGTTTTATTGGGAGCAACTTTACAATCAGGAGGAAATACCGCTTGGTTGAGTAACCCACCTTATGATTTTGCAAATGGAGCAACTCAAGACCAACAAACGGAATCTACTTATAATGTAGGAAATAATACCTATTACTTTAATGGACCAAATTCAACGAATACTAGTAGTTCTGCTATTTTATATCAAACTACCCAAAACATCACAAGTATTTCTTTAGATTTAACGCATGGAACAGGTGGTTCTTATGGTATGAAATTTATGGCACCGCTTGTTCCTGTAACTTTTAACGTGACACCGACCGACCCAACTTGTACTGGAAATGACGGAACTATTGAAGTGACGCCAGGCATAACGGGTGTATCTTATAGCATTGATAATGGTGCTACTTATCAAACTGCTAATTTATTTTCTGGGTTATCAGATGGTAATTATACCGTTCTAGTAAGAAACGATAATACTGCTTGTATTAGCACTCCTGCTAATAATGTAATTACTTTAACCAATCCTATTTGTAATGAAATTTGTGATAATGGGATAGATGATGATTTGGACGGAGACATAGATAATTGCGATGCAGATTGTAACCCAGATTTTAACATCCCTAGCGGCTGCATTACAGTAAATACCACAGGCGATGAAAGCGATACCAACCCAGGCGATGGTAAATGTTTAACCGTTAATTGTGATTGTACCCTAAGAGCAGCAATTGAAGAAGCCAATGCTTTAGCAGGATACGATAATATCTGTTTTGATATTCCAAATTCAGATGCCAATTATAATGGAACGAATTGGACGATAAGTCCACAAAGTGCTTATCCAAATATAACGGAAGGCGTTTACATCAAAGGATTGACACAAACAGGTGCTAGTTATGGTAATTTGAAAATAGAAATTGATGGTACGAACGGAGGTGCTTTTGTCAATGGTTTTAGATTTATTACAGGTAGTAATAGCAGTATCGTTGAAGGATTGGTGATTAATAGTTTCCAAAATAGTGGCATTGAAATCTTTTTAGCGGATTCGATTCTAATTAAAGGAAATTACATTGGAACGGATGTCGCAGGAACAGGAAATAAAGGCAATGGCGGAAATGGGATTACCAATAATAATGGAGATGATGGTGTATTTGGTAGCTTAACACCAAGTGAATCTAATATTATTGCTTTTAATACTGGAGATGGAATCGAACTATTGGAAAATGCCTTTAGAAATACCTTCTTGACCAACAGTATTACCGATAATGGAGGGATAGGAATAGATTTAGCTGGAGAAGCTGTTACTGCCAATGATGCCAATGATGTAGATGCTGGAGCGAATGATTTATTAAATTTCCCAGAATTAAAAGGAATTGCGATTATTGGCGGAGATGTTTCTTACGATTTCTTGCTAGATGTTCCTGCTGGTGATTATCGAATTGAATTCTTTAAAAATACCGTTGCAGACCCAACCTTGCATGGTGAAGGGAAAACGTTCATAAGTGCTGTAAATATTAATCATACAGGAAGTGGAGAAGAACAATTCTTTGGAAATTTCACACCGATAGTAACTACCAATTTAGGGGAGTATATTACTTTAACGAATACACTTTGTACAGATGCAACTTGTACCGATTTTTACCAGACCTCAGAATTTAATGGACATTATATCAGTGAAAGATGTCTAGACTTAACGGATGCAGGTAGTATTGCTGGAAATGAAGAAGACTGTGGCACTTTTGACCCAAGTATTATTACTTCTGTAGCCGATGGTTCAGGTGGAGAAGGTGGGCCCGTTTATTACCAATGGCAAGAACTGACAGAAGGAAGTAGTGTTTGGAAAGACATTGTTGGTGCAACGGGTAACGAATATGACCCACCAGCAATTTCTATCACGACTAGTTATAAACGTAGGGCTATTAGAGCAAAATGTTCGACTACTTGGCAGGAATCGAACATTATTACAAAAACCGTTACTGGAGGCGTAAATGCCGATATAACTACTGCTCCATCTGGTGCAAATGGTTTTCTCTGTGGGGCAGCAGCTTATGAGTTTGCTGCTGCGGATGCGGGTGTAGGCGCTACTTATGTATGGGATTTTGGCGTAAATGCCAATCCAAGATACCAAACTGGCATTGGAACACATACCGTTGGCTTTTTGACACCAACTGATTCTTTAGCCGTTGTCAATGAAATCATTTTATTAGTGGAAGTAAACGGATGTTCATCGTATGATACGACGACTTTTAGCATTCATCCTGTAGTCTTTAGTTCTAATGTAACTTATACCGATCCAACTTCCTGCGGAGGTACGGATGGAACGATTGAGGTAACGGCTACTGGTGGAAAAAACTTATGTGTAAAAGTAAGTTTAGATGGTGGACAAAGTTATCAACCTGATGGTCAATTAACCTTTACAGGATTAGGAGAAGGAATTTATAGTGTCGTACTTAATTATTGTAATACTGACTGCCCCAATAACTATGGTTTTGTGACCTTGACAGAGCCGACTAATATTATAGCGACTAACGATGAGATTCAAAGTTCTTGTCCTGGCTTTGGGTTTAATGGAAATGTGGCTTATAACGATGTAAATATTGAAAATGCTACTTATACTGTTTTGACTAACCCAACCATGGGAACAGTAGTGATGGCTACAAATGGCGAATTTGAATTTACGCCTACGGTCTATGAATGCGGAACAGACCAATTTACTTACCAAGTTTGTAATGTTACAACGGGATGTTGTGCTACAGGGGTCGTTACTTTGAATTTTGAGGATGAAATTATCCCTGAACTACAAAATGTACCTGCGGATTTAACGATTAATTGTGATGAAGAAGTTCCTTTAGCTCCTTTAGTATCTGCCTTTGATAACTGCCCAGCTATTGCTATAGATAAACTGGAAGAGAGTACACAAGGTGAAGATGGTTGTTCACTATATGATTACAGCATTACTCGTACTTGGATAGCAACGGATGTTTGTGGAAATACAGCTAGTGATGAACAAGTTATAGAAATTCAAGATATTACTGCGCCTGATATTTTCCGAATCTATACGTTGCCAAATGGTAAAAAAATGGTAGCAGGCGTAATGGAAAATGTGACCCAACGTTGGAAGACCATTCAATTTCCTATTGATTTCCCAACTGTTCCTGTTGTGTTTACCCAAGTGATTTCAACGATTGATTCTTCTGCGGTAGCCGTAAGAATGAGAAATACTTCGTTTGCTCAATTTGAATTAAAATTACAAGAAGAAGAAGCGAATGATAATATCCATGGCGGTGAACAGGTGGCATGGATTGCGATTGAAGAAGGTACAAACGTAGCAGGGTTTAACCTGGAAGTAGGCCGGATAATGGCGAATCATGTTTATAATAGGGTTAATTTTAACAATACTTATGATGGCGGCCCTGCGATATTCACTACTTTACAATCTATTTTAGAAAGCGATCCTGCTACGGTAAGATGTGATAATGCGACGGCTACAGGCGTAGATTTAAAAGTGGAGGAAGAAACTTCTGCGGATGCGGAAACAAATCACCAAGCAGAGCAAGTTGGTTATCTAGCAGTTGATAGTTTGACTTTAATTAAAAATGATAAAAATGAAATTATTGGAGAAGTTGGAACGGTCAACATAAATGCAGGAATTATCGTGGTATCTTCCAATAATTACTATTATAACCCAGTGGTTATTGCGAAATATGCAGACCATAACCAAACGGAATCCGTTTTAGTCAATGTTAGAATTTTAAGTAATAATTCTTTTGAATTGGCATTAGATGGCTGGGAATATCAAACCAATATTCCAGTTACTGGTAAAGTTTCTTTAATGATTATAGAAGGTAGCCTGCCTTTGGATATTGAAGCCGCTTGTGTCAATGGTACGGATAGTTTGGTGATAGGGGTAGATATTGTGGCGATAGATAATTGCGATAATAATGTGAGTATTGTTTATGCGGAAACGACCACTTATGATGGGTCTTCCAAAATAATTGAGCGCAATTACGCTGCGGTAGATGAATGCGGCAATGCAACGGAATTAACGCAAACGATTCATTGTTCAGGAGTAGCACTTAGAACAAAAGCATTTTTACAAGGAGCTGCTATTCGAAGTACTGATGAAAATTTGATGCGAGATGATTTACGTAAAAAAGTATTAATCCCAGAGGAGGAACCTTATACGGAATTAGACGGATTTACCCACCATGGAACAGGCGGTAGAGAAAAATTAGACCCTACTTTATTAACTATCAATGGGACTAATGCTATTGTTGATTGGGTACTGATAGAATTAAGAGATCGTAATAATCCAAGTGAGGTAATTAGCACTCAATCTGGCTTAATTCAACGGGATGGCGATGTTGTAACAGCAGATGGAGATTCTATTATGGTTTTTGAAAATGTACCTGTCAACGATTACTATGTGTCTATCAAGCATCGAAACCACTTAGCGATGTATTCTTTATATGCACAGCGGTTTGGACCAGCGACGATACCTTATGTAGATTTTACAAACCCTTTTACACCAGTAATGGGAGATATTCCAGGCGTTGAAGTAGGCGGAAAAAGAGCTTTATGGTCAGGAGATATTAGTGGAGATGCCAAAATTATTTTCCAAGGGCCACAAAATGATATTTTCCAGATGTTTATGTACATCTTATTGGATGAAACCAATGTTGAATTTTTGACCAATTTTATCGCAAGAGGGTATACGCAACGGGATTTTAACTTGGATGGAAAAGTTATTTTTCAGGGACCGGGTAATGATCGCTCTCCCTTATTATATCATACCGTATTAGAGCATCCAGATAATAATAGCAATATTTCCAATTTTGTGGTACAAACTGGTGTGGAAAGAGACAGCATTATTATTGAACCAGGCTGGACAGCAGTAGATAATTGCTCGGCTGATTATACACAGAATGGCTGTGATTTTGATGGAGATGGCTTAGTCAATGAAGCGGATAGTGATAAAGATGCCGATGGGGTACCAGATTCCTTAGATGTAGCTATTTTTGATAATACGAGTGATTCTGATGGAGATGGAATTTCCGATAATTTTGAAACGGGTGGAGATGGCCAACTTGATTTAGGCATAGATTCTAATCCATTAGACCCTTGTGACCCCAATCCATTAAATGGAAACTGTATAGGGATTGATGCAGATGGTGATGGTTTTTTTGCCAACTATCCAACGACGCATAGCCTTTATGATGAACTAGATAATGAAGCTTGTTTTCCAGATTTGGACAATGGTAATTGTGATTGTAGAGATACCGATAATGATGGCATGATAACGATTTGTCATATTCCTGGAGCCAATTATGCAAATAGAGAAACGGAAGAAATTTTAATTACTGCTTGGTTAATACATAAAAATCATGGAGATATTTGTGGTCCTTGTAATTACGATGAAGATTTAGATGGAGTAGCCGAACCTTATGATGTAGATCCTAATGACCCCAATTCGGATAGTGATGGGGATGGCATTACAGATATAGTAGAGACTGGAGGCGATGCTAGCTTTGATGCTGGCATTGATACCAATCCATTAATGGCAGATACGGATGGCGACGGTTTAACAGATGGCGAAGAAGATGCTAATAAAAATGGAATATTAGAGACGGGAGAAAGTAATCCATTGACTTTCTGTGATCCTATTAATACCGTAGCCATGTGCGATTTTGATAATGATGGTACCGCTAACCAAGCAGATTTAGATGATGATAACGATGGGGTAGATGATGCCCTTGATATAGATCCTTTTGATGAAAATAGTGATACAGATGGAGATGGGATTTCAGATATAGCAGAGAAAACGATTTCTAATCCTTTAAATCCTTGCGACCCTGATACGTTATCTGCTGCTTGTACACCAGTTGACGCAGATGGAGATGGCTATTTTGCTAATTATCCAACTACTGCTGGACAGTATGACCCAGATGATGCGGATGCTTGTAATCCAGTTGTCGGTACGCCAGACTCTCTAGCAGTAGGGATTATTGCAGAGAAAGATGCTTGGATTAGAGCAGGAGATGATAAAAATCATGGGATAGATGGTCGATTATATATAGAAGATATAAGTGGCGAAGAACGTCGTTCGCTTTTAAAATTTGATTTGAGTGGACAAGCAGGGAAAACTATTGTGGCGGCTAAACTGAAACTGTATATTAAAAGCGGTGAAGGAAATGGAGTTGTGGCAAAAGCTTATCCAGTCACCATTGATTGGGAAGAAGGTATAGGAATAGGAGAATACTTTAATTACGCCACAGATGATGTGACTTGGGAGAATGCCACTACTGCTATTCCATGGAGTAATGCTGGAGGCGATTATGGGACTATTCTTTTAGGTACGATGTCTACTGCTAATGCTGGATGGTCTGAAATGCAATTGGACTTGGCTACTGTACAAGATTGGATAGATAATCCAAGTAATAATTGGGGGATGATTTTAAAAGCGACTGCTGCACAAGACCAAAGGATTGAGTTCTATTCTGAAAATGATTTCTTTGCGAATAAAAAGCCAACCTTAGAAATCATTACTTTGGTAGATGCTTGTAATAGTGGAGATGGCAGTACCACCGATTCGGATGGAGATGGCATCTTTGACCATATTGAATTGGGTGGAGATGGGAATTACGATTTGGGAACGGATACAGATCCCAATAAAATAGATACCGATGGAGATGACATTGATGATGGTGTAGAAGATGCCAATCATAATGGCGCAGTAGATAATGGCGAAAGTGACCCAAGAAGTGGCTGTGATCCTAATGCAACTGGCCCCTATTGTGATTTTGATGATGACTTCTGGATTAATTCTATTGATTGGGATGATGATGATGATGGAGTAAATGATGTGGATGATGTAGATGACTTTAATATTCATAGTGATTCGGATGGAGATGGTATTTCTGACTTTACAGAAACAGGTGGGGAAACTTATGATGTAGGAATTGACACCGACCCATTAAATGTGGATACAGACGGCGATGGTGTTGAGGATGGGGTAGAAGATGCCAATCAAAATGGGCAAATGGATGATGGAGAAACTAATCCTTTAAGTGCTTGTGATCCTGATCCAAATCATGGAGATTGTGTGGGTATTGATGAAGATGGTGACGGTTATTTTGGCAACTACCCTGCTGGGCATACGCAGTATGATTCAAATGATACGCTTGACTGTATTCCAGTTAACTCGAATAGTCCAATTACGGTAATCATAAACCAAGGAATAGATACTTATCTCAAAGAAAAGTCAGGAAATAGAGATGAGAATTATGGAAAGAAAACCAATATTCATCATAAAGCAACCGCTAACGAAGAAGAACGAGGGTTGATTCAATTTGATGTGACCCCACATGTTGGTAAAACGGTTATTAGTGCTACTCTTTATATGTACTTAGAGAAAGGCGAAGGTGGTGGAAATATGATTGAAGCGCATCGTTTGGTTACACCTTGGGAAGAAGGTACTGAAACAGGTGCTACTGGTGTTGCTAATTGGGAAGAAGCTACTAATATTATCGATTGGGCAACTCCTGGTGGAGACCATCATCCCTCAATTGAAGGAGCGATGACGACAGAAAGTGTAGGCTATAAAACAATGACTTTATCGGCTGCCTTAATACAAGATTGGATTGATAACCCAGCTGCTAACTTTGGCTTACTCCTAAAAAGTGCTGGAGGAGATGCTAATAAACATATTGAATTTACTTCTTTTGATGGAGCGACTAATCGAAAGCCCTATCTTGAATTGATATTTAGCGATTGTGGTGAGGGATCCGATCATAATCACGGCAACGACAACGAACATGATCACGATATAGATGCAGACGGTGATGGTTATTTTGGAAACTACCCAAGTGGTGATGCACAGTATGATCCAGATGATGCCAATGCTTGTATACCAAGTGGTGGTGATGGTGGTACTAACACGACCGTAACGATTACAACGGGAATTGATACTTACCTCAAGGAGAAGTTAATGAATAGGGATGAAAATTATGGTAAGAAACCAGATACTCACCATAAAGCAACTGCTAATGAAGAAGAAAGTAGTTTAATTCAATTTGACTTAGCAACACATGCTGGCAATAATGTAGCGAGCGCCACTTTGTATATGTACTTAGAAAGAGGAGAAGGTGGAGGAAATACAATCGAAGCACACCGAATTACCACCGCATGGGAAGAAGGAATCGGAGAAGGGACGGCAGGCGCTCCCAACTGGGACGAAGCGACTAGTTCTTCTTCGTGGACTAACCCTGGAGGAGATTATAACACAACGGTCGAAGGGTCGATGGCAACAGCTAGTTTGGGTTACCAAAGTATGACTTTATCTACTGCATTAGTGCAAGATTGGATAGATAATCCAGCTAGTAATTTTGGTTTATTCCTAAAAAGTGCAGGAGGAGATGCGAACAAACATATTGAATTTGTTTCTTTTGATGGGGCCGATGGGAAAAAACCTTATTTGGACATTGAATTTGGTGACCCCTGTAATAGTGCTGGGAATAATGGACAAAGCGGAAACTGTGGAGATCTTAACGGAGATGGGAATATGTTTATCTGTCATAAAATAAATGCGACTGCAGAACAGACGCAAACGATTCCTGTAAGTGCGTGGAGCGATTACGAAGGACATGGCGATGTCTGTGGCCCTTGCGCAGAATATAAAACGATTGCTTCTGGATTTTGGAGTAGTGCTTCTACTTGGGAAGGAGGGAATATTCCGCCAACAACTATAGATGGTAATTCTGTGATTATTAACCATACTTTATCTGTGCAAGAAGATATTACAGTTAGAGGAAATGGCTATTTATGGTTAGAAGGTGGTGGTTCTTTTGCGCTACAACTTGGTAAACTGAGGATTGAAGATGGGACTGTCATCGTGAAAGATGTAGCCTTGGATGTTCACTATGGTTTGGAATTAATGAATGCAAATTCTAATTTCCAAATGATAAATGGAGGCTTGACGGTAGGGCAATTATTTAAGAACACCAATGGTAATGTTTACCTTGAAAATGTATGCCTTGGTGCAGGTGATGGTTATCAAGTCATCGGAGGGACAGAGACTTGGAAAAACGTTTGTGCGGAAATAGGGACGAATTCTGGTGGTTCTTATCAATTGAATAACGCCAATGTAACGATGGACGGAGCTAAGGTCAATATTCCTAATGGTAATTTCCAAAATGAAAGTAATGCTACTTTGTCAGGTACTATTTCTGCGTTATCTGTCCTAAATGGCGATTTAGAAAATACAGCTAACTGGACGGCAACTATTACAGGTTATTGTGTTTCTGGGACTGTTTCTGTCTCTTCGGCTTATTTACCAGCTAATGAGATTTGTAGCACGATTAATGACAACTTTAGTCCTTGTGATTGTAGCGGGAATTAACAATAAAATGCTATAATAGCCTACCAAATGGTTCGGGTGAAGCATTTTTTGCTAAAGAATTGAATACTACAGGATGGGCAGTTGGTCTTTACTACATTCAATATGTAGATGCAGAAAAGCAAGAAATACAGAAAGTTATTAAAACTAGTGGTTAGTCAAGATAAAATTGACTGGTAATTTTGGCGACTTTTGAACCTGTCCTGCGTTAAAAATACTCGCCATAGCTACGGCTATGTCTGCGTTTTTCGCCTTGGTCAGTCCCAAAATTCACTCAAACTTACACACGTCATTTCAACATTGACTAACCACTAGATAAATATTTTTTTAATAAAAAAAATCCCGAATTCACACTACCAATTTGTGAATTCGGGATAATTTTAATGACTGTTTTTTGTGAATTTGAATTTATTCTTACAACAGTATTTATGCAAGACTAAAAGTTTGATTTTCAAATACTTACTATATGCCGCTTACCGAATACCGTCAAATTACTGCTCATAGTTTTTATCAAGGAAGAGAAAGAATTAGCCTAATGATTTAGTGTAAATGTTAAAGGTAGGTATAAATATAAGAAGGGTTTTCTTATAAAAATCTCAGTACCTAAAAAATTAAGTCAAAGACTTGAAAAATATCGACTCGAAGATACAATCTTCGAATATCGGCTCCAAAGTTGGATTGAAATTCGATGCCGATGGTCGAAGTTTGCAACTTCGACCCAGTATTTTTCATGTTTTCAACATGATTTCCTGTAAAATCATTTTTATAAGAAAACCCTATAAATATAAGGTTTAGGTTTACTTTTTGTTATATACATAAATAGGAAAAAATGAAAGTCGTTTAAACTACCTTTTTTTTTAAAATAAGCCCCGACCTATAAAGGAGAAGACTTACCAAATATTAAAAAAAATATTGCGTGTTTAAAATTTATTCCATTCTAATTACATTTACTGTAACAGGTAAACAAGTATTAGGACAATCAATTTCAATCAGATAATCTTCAACTTCTCCTTGGGCAATTATCCCATAAGGCGTCATATTATCCGTATTGCTTAATCGTATTCTCAAACCAAGTAAAGTGCTTTTTGTAGCGGTATTAGGAATAGTAAATTCTAAGTAGCTTGGAAATCCTATAGTATCATCAATATCAATAACCATTTCATTGGTATCATTAAAATCTCCATCTCCATTCCAATCAACCCAAGCTTCGATATGAGCTGTATTTCCTGTAGTATTTACATAGCCCAAGGGTAATCTAAAGGTTTGTCCTGGAGTCAAATCTAAACTTGTGAAAAAGGTTAAGCCATCTTCGTCTGCGCCATCACCAGCCGCATTTATATCGGCTTGTCCATCCATCTCGGCATCAATTAATGTACCTAGTGATAAACCTGTAACTAAGAGATGAGCTGGGCCATTATTAGCAATTAGGGTTTGATAATCATTACTATTAGTCGTATCACTACTATCAGGCAAGTCTCCATAATCAAAAACACAGATACCATCAAAACAAGCATCGTTACCGTCGGAAGCATCTAAATCATCGTAAAATTCCCCGTCTGCCATTTTCATACTATCTGACATTATCCACTCGGAAACTTCCACATAAGAAGTAGCATAAGCTGCTGTTAGGGTATCTCTAGCCCAAATAGCCTCTAAACAAGTACTAGGATTATCCAATAAACTGTCTTCCAAAGAAAAACATAATTGAGAAGTGGTTAACCAAGAGCCGTCGGTTGGTAAATTGATGCCTCCAGCTGTTAAATCACTTAAATCCATTGTATAGTTTAAAAAACCTAGCGTGCTTTCAAATGCGAGGTTACTATTGGTAGCAGAAGCATCGACATCTTGAATATCCTGTATCAAAGTAAATCCTTGGTAAGCCGCTGGCAGGGCAGAAGTGCCAGATTGCCAAGAAGCTAAGGCGGCATCATAGTAAATTCGATAATTTTGTCCTGCTAAGCCCCAGCCATTGCCATCTGCTGTTCTCAATTGAACATTAAAACAGCCAACCTGATTGATACAATCTATACTATCGAAAGCTAATCGAATATCATATTTCGCAGGTGGGAAACAATAATCGGTCATACAAGAGGCATTCCCATCAGTAGCATCTAAACCGTCATAAACTTGTCCAACGGCGGGGTTGGTAGTATTTGCCATTTGCCATTCCGAAACTTCTACATAAGAGGTCGCATATTCCGTAGTTAATCCTTCTTTTGCCCATACAATTTCCAAACAAGTATTAGGGTCATTGATTAAAGCATCTTGAATAGAAAAGCATAACTGAGAAGTCGTCACCCAGCTTCCATCCGCAGGAAATGAAATCCCGCCAGTAGAAAGGTTATTTAAGTCCATGGTATAATTAAGAAAACTTAAATTATCTTCAAAAGTAAGTGCCCCATTAGTAGCAGAAGCATCTGCATTTTGAAAATCTTGAATCAATATAAAAGATTGGTAAGCACTAGGTAAGGTGGAAACACCTGATTGCCAGGAAGCCAAGGAACCATCGTAATATAAGCGATAATTTTGCCCTGCTAGTCCCCAACCTGTACCATCCGCTGTCCGTAATTGTACATTATAACAGGCTGTTTTATTAACACAATCAATCGTATCTAAGGTTAACCTCAAATCATATTCCGCCTGAGCAAATAAAGAAGTGCAAGTCAGTAATAAACTATAACAAAAAAAGTATTTTGTCTTTTTAAATATATTCATTGTGTGGGTTTCTATTTGTGCTTCGAATAATCTTTACTAAAAACGAATACTATCTTTTAATTTGTTCTTTTATTAAATAATTGAAATGATACTGTTCATTTTCGGGATGTAAAATAATATTATAAAATATCAATTCTTCTTTATCATTACCTATTCCTTGATAGCGCACTTCTCCGTCCATATTCGTATCTCCAGAATAGTATCCTTTGGTAATATGATTAAACCTGAAATGTATATTTGCAGGGTCGGTCAGTACATCAAAAAATATATAATCGGTATCTGGTAAAGTGATGCCACCTCCTGAAAAGGCTAAAAAATTATTACTATCTGCATTCCCACCCCATAAAAGCATTACCTCTTGATTTTTAAACATTGCATGATTTCCAAATACGGCTGTTTCTGGATTAGTAAAATCAACCCCAATTGAAGTAGATACTAATTTGTTTTTACTCATAATGCCCAAATGATTTCGATGTCGAATAGATAAATAAAAACTATCCGGACTATTTAGAAAATTAACGGGGCTACCACCGTCTACGTCTACGATTTTTCCATTTCGCTGTAAAAGTGCGGCACGAGTGGTTTCAATTTTAGCAGGGTTATCCTTATTTCTCAATTCTAAAAAGACCCAATCGACTATTGAATTTTCTCCTTTATTAGCTAATACAATCGGTTCAATTTTTTCTAGCCCATCTACAGTATTTCTAGCATAAAAAGTGTTAGGCCTTTCACCCATTTTAGAATAAGGTTCTACTAATGGTATATATCCTTTTCTTCTTAAACTATCGTGCATTAATCCCGATGCTGCATCATAAGCTCCTTGTAAAAATATTTTTATCCATAAGGATGGTTCTATTTTTTCCTGTTTGGCATCAAAATAATTTATTCCTATAGCTGCTAAAGTATTATTGGCAGCAACCCATTCAGAAACTTCGACAAAGGAGGTGGCATAATCGCCTGTTTTTCCTTCTCTTCCCCAAACTGCCGCTAAACAATCTATGGTAGTATTCCCTTTTGGTTTAAAGGAGAGCTGTACCGTTGTAGACCAATTTCCATCTTCCTTTAAAGTAATTCCGCCATTAAAAACATCACTTAAATCTATAGCAAAATTTAAAAATCCTAAAGTTTTCGCAAATTTAATAGCCCCGTTGGTTGCAGAGGCATCTACTTCTTGTACGTGTTGGACTAAATTAAACTGCTGATAACTATCGGGTAATTTTGATACACCTTGCAAAAATATTGCTTTAGAGGCATCAAAGAACAAACGATAATTTTGTCCCGCTACTCCCCAATTCGTATTATTTGTACTACGTAATTGCACGTCATAATAGGCGACTTTATTTAAAGAATCTATATGATTTAAATTTAACCGTATATCATAATTAGATTGAGCATTAAGTATAATCAAACTACCCAAACAGCATAAAATAATTAATAGAAATACTTTTTGTTTCTTCATTATACAGTTTGCACTTTTATTTTTTTTGTTCTATAAAACAAAAATTAAGTTAATCTATTTTTTCTATTTTCTCTCTATACGTTTTTGCGCCATTGGTTACTTCTATTAAGTAAAGTCCAGCAGGGAAAGGCGTTAAGTCCAATTGATAGGTAGTTGTTCCTTTAGCTAAAAAATCTGCTAAGGTAACTGCCCCTGTAATGCTATAAACCGTTAATTTAAAACCCTCAGTAATATCAAATTTTATGGAAGCTTTCCCTTTAGTAGGGTTTGGAAAAATAGTAATGTCCTGCTGCTTTAAATTATCAGCCAGTGCAGTACTAAAACTTGTCTCTTCATAAGAAGATGCTATGGCTGGCATTGTTTTATAAGGAGCTATCCATTCTGCAACCTCTACGTATGCCGTAGCTAAATCTGCTGTTAATTCTTCTCTTGCCCAAACTATTTCCATGGATGAGTGTGGATTTGACATTG
>JAFMDF010000099.1 GCA_017857395.1 Bacteroidota bacterium | reverse complement strand
ATTTATTCTGAAATATATTTTTGTGTTCTTTCGTATCGAAGTATAAATATATGCTTTTCAATGATGATTACCTAGAGTTGGCCCTCTTTTGCATTAACTTGATTGATTATACTATTGCTAAAATAGCGTATGTTACCGACAAAATGTTTTCCTAAAAGAAATAAATGGGAGCAGGAATAGCTGATTAAATGTTGATTAACGTTGAGGAGTATTGCGAATTTTTTAGCTTTTACCCCATATTTATTCCTTTTATTATCTTATCATTTACTCATTTTTAGCATTGTGAAAAATCGTAGGATTATAGTAAAGATAGGTAATCTGACTGAATATTTTGTATTACTGATTTTCTGCCGTTCTGTCATTCTGTCACAGTTCTGACAATACATTTACACAACTTGTCAGCCACTTCCTAGCACTTTCTGCACTTTTGACATTTCAATCCGCCTAAAACTGGCATGGCACATTGATTGATTGGTATATATCGGTAAACAAATTTTAAAACCTTGTTACTGATTTAAAATGAAGCGTTCTTTAAATTTATTTTAAATCATTCAATTCGTAAACAATAACAAAAATTTATAAAAAATGGGTAAAATTATCGGTATAGATTTAGGAACAACCAACTCTTGTGTTTCTGTGATGGAAGGAAACGAACCAGTCGTTATTCCTAATGATGAAGGAGGAAGAACTACACCGTCTGTTGTCGCATTCTTGGACAACGGAGAAAGAAAAATTGGAAATCCTGCCAAGCGTCAGGCCATTACCAATCCAACTAGAACAATTGCTTCTATCAAGCGATTCATGGGGTCAAGATTTTCTGAGGTAGCAGAAGAAGCTGGTAGAACGGCTTATAAAGCAATAAAAGGAGATAATGATACTGTTCGAGTGGACATCGACGGTAGAAAATATACGCCACAAGAAATTTCTGCGATGATTTTGCAGAAGATGAAAAAAACGGCAGAAGACTTTTTAGGAACAACCGTAACAGAGGCCGTAGTAACTGTACCTGCTTACTTTAATGATTCTCAAAGACAAGCGACGAAAGAAGCTGGAGAGATTGCTGGTTTGACGGTAAAGAGAATTATCAATGAGCCAACAGCAGCAGCATTGGCTTATGGATTAGATAAGAAGAATGCGGACATGACCATTGCGGTTTATGACCTTGGTGGTGGTACTTTTGATATTTCTGTCTTAGAATTAGGAGACGGTGTATTTGAAGTAAAGTCAACGAATGGGGATACACATTTAGGTGGAGATGATTTTGATAGAGTGTTGATTGACCACTTAGCAGAGACGTTCTTGAAGCAAGAAAATATGGATTTGCGTAAAGACCCAATGGCTTTACAAAGATTAAAAGAAGCAGCAGAAAAGGCGAAGATTGAATTGTCTTCTTCTACTTCTACAGAGGTCAACTTACCTTATGTAACGGCTGTTGATGGAGTACCTAAGCACTTAGTAGTGAAGATTAGCAGAGCGGAGTTTGAAAAGTTAGCTTACGAATTAGTACAAAGAACATTGAAGCCTTGCCAAGAAGCGTTAAAAGACTCTGGTATGGATAAAGATGAAATTGACGAAATTATTTTAGTAGGTGGTTCTACAAGAATCCCAGCTATCCAAGAAGCAGTTGAGAAATTCTTTGGGAAGAAGCCAAATAAAGGCGTAAATCCTGATGAAGTAGTAGCAGTTGGTGCAGCGATTCAAGGAGGCGTATTGTCTGGAGATGTACAAGATGTATTGTTATTAGACGTAACACCATTATCTTTAGGTATCGAAACGATGGGTAATGTTTTTGATGTAGTTATTGAAGCAAACTCTACGATTCCAACAAAAAAATCTAAAACTTATTCTACTGCCGCAGACAATCAACCTTCTGTAGAGATTCACATCTTACAAGGAGAGCGACCAATGGCAAAAGATAACCGACCTGTTGGTAGATTTGTTTTGTCTGACATTCCACCAGCGCCTAGAGGAGTACCTCAAATCGAAGTAACTTTCGATATGGATGCGAATGGTATTTTAAGCGTTTCCGCTAAGGATAAAGGCACAGGAAAAGAACAATCTATCCGAATTGAAGCGTCTACTGGTTTATCTAAAGAAGAAATCGAAAAGATGAAGGCAGAAGCAGAAGCCAATGCAGATGAAGATAGAAAAGCAAGAGAAAAAGTGGATAAATTAAACGCTGCCGATACTTTGGTTTTCCAAACTGAAAAGCAGTTGAAAGAATTTGGTGAGAAGATTCCAGCGGAGAAAAAAGGCGCAATTGAAACAGCAGTTGCCGATTTAAAAGCAGCACATGCTGAACAAGATTTGGATAAAATCGAAGCAGTTACCGCTACTTTAAATACAGCATGGCAATCAGCTAGTCAAGATATGTACCAAGCTGGTCAAGAAGGTCCAACAGCGGATGCTGGAGCTGGCGATGCAGGTGCTGATCAAGGCGGTAACGCTGAGGGTGGTGCAGGTGAAGATGTACAGGATGTAGAGTTTGAGGAAGTAGAGGAAAAGTAATTACAAGATGACAGGATTCAATCTTGTTATTTGATAAAATATAAAAGGTCACTCTCGGTTTTCGGGGGCGGCCTTTTTTGTTTTTAATTTTCAATAAAATGCTTTTAAATTAGTTGAAGCAATTGTGACAACTACCTCAAAGAGGTTGGCATCGGTTGATAAATAATAATTACATTTATTTTAATAATAATTATCTTAATGTTATGTGAACGAGTCGATAGCAAATGACTTGCTTCTATCTTGAAAAACACTTATTATTGTATAAGATGTAAACTTTCTATTCAAATGATACTTACATCCTACCATTACGACAAATGCTATTTTTTGACAAGGTGTAGAGAAAAACTTACATATATATCAAAAATACATTATTTTTGCTATCCAAAACTTATACTTTTTGAAATATTAGTTTGAAGCAGGTGCTAATCTTATTTTTTTAAATTTTAAAAATTGCAATCTTAAGCCTTCTAATTTTAGGAAAACTAATAATTGATTAACTTACATAACAAGTACGAATACCATCCCTACCGATACTATAAAACAGCTTCATTTTTGGGGCAGTTATAGCTCACAAGACAATTCTGACACTAGGTTTTAATACAAAAGCAATTTAGAGACATTACACTATTTCTTGATTGTAACTTGACATTATTGTTATTATTTTGACTGGTAATTACTGATAATTTTTGGACAGTGTATACTGAAATTTGGACGAAAATCAATTTTGATGACTACCCAGTAATTTATTTACATTGTTTTTGAATATAATACTCGACTCATTGATTATGAATACTTTAGTAACAACAGCATATTCCCAAGACAGTAACAAAAGAAGCACTTATCTCGGAAATCTGCGCACAGAATAAAATTTAGGCAAAAGATAAATATTAACAATAACTCAAAATAATTGAGTTGAAATTAATCTTTAGATTATCCTACACATGGCAAGCTACGAAAAGTAGTTTTTTTCAAAGGTTTCAAGAAAGATACACTAAATTATTCAAAGGATTTTAGTTGAATTATTATTGATTAATCAACAAATTCTTGGAAATCTAACCTTAAATAACTACCAAAATAGCTGCTCGTTTTTAATTAAAATTAAGAACTGTGCTAAAAACTATACATTCTTTTAAAAGCATTGCCCTCGCTCTTTTCTTGGTGTTGAGCTTTCAACTGCATGCCCAAGATATTCACTACTCCCAATTTGGTCGTTCTCCATTGAATATTAATCCTGCATTAACAGGGTTGTTTAAGGGCGATGTCCGCTTTATTGGAAATTATCGTAGCCAATGGAATAAAATTCCAGTGAATTACATGACCTTTTCAGGGGGCGTTGACCAGAAATTTATCAATTCGAGTATGAAAAATAGCCTATTTTCTGCGGCTTTGTACTTGAACCATGATGAAGCGGGCGATTTAAAATTGAGTAATACCAATGTGAACCTCTCGGGGTCATTTACTCGAAGATTATCCACTAAACATTACTTGACCGCAGGTATTCAAATAGGAGGCGCTCAAAGGCGTTTTGATGTATCAAAATTGCAAGTGGATAGTCAATATGATGGAGATCGGCATAATAGTAATTTGCCGACCCAAGAAAATGCACTTAATTCAAGTGTTTTTTATTCCGACCTTTCTGGTGGTGTCAACTACCGTTTTCAAAATTTTGATAACCGAATGAAATTAGACTTCGGGGCAGCCGTTTTTCATGCCAATCGACCAGATAAAAGTTTCTATAAGAATGGCAACCAAAAATTAGAAAGAAGATGGTCTTATTATGGGATGACAACCTTTGGAATTGGTAAAATTATAGATGTTGGCTTACAAGCAATTGGGCAATTCCAAGGCCCTCACCAAGAAATATTAGTAGGCGGAACAGGTAAAATTCACTTAAATCAAGAAAGAGATAAAGAATTGGCATTTGGTTTAGGTTTGTCTTATCGTTTAGGAGATGCTTGGGTACCAAGTTTGGCAGTAGACTACAGAATGTGGTCTGTTGGATTTAGCTATGATATCAATTCATCCCCTTTTAATATTGCATCGTACCGCAGAGGCGGACCTGAATTTTCTGTGATTTATATCTTTTCAAAAGTCCGTCCACCAAAAGAATTTGAGATATGCCCGTTGTTTTAACGGTTACCAGTTACGGATCGCCAGTTGCCAGTTACAAAATTGGTTTAAATTAGAGCTAGAACTGGTAACTGGCAACCCGAATCTTACATCCCTTTACCAAAAAAAATCAAAACCTAATAAACAGGGATAAAGTAATGAAAAAATACTATTGTCTAATTTTTTTAACTATTTTTCTAAATACGCTAGTCTATAGCCAGACTGATCGCTTTGAAGCGGCTGTTAAAAGGGCATTGAATAGCGACCTTTTTTTTACTGACGATGAATTTTTTGGCGTAAGCACCAAAGATAGTTTAACGGTTGAAGAGCAGTTTCAGTTTTCAGAAGTAGCCCGAAGGATGCATGCCATAAGTATTGCCGAAAAAGGCTACTTAAGAGTGGTAAGAATGGATACAATTAATAAAAAGATAGATTATCCAACAGCTATTTACCAAGTAGGGGCAATGAAGAAATTGCAAGGAGATTATGTAGGTGCATTGACTTACTTTGAACAATATATTTCAAGCCCACCACCCATAGATAATCAATTTTTGGCTTTAGCTAAAAAAGATATTGATGATTGTAAATTTGCGATTCCTCGCACAAAAAGGCTAGACAATCAATACCATATTACCCATTTAGGAGAAACGGTAAATACCCCTTATAATGACTTTGCTCCTATGTTAGCAGGGGAGAAGTTATACTATTCGGCCTTAAAATACCAAAAAGAAGAAAAAATAGAACCTCCTCGTTTATATGCTAAAATATTGAGTTCTGATTTAGAAACAAGCGGTTTCCCTATTGATGGATTTAATCGACCAGAAAAATCAGTCGCTCATTTAGCCTTTACAAAAGACCAAGCAAGGGCTTATTACACGATTTGCGATTATGTAGGGAAAAGCCGAAAAATTCGCTGCCAATTATATTATCAAGATAAAGAAGAAGGAGGAACATGGAGTGAAGCCCAAGCCTTACCAGATTATATTAATCGAAAAGGTTTTACAGCTACCCATCCGACGGTGATTTATGATGAAAATGACCAAGAAATTTTACTCTTTAGTTCCAATTGTCCAGGCGGTGCAGGACAATTGGATGTATGGTATACAGAAGTTGGCGCAAAAGGAGCATTTTCAAAAGCGGTCAATTTTACTCAAATTAACACCAAAGGCAATGAAGTAACACCTTTCTTTCACCAACCGACGAATACCCTTTATTTTAGTTCAACAGGAAGAGAAGGTTTAGGAGGATATGATATTTATAAGTATGCAGATGGAGCAATAGTACATGCAGGTTATCCCTTGAACAGTAGTTTTAATGATACCCATTTTTCTTTAGACCCATCGGGAGATAAAGGTTATTTTTCTTCAAGTCGGCAAGGTTGTTTGCGATTGAGTGAATATGATATGGGTTGTCAAGATATTTTTGCAGCGACTTTTATCAATATAGATTTAGAAGCCTTAACTTTTGATGATTTTACCAAAAAAGACTTAGAGGGCGTAACCCTTCAATTATTTAAAATACCAGCAGGCAGTATGACCGAAGCGGGTACGCCGACAGAAGCCTTATTGGTGGAAGGTCGAACCAATACCTTAGATAATCAATTCCAGTTTGATGGCCTGCTAAGAGATGCCCAATATCGACTTGTAGCTGCCAAAGAAGGCTTTATTAGTGATACTTTAGATTTTAATACTAGAGGAATTGCTGAATCTATTACGTTAAAGAAAGATTTATTCCTAGCGCCAGATATTTTTGAAATGGATTTAACGGCGCTGACGTTTGACAAAGAATCTCAAAAGCCCTTAACGAATTGTATCGTACAATTAATAGATAAAAAATCAGGAGAGCGATTTATTACGGATAATATAGCAGGTAATGATTTTTATTTTGATATCTATTCTCAAAGAGATTATCTATTAATTGCTAGTTTGATTGGATATACTTCAGATACTTTAGAATTTGATACTAGAAGTTATACAGAGACAGCAGGGATTATAGCTGTTACGAAGCGCTTATATCTAGAACCTGGAGGCTTAGTAGAACTAGAAGATTTATTACCCTTGACGTTGTATTTTGATAATGATGCTCCTGACCCAAGAAGTCGAGAAATAGTGACAACTCAAAATTATGAAGAATTATTTGCAGCCTATTACCGAAAAAAGAGAGAATTCATTGCATATTATTCGGACAATACGCCTAGCCCTGTTTTAGACAGTAAAGCACAAGAAATCCTTGATTTCTTTGATAAAGACTTGAAGGGAAATTACGATACCTTAGGTGTTTTTTCGGAAACGCTAATAAAATATTTACAACGAGGCAATACAGCAGTTATTTCTATTAGAGGATTTGCGAGTCCTTTAGCTGCCACAGATTATAATATTAATCTTGGAAAACGGAGAGTCAACTGTTTGATGAATCATTTTGGCGTTTATCGGGATGGAATGCTTAATCGCTATATAGAAGATGGTTCTTTAATTCTACAAGAAGTTTCTTTTGGGGAGCAAAAAGCTAATAAATCTATTAGTGAAAACCCAAAAGATAGAAGAAATTCAGTGTACAGCCCCGAAGCATCGAGAGAACGGAAAGTGCAGATAGTTAAGATAACCATTGGCGAAAAATCTGAAGGAGAATAATGCAATTTTCAATTTTTAATTTTCAAAATCGAAGTGCCATTATTGGAAATTAAAGAAAATAATTGAAACTTGACTATTGTATCTTGAAAAAGTATCTTATGAACAGTAAACAATTATGGATAGCAATTTTGCTAGTGTTCGGAATGATAAGCCAAGGCTTTGCGACCGAATCTGAAAAAGATGTCCTAAATGGGCCACTAACAATGTCTATATCCACCCAGAACACAAATTGCACTAATGACCCTCATGGAAGTGCAACGGCGACTGTACTTGGCGGTAAATTACCTTACGCTTACGAATGGAGTAATGGAGCAATAACAGCCACGATTACTAACCTTATCGAAGGTAGTTATTTTGTAACGGTAACAGATGCTTTAGGAAGTAAGCAAAATTCGGTTGCAATTATTAAGGCTACTAATAAATTAAGGTTGCGATTTGACCAACGAGACATTTTATGCGCAGGACAAACAGATGGAAAAGTAGTCGCTATCCCCGAAGGAGGCGTAGCACCTTTTACTTATGAATGGGAAGATGGTACTAGAAAATCCTTTCTGGAAGGAATTAAAGGCGGGATGTATGAAGTGACCGTAACAGATGCCAATGGTTGCCGAGCAGAAGACTGGGTAATGGTAATGGAACCTGAAGAACTAAGAATAGGCGCTTTCTATGAGCATGTGAGTTGTGGAGAAACAGCAGATGGTTCAATGAAAGTAATTGCTACTGGAGGAACAGGTGAATATACTTTTTTATGGGCACTAGATGGAAAAGGCGGTACAATAAGAGAAGGTTTAATACCGGGTGCTTATTCAGTGACCGTTACTGATGTTAATGGATGTACCTCTATGATTTGCCCAGAAATTATTCAATCTCAACCCCCATTATTGTCAGCTTCCTCAAATCCAGAAACTTGTCCTGGTGAAGGCGATGGGACTGCAACTGTAACAGCAAACGGAGATTCTCCCCCTTATATTTATCAATGGCCGAATAATGAAAGCCCCTATAGTACGGCCATTAATTTAACAGCAGGAACTTATGTAGTAACAGTTACTAATTTTAGAAACTGTTCTGCCACAGTAGAAGTAGTTGTTGGGCAAGCAGGCGGCGGTTTTGGTTTTGTGGTAGAAACGAATGGATTTACTTGTGGAAATGCAGCGAATGGGCAAGCAAATGTTCGGATAACAGGAGGAGTTGGTCCTTTTAAATATGAATGGATTAATGAAAACACGAATAATGTAGTTAGTACGCAAGCGACCGTTAATGATTTGATGCCAGGGAATTATGAAGTAAGAATAACTGATGCCAATGGTTGTTTTGGACAAAGAGATATTTTATTAGTAGAGAAATCAGTTCCTACTATTACGGCTTCTACAATTAATTCAAGGGTTTGTTTTGGAGAAAAAACAGGCTCAGCAGTAGCAATTGCATCAGGCGGAGAAGGCGATTTTAGGTATGAATGGTCAAATGGTCAAATAGGGCAAAATGCGACCAATTTAGCGGGAGGAATGTATCAAGTAACAGCGACCGACGGAAATGGTTGTAAGGCAACGACCAGCGTAGTTATTATTGAAAATGAACCAGTAACTATTAAGGAGGCAATTAATAAACCTTTATGTCATGATGAAACGGATGGGTCGATTATTGTCAATGTAACTGGCGGCGCTGGCGAATATATTTATGCTTGGAGTAATGGGGCAACCACTGAAGATGTGAATAATTTGTTGTCAGGTACTTATTTTTTGACAGTGACGGATACTGATGGTTGTCAAGCAATTAAAGGAATTACTATTGGACAGCCAGCTACTATCGGTTTGGATATTTCTACAACGAATGCCGCTGATTTGAATAGCTCAGATGGAAGTATTGCTCTTAATGTTGTAGGTGGTACGTTGCCCTATACGTTTGCTTGGAGTAATGGAGCAACGACACAGAATTTAGAGAATATTTCTGCGGGAAGCTATACGGTAACTGTGACCGATGGGAATGGTTGTGAAAAATCGACTATTGTCATAGTAGAGGCGGATTGTACGTTGATGGCGACTATTTCAGAAACTAGACCGACTAGTTGTGCTGGAAATGATGGTGCGATATTTATTACGACAACTGGTGCAAAAGGAGACTTGTCCTTCCAATGGTCAAATGGTGCAACTAGTGCGGCTATGACAGATTTAATCCCTGGTTTTTATGGGGTGACGATAACGGATGATAATGATTGTGAATACATTGGAAGCACTTTTGTAACCGATAATTGTACTTGCACGCAACCTGTTGTAGAAAAAGTATTGGTTTTTGAAGCGACTTGTGGAGATAATGATGGAGCGATTCACCTTGAAATGCAAGGGGATGATAATGCTTTTAATTATCAATGGTCTGATAGTGCCATCAGTGGAACTGGCGCAACTGATTTACCAGCAGGTTCTTATGAAGTGACAATTACGGATAAGAGTAATGTTTTGTGTGCAAAAACAGAAATTATCAATATCGGTAATTCTAATATTGGCCCAATAACCCTTTTGCGCAATGACCCAGAAATTTGTAATCAACAAAAAGGGACGGCATTATTTGTGCCTGGTACCCTGACCTATAATTGGAGTGATGGAGGAACTGGTGGTTTTAGAAGTGATTTGTCGGCAGGTAAGTATTTAGTAACCGTAACCATTCCGGGGTCAGATGATTGTATGGATATTCTTACGGTAGATATAGGTTTAGAAAGTGGATTAAATCTAACAACAACGATTGACCAGCACCCTGATTGTGGCCAAAGTAATGGCACTGCGACCATCAATGTGGCAGGAGGAAGTGGTGATTATAGTTACAGTTGGGGCGCTGCTACCCACCATAATTTACCAAGCGGCACTTATGATATTACGGTTAATGATAATGTTACGGGTTGTACGGAATCCATATTATTTACCCTTTTAAATAATGTGACAAATGCCAATATTACATTGGATACCCTTTCAAATGTAAGTTGCGCTGGTCGAACAGATGGTTTTATTCGGTATCAATTGGTAGAACTAACTGGCTTTTCGAGCCCAGCCAGCGTTAGTATTACAGATGGAACTGGTAAAGAATTTACCGCTAATGCCTTACCTGTTGGTGCTTATTGTTTAATTGTAAAAGATGCCAATGGTTGTCTAGCAGGAGAAGTTTGTTTTGAAATTACAGAACCTGACTTTTTATTGGTAGAAGTGACCGTCATCCCAAAAACTTGTAGTGTAGACAATACTATTTTATTAACGACAAACGGTGGCAATGGGCAATATGTTTATGATTGGGCAGATCAAGATGGTCAAATTAATCCTAGAGACCGTCGAGATATTGAAAATGGGGCCTATTCTGTCACCGTAACCGACGAAGCGGGCTGTAGTTTGGCGATTGATAGCATTATGATAAATGGGGAATGTTTTATTTGTGCGTTGGAAGTAACCGCTTCTATTGATGCCATACCCGAATGTAATCAGCCTATTGGGGCAGCTACGATTAACACCAGCAATGCCTTTGGTAATTTGACCTACAGTTGGGGGACTGATTCTATCCGTACAGATTTACCGTCTGGAGATTATACCGTTACGGTAACGGATGATTTTAGAGGTTGTGATGCAACGGTATCTTTTACTGTTCCTGAATTAGAAATACCATTAGAAGCGAATATTTCTGAATTAATTGTTTGCCCAAATGAAACAGGAAAAGTGGTGTATGATGTCAATAATTTTAGATGCTTCAAACAGCCCATCCAGGTAATAATTACCGATGAGCAAGGCACTATTTATGATGAAAATGCACTACCTGCTTTTGGTAATTATATTCTTGTTGCATCGGACGCAGACGGAATAGAATTGAATAGACAGTTTTTCTCTGTAGAAGGGCACGAACCAATTATGACTAATTCAAAAGTAATTGACGAAGGTTGTACCATTTTAGGTGCAATTGATTTAGGGTTAATAACGAATGAAGCTAATTATAACATTCAATGGGAAGATTTAACTGGGGAAAACCAGACTGCTGACCGAACGGCTTTAAGTGAAGGGAATTACAGTGTCACTATTGCTGATAATACGACAGGCTGCTCGGTCACAAAATCTTTTGTGGTAGCTAAAAATACAGCTATTGCTGCTGAATTAGTACCAGTTGCGATGACTTGTGATAATGCACCTGTGCAAGTATCATTGGAAGGGGAAGGATTGATTAAGTATGAATGGTCACCTGCTGAATTGGTGATGAAAGGGCAGGGGACAGCTACACCAACACTTTTCCCAAGTGCCACAAATCCTGTTGTGAGTGTAACGGCTACAAATGCTTTTGGATGTACAATCACTAAAGATGTTCGAGTAGAATCTATTCAGACTAATCTTCCTGATGGGATTGGCATAACGCCGCAATGTGATGGACTGAAAGTAGGTTTTTCTAATGCAGGAGGTTCTGCGGAATATTATATCTGGGATTTTGGAGATGGGAATACATCCACAGAAATCAATCCAACGCATACTTATGAGGAGGCAGGAGATTACGTTGTAAGTTTGCGTTTAAAACCAGAAGTACCTTGTGCAGAAGAACGTGGCGTTATTGCGAGTAAGTCATTGAAACTAGTAGCAGACGCTAAAACAGAAACTGATTTTGAAGTCATTTATGACCCTTGTTTAGATGAGGGGGTCATTAGCTTTAAAGATAATTCAACGACTAATCCTGGAACGATTGATACTTGGGAATGGGATTTTGGGAATGGGATGAAATCAGTTGAACAAAACCCTGTGATTACCTTAACGGAAGGTGCAGAAATCGAAGTCACTTTAAAAATAAAGAGCAATATTGGTTGTGACGGAGTGATGGCTAAAACTCGTTCCTTCAAAGTAGTCAATCAACCAACAGTACCAACATCTCACTTTATCTGCCAAGATATACCGATTGAGTTGAATCCAAATGCAATAACGGAAGGCATCAGTTACGAATGGTCTCCAGCAGCATTATTAGATAACCCGAATGCAGCTAATCCTATAGCAACTACGCCAAAATCTGTAGACTTTACCGTTAAAATCACCCAAGATGGTTGTGTTAAAGAAGAGATAGTCAGCGTAGAAGTGCCTAAGGTGCAGGAATTTAAACTAAGTGAAGATGAGGAAGTTTGTGATACCACTAGTCGATTAATTTTCGTAGAAGCACCCGAAAATAGCCAAATTGAATGGACGGAGCTAACTACAGGAAAAGTAATTAGTGAAGAACCAGAACTGATGGTTGCGCCAGGCATTTATCAAGTAAAGTTGACGGATGAAAATAACTGTATTGTAACAGGAGAAGTCGCCATTGAAAATCATGAAATTGCTGCTAGTATTATTGACAATACGGATCCATGTGAAGAAGGAGTTGGTTTATTGGAAGTGGCTAACGAAGGTATGGAAGCCATTACTGAATACCAATGGGAAGATGCAGAAGGCATCATCAGTGCCAGTTTAAAACAAGACAATATTGAAGTAGAACCTGCGGCGACAACTGATTATACCGTAACTGCCCGCAATGATTTTGGTTGTGAAGCTACCTTAACCGAAACAGTAGCCGTAGCGAACTTAGCAGGGATGGTCGTAATTCCAGAAAGAGATACCATTTTTAAGGGTGAATTTACACCGATTAACATTATACCTGCAGGAGACTACACAGTAGAATGGACACCAAGTCCTACTTTGTCTAGTATGTCTGGATTTGAGCAAGTAGCTACGCCAGACGAAACGACTACTTATACCGTCACAATTATAGATGAAGCCACCAATTGTTCTATTATAAGAGACGTGACTGTTTTTGTGAAAAATGTAGTTTGTGGCACGCCAAATATCTTTTTCCCCAACGCTTTTAGCCCTAACGGAGACGGTAACAACGATGTATTATATGTAAGAGGAAATGCCATTGCAGACGTTTATTTTTCGATTTATAACCGATGGGGAGAACAAGTTTTTGAATCCAACTCCAAAGATATTGGTTGGGATGGCACTTTTAATGGACAGGTAGTAACGAGTGATGTTTATGGGTACTATTTAAGAGTGACTTGTTTTGATGGTGAGGTGTTTGAAACCCAAGGGAATGTGACGGTATTGAATTAAGCATTTTTTAGAACTTCGAAAACTTGTATCCTTTTAATGCTAAGGGTAATAGTGCTTCCAGAACTTCAAGTTCTGGAAGCACTTGGAATTGATTACCTCTCTTTATTAAAATGATACGAAAATTTCAAGTTTTGGAAATTTTTCTTCCTATAAAAGGCCCTATCAATTATTTGTAATTGATAGGGCTTTTATTTTAATTAGATTGAAACCTAGATCTGACAAAAATGGAATGAAAAATATCCTTACTTTTGATTCAATTCCCAAAAGACCTATTGGTGCAATTCATAAGTCTTTGATTATTTAATTTGTGTTGTGTTATTATCTATTGAACATGGCAACAACGCAACATGGCAACCCTAAATACTAACTGACCAATTATTTTATGTTTATATCACCATCCTGTTTAATCCTTCAAAATCGGGTCATCCTATGAAAATATTAACACCAAAACAAATTCGAGCCTTAGATGCCTACACGATTGCGAACGAACCAATTAAGTCCATAGATTTAATGGAAAGAGCGGCCAATGCTTTTGTGAGTTGGTTTATCCAACAATTTCCTGATACGGAACGAATGCCTGTTAAAATCTTTTGTGGCCCTGGGAATAATGGCGGAGATGGACTAGCCATAGCCAGATTGTTGAATACAAAATACTATCAAGTAACCGTATATATATGTGCCATTGGTCCTCAAAAAAGTCCAGATTTTGCCAAAAACTTAAAACGATTACCCTCTAGAAGAGGGCTACCAACATTTACGATAACAGAAGGGGCAAATTTGATTGAAATTGAGCCTACAGCCATTATTATAGATGCCATTTTTGGTTCGGGTTTAAATCGAGCAGTAAGCGGCTATTGGGAAAAATTAATAAACCACATTAACCAGTTACCCAATAGGGTAGTAGCGGTCGATATACCGTCAGGTTTATTTGCAGAAAAGCATACCGAAGGTATGGCGATTCAGGCGGATTATACGCTAAGTTTTGAAGTGGCGAAAAGAGCTTTTTTCTTTCCAGAAAATCATCAAAAAGTCGGTAAAGTATTCATTCAACCGATTGGCTTAAGTCAAATATTTATTCAGCAAGCGGAAACTCATAATTATTTGATAACCAAAAGTTTAATAAAGTCCGTACTGAAAAAAAGACAAAAATTTGACCATAAAGGCACTTACGGACACGCCTTAATAATCACGGGAAGTTTGGGTAAAATGGGCGCAGCAGTTTTAGCCACCAAAGCGTGTTTGCGCAGCGGTGTGGGTTTAGTGACGACTCATTCTCCAAAATGCGGGTATACTATCCTCCAAATTAGTTGCCCCGAAGCGATGACAAGCATAGATAAAGATGCCGATTATATCAGCGAATGCCCTAAATTAGCGACCTATAAAGCTATAGGCATTGGTTGTGGCATAGACCAAAAGAAAGCGACCCAAATAGCCCTTTTTGAAGTCCTGAAAAAAGCGAGACAGCCCTTAGTTTTGGATGCTGATGCTTTAAATATATTAGCCGCTAATCCTGCTCAATTAGCCAATATTCCACCTAATAGTATACTGACCCCTCACCCAAAAGAGTTTGAGCGCCTTTTTGGCAAAACGGAGAACGATTTTGCCAGAAATGAATTGCAAGTAACCAAGGCAAAGGAGCTAAATTGTGTCCTATTATTAAAAGGGGCAAACACTTGCATCGCTACGCCAGCAGGTGATTGTTATTTTAATACCACAGGTAATCCTGGTATGGCAACAGGTGGAAGTGGAGACGTCCTAACGGGTATCTTAACAGGCTTATTAGCACAAGGATATACGGCTAAAGCAGCAACTATTTTGGGCGTTTATTTACATGGATTAGCAGGAGATACAGCAGCAAAGGTAATAGGACAGGAAAGTATGATTGCAAGCGATTTGATTGATTATTTAGGACAGACCTTTCAACAATTGAAGTAATGAATTTAATTTTTTTATTAGGCCCTCCAGCAGTTGGTCTGTAAATACCTTTCTTGATGCAAAAACGAATAACCATCACTACTTCAGATAAAATCGACCTAAACGGTTTATTATATGAACCCAAACAAGCTGCCAAAGGAGCGATTTTAATCAACCCAGGTCTAGGCATTCCCAAAGAATTTTATCAAAAATATGCAGCATTTGTAGCCCAAAAAGGCTACGTCAGTCTGGTATATGATTATAGAGGCATCGCAGCATCGGGCAAAAATACGAAAAACAAAAAAGCCATTAATTTAAGAAATTGGGGCATTATAGATATGGTTGCCACCATTGATTATCTCCATCAAAATTATCCTCAACAAAAAATATATTTCATCGGCCATAGCATTGGTGGACAAGTAGCTGGTTTAGCTAAAAATTATCATTTAATAGAGCGGTTTATTTTTATAGCGACAACTCACGGCTATTGGCCGCTATTCAACTTTCCCTTAAATCTATTTTCGGCATTTATGTGGTATTTGCACATCCCCATTACCGCTAATTTATTTGGCTATATGCCACCAAGTTTAACCTATAGAGGCATCCGAATGGCAAAAGGTGTCGCCTTAGAATGGGCAGCTTGGTCTAGAAAAAAGAACTATATTGCCCATTATTTTGGCAAAAACATAATCACTAATTTCTATGAAAAAATCATCCAAAATATAGACCTCATTCGATTTGAAGATGATCCAATTGCCATCCCCAAAACAGTCAGTGCCATGATGGCTTATTATAAAAATGCATCCATAAAAATACATAGCGTTGATCCCAAAAAAATTGGAAAAAAGAGAGTCGGTCACAGCGGATTTTTTAGCGAAAAATTAGGTGAGTCGTTTTGGGAATTACCTCTGGAGATAATTGAAAGAAGAGAGCGTAACACTTGATTTTTGAGGACACAGTTTGACGAGTACCATTTTATTTTTTACCATAAAGTACATAGCGTACCTAAATTTTTTGATGAATATAGCTTAGTACTTGCTATAAAATGGTGGTCTTAAATGATTGTTCCACCAAAGTACAGAATTATTGAATCAAGGCATGTGTTAGAGGTGCAACAGGAATCAAGACTATTAAAGCATCGGTTAGAAATCGATAAAATATATGGGTTAATACGACATTTTCACAACTCAAAGCATTTTATTACTGTTAGTATCCGCTATAGCAAACAAAACCCTAGCCAATTCCGCCTCCCCAGGACTCGTATTAAAATAAGAAAAATGATTACAAGGCACCGCAGCCAATCGTTTCACCAACTTGCCATCAGGTACAGGGACACCATTCATACTAGACATTCCAACCACGCCATCATTGCCTTCGTTGAATAAATTTTGTTTATAGCGTTCCAGCATGCGTTTAAAGAATTTTAGTTCTTTAGGCTCAACGGCATCGAGGGTAATATCACCTGGTAGAATGGTGTAGGGAGTCGTAATTTCAGGGATATTTTCATTGAGCGCTTTATAAAATTTTGAAGTTGGTTGTAGTTGATTCGTCGTAACCGTGACTTTTTTCCAAATAGAACCAATGAAGCGAATCACCCCTGCTATGACAGGTGGTTTCGGTACAAAATTAAGGACGGCACCTAAGGCAGTTGTGGCTAATTGAGCTTTACTCGCAATCGGCGACCCTAAATTAGGCGACCCTACTTGGATAAAATGATTGATGACTGCTAGACCACCCTCTTGTTCCATATACCAACGAGACACCAAGCCGCCCATAGAGTGGGCAATAATATGTACTTCCTTGCCATGCCCTTTTTTAATACCAACTGCTTCCAATTTTTGCTTTAAATCTTTGCCCGTTTTTTGGATTTTTCGGTGCATACTTTCATAATCAAAGGTCAATAAAATATCGTAGACATCCGAAAGGGTTCGTTTTTGTACACTATTATTATCTTTGATACGCTTCATTATTTTCGCCTTATCACTGGTATCTCCGATGAGGCCATGCACCATAATTAGGATTCTATCGGCCTTTTTGACTGCCTTTTTAATGGTTTCGGTTTCTTTGATATAGGTTAGTTCATAGTCGTCGGCTACTTTATCATTTACGTCAGCAAGGGCTAAAATGGGATATTTTGGTTTTTTACCAATCACTTTCCTGACCGTTTCTACCAAAAATATTTTAATAGATTTAAACAAACCACGCGTAGAAGCATCCGTTTCATCGGGTAAGGCATCAATTAAAATGGTTTGCCCATCTGCATCAATGAAGCCCATTGGAATGTATAAATCTGTTGCCTTATCATAACCAAAAGGGATGACTACTGTGCCCGATGTTACTGGAATATCCAATTTTACTTTTAATGGGTTATCAGGCGTCACCGTTTCTGGATTTTGCACGCCATGTAACTCTATTATATCCAAGGTTTGCTGAGAAGCTCTAGTGCCTGTTGTTTGAAAGGGCTGAATAAAAGGATTATCAAAAATATGGTTAGGCGATTGTTCCGAGAGTAGACCAGACCGAGTTGCATTCTCCGAAGAACTTAAGCGGACTTTTGTCGCAGAAAAAGCGGAATGTGGTACTATTTTCATACCTATTAATGGAGTAGTTTCATTCTGACTAAAAGGGATACTATTTTGTGGTCGATGAATATGTAGAGATATATTTTGTACTGCCCAATTAGAATCTATCACACTAAATGCCTCCTCAAATGTTTGGTTATTGGTAGCCGCACCGCCCCTTGTTTTGCTTATTGCTTGTACCAATCCTGCTTGCAATAATTTTTCTACGGTAAAAGGAGTAGTGCTAACAATTATTTTAATTTGATTCTGGATCGTATGTATTCCCCAATCTAATAATTCATCACTGATATTTAATTTAATAGTCGGGTCGTTAAAACCATTGGAATCTGGTATAGCAAATTCATAAGCAGGAGCCCCTGATGTTAATTCCTTGACGGGCATAAATAAGTCGAAAATACTATAATCTTCTGCTAAAAATAGGGCTGTCACCCAAAGACTATGAGTTGCTTTATTTTTGACTTTAAGTTGAATAGCGGGATTTACCAAATCTTCTTCGTGTGCATGATAATTCAAAAATAGCGTTTCATTTGGGTCTTTGGGTACTAATTTCCCTATTTGTTGAAAATTTTGATGCTCGGTTACTTCCGCCAATTGTATATCCAAAACCTCTGCTATTTTAATTACACTATTGGGATTGGCTATTTTACGAATATGTTCAAAATGAGCGACCTGTAATAATTGTTGTTGGAATAATAAGGCACTCGTAAAAGTCCCATCTTGCTGATTTTTAGTGATGGGGACATTTTTGAAAATAGGGCGGATGGTTTCTCGTTGGCATAAAGCAATCCCATTTTCTTGTTCCAAAATCCAGTAATCAGCTACCTCTTTTTTGTCAACCAATTCGATGAGTGGCTGTTCCGCTTTTAATAACTGTTTTAATGCTTTCATCGCAGGATTTTTGACACGTCCTTTAAAAGCAACTTTAAATTTTTGTGAGAATGATGGCATAGTATATAGGTTTATTACTACAAATTATTAGTCGAAGGTAGGCATATAAAACGATTTTTAAAAGATAGAGCGTTTGTAGAATAAATAAAAAATTAATTTAAATGATTGATTATTAGATGTTTATGGTTAGTGTTTGCTTTGGAGTGTCCAAAAAGTGCAGGTTTTTGTAAAATTTGTGCTAGTATTTTTAGAGAAGGGAAAGTAGGTTTGGTCAATTTTATTAGGTGATAAGGTGGGATTGTAATGTTTATATAGCGTGCGTTTTTATTTTCTATTAACTTATAAAAGTCAGGGAATCCGTTGTTGAAAAACACTTTAGAACAACGGATTTTATCAACAACGGATTATTATTTAATCTAAGTTGCGGAAACCCCAAATGGTTAAATTGTTCTATGGTTATATTGCTAAAAACGACCGAAAATGTTGGTTAAAGGTAGATATTAATCTAAAACAATATAACAATATAACAATTTAACAATACAACAATACAACAATTTAACGCAACTTAGCTTATCTATTTTATATCTGATGCTGTACACTTGCTTAAAACATTAGTTTCCCTATTCTTTACATATTTCTCCAACCACTGATCTTGTTCCCAAAGTAAATGCAAAATAGATTCTTTAGCCGCATAACCATGGCTTTCTTTAGGCAACATCACCAACCGAACAATCGCACCTAGCCCTTTTAAAGCATTAAAATATCGTTGACTTTGCATTGGATAAGTACCAGAATTACTATCTTCCTCGCCATGAATGAGTAGCAAAGGTGTTTTCATTTTATCTGCGTGCATAAAGGGCGACATTTGATAATAGACTTCAGGCGTTTCCCAATACGTTCGTTCTTCCGATTGAAAACCGAAAGGGGTTAACGTTCGATTATAAGCACCACTTCGAGCAATTCCTGCGGCAAATAAGGTAGAATGGGTTAATAAATTAGCAGTCATAAAAGCGCCATAAGAATGTCCACCTATAGCCACTTTTGCTCGGTCAATATAGCCTAAATCATCCACTGCATCAATTGCTGCTTTGGCATTGGCGACTAACTGTTTAATAAAAGAATCATTCGGTTCTTCGGCTGCTTCTCCTACAATAGGAAAAGCAACATCATCTAATACCGCATAGCCTTTCATGACCCAATATAAAGGCGAGCCATAATAGGGAAAAGTAAAATCATTTTTGGAGGACATCACCTGACTAGCACTATTTTTATCCTTATATTCTTTAGGATAAGCCCACATAATCAGCGGTAATTTTTCCTTCTTTTTACGATTATACCCAACAGGTAAGTACAGTTCAGCAGATAAGGAAACGCCATCAGGGCGTTGATAATGAATGACTTCTTTATGAACCTCTTGCATAGCGGCAAAAGGGTTTTTAAACTGGGTGATTGCTTTTAATTCCCCTGTTAAAATATTTCTAAAGTAATAATTAGGATAGGTATTTTTAGCTTCCAATCGAGTGAGATAAATACCTTTTTTTACATCCATCGCCGCTATTATTCGTTCTCTTTCTGTTTTATCTGTTGCTTGGTATATTCTTATCGTTTTTTTTGTTTTTAGATTAAATTGATCTATAAATGGTCGAACGCCTGTTGGAGAATAGCCTGTACCAATTAAATGTAAGGAGTTTCCTTTTATAGCTAAAATGAGCCGACCAAATTTATTTTCTTTCCGAACAAAAGTACCGGGGTCACTATAAATATCTTGATAATTGCGGTCATTTAGAATAATCGGTTGTTGCTGGGGATCACTAGGGTTAAACAAATAAGTTTTCCGATTACGAGTATTCCACCACCGATCATAAGCAATGGCGATTGTTTCGTTTCCCCAATTAATAAAACTAAAGCGATTTTGCGTTTTTAATAATAATCGTTTTTTATCTGTAAAGGGGGGAGATAGCGTATAGACCGCATCTCGAAAATCCGCTTCATTGGCAGGGTCTCCGTCATCTAGCGCTTCTGTCCAATAAATACTGGCGGGTTTGTCTGACCGCCAGAATATATTCCGCATGCCTTTTCGGACGGCCATAAAGCCTTTTGGTAAATCTTCTATTAATGGAACATTCAAGAGGGATTTAACTAATTTCCCTTTACGGTCATAAATAACAGTTTTAAAAGGAAAGCGATGATAAGGCACCAAATAAGAATAAGGGGGTTCTATTGTGCTAACCAAATAATAATTACCATCAGGAGATGGGTAAATATTTTTGTAAATCGCTTTTTCTTTCCACAGTTTTTTTGCCCCCGATAACTTAACAAGGTATAATTCGGAATGGGTTAATTGGTCAAAATTAAATTCATCTGCTTGGTTTTTTAATAAATCTTGATAGGTTCTATTTTGGGCTTTTTGCCCTTCATTCACTGAAATAATTGGCCCATTGGGTATATTAGAAGCCGTGTCAATTAAAGCTTGTTTGTCTGCTGGTAAAAAGCGAACGAGCAAAGATTTATCATTTTTTCGCCACATAAACGGAACACCTAAATTGGCATTCAATGTCGCATCGGTCAATCGTTTTGCCTTCTTTTTAGCAATATCGAGCACCCATAATTCCACGCCTTTAGCCGTTGTATTGGTAAAAGCTATTTTATTTTCTTGATGCGACCAAGATAAATTGGTTAGCTGGGCGTTTGCAGGCAAACCTTTTATCGGATATTCTTTATTGGCTAAAATATCTTTAATCGTCAATTTAAAATAATAGCGTTCTCGACTAGAAATATTGGTAATGGGATTAATCCGTAATCCAGCTAAGCGCATTTCTTTGGCAGATATTTCGGCAATGGATTTATAGACATCTCGGTAAAGTAAAATGGCGATAGTACCTTTGGTGTTCATCTTTACAAGCGGCGGCAAAGGCGCTTCCACTAAGGTTAAGATTTCATCGGATGGTTTTTGGTAATTTAAATCTATTTGACTCATAAAAGATGACTAAAAGTTGGGCGGTTAAGTTCGGTGTTTTGCTAAATGAGTTTTTAGTACAGCACACAATATAGAAACTTTAACTTAAAAGAGAGGTAATTGTTTGATAATTAGCAGTTTATTTATATTTTAAAATATAAAATATGATATTTTTACTAATTTTTGCACTGTTCTCATTGGACGACGCAGCCATCCGACAAGACAGAAAATATATCTTTTGCAAAAATTAAATATAATTTTTTCTTCAAAACTGCAAAGCAGCCTTGACCATATAATGATCAGAAAATGGCTCGGCTAAAATTTGATGTTTGATGACCTTAAATTGATTAGCTACTAAGATATAATCTATCCGCAAACCAGGAACTGGGCCGCTATGCGTACCACCAAATCCTATTCCATCTTCCAGAAAAGTATCTTTTAAGTCTTCGCTTATGGTCGCATACATAAAGGTTTGAGGAGGATCATTAAAATCGCCCGCAATAATACATGGATAAGGACTTTTTCGCTGATGCACTCGAATCATAGCGGCTTCCTTGACACGTTTGGAGGCGAAAGGTGGGTAATGTTGGAAGATGCCAAATATTTTAAAATAATTGACCTGTTCTTGCTGATTTTGGTCTAAAACCGCAGGGATTTTGCCATCGTGCCGATTGGGTGCTAAATGAGCGGTATAAAAGCGAATCGTATCTTTACCAATAGCTATATCCGCCCAAAGGCATTTATTAATTTGTTGACCAAAATCAACAAACCCTTTATTCACGATGGGGTGTTTAGAGTAAATGCCCGTATAAATGTCTTCTATGGTATGTTTATAAGGAAAATTCATTGATTGCTGAATTCTTTCAGCAGTTCGCCAACCACACTCTTGCACACCTAGAATATCCAGATGATTGACACTTGTTAAAAAGCTATCAAATTGCGTTATCATTTTTTGATTAGGAGAGCCATCAGGTAGAATAGTAGGCTTAGAAAATTGCGTGTTATAAGTGGCAACGTGGAGGGTTTGAAGTTTTTTTGATGCTGTTTTAGGAAGCGAGAAATTAACCGTATTCTGCACATAAGGAAAGCCCAAAAATAGAATCAAAAGAGAAACCATTGCCATTTTAGACTGCCAAATTAAGCCTATAAAAAAGTACAAAAAATTACATACAACTAATCCAGAAAAAACTAAACCCAAGGAAGAAATGACGGTACTATTGGAAGGGGCTATATATGGCGCTAAATAAGCGCCACAAGTAGCGACTATTAAAAGGAGATTGGTAATGGTAAAAAGCCTTTTGACTATTTTCATATTGACTAGAGAATCTATGTTCTGGCATAAAAGATGCTTATATGGTTTTATGGTTAAATTGTTTTATTGTGTGGAGGTAAAAAATGACTAATTATAACGTTTTTTGGTGAAACTGCCCCTACGAAATAAAATATCAGTAGAAAATAAGGTTTTTACGAATTAAAAGGGTGGCTAAAAAAGACGATTGTTTGTCACAACCGCCTTTTTAAATTATTTCTTTTTCTTAAACCCATCCCTTAAAGAAACGGTTTTATTAAAAACTATTTTATCCTCGCTAGAATCAGGATCGCAGCAGAAATAGCCGATGCGCATGAACTGGAATTGTTCTCCTGATTTAACTTTTGTTAAAGCAGGCTCTCCATATCCTGTAATCGTTTTTAAAGACTCGGTGTTAAAGAACTCCAAAAAGTCTTTACCTTCATGATTAGTTGGTGTTTCATCCGTAAACAATCGGTCGTAATTACGGACTTCAATTTCTTTTGCATGCGGTACAGAGACCCAGTGCAACACGCCTTTTGCTTTTACACCAGAATTATCTTCTCCACTCTTACTATCCTTATAATAAGTAGCATGTATTTCTGTAATAACTCCATTCTCATCCTTTACAAAACTTTCTCCTCTAATAATATAAGCACCTTTGAGTCGGACATTTCGTTCTGGGCCTAATCGGTAAAATTTCTTAGGGGAAGGCGGATCTTCTCTAAAATCTGCTCTTTCGATATAGATTTCTCTAGAGAAAGGAACTACTCGCTTGCCAGCACTCTCGTCTTCCGGATTATTTATTAAAATTAAATCCTCGGTCTTATCTTCTGGATAATTGGTAATAACCACTTTAACTGGATCTAAAACTGCCATCATTCGATTAGCTGTTTGATTCAATTCTTGCCTTACACAATTTTCTAATAATTTAATATCTATTAGATTTTCCCGCCTAGCAACCCCTACTTTTTTACAAAATTCTCTCAATGCCTTTGCTGGATAGCCTCTTCGACGCATACCAGAAATAGTCGGCATCCGAGGATCATCCCAACCAGTCACTAAACCCTCTTGTACTAGTTTTAAAAGTTTCCTTTTACTAGTAATCATATAGGTCACATTCATTCTAGCAAACTCAGTCTGCTTGGAAGGAAAAATTTCTAGATGTTTAATAAACCAATCATATAATGGTCGGTGATGAATAAATTCTAAAGAACATAGAGAATGCGTGATTCCTTCAATAGCGTCCGACTGCCCATGCGTGAAATCATACATTGGGTAGATTACCCATTCATCTCCTGTTCGATGGTGTTTTTCATGCTTGATTCGGTACATAATCGGGTCCCGCATCAGCATATTAGGAGAAGTCATATCTATTTTTGCTCGCAGCACCATAGAACCATCTGGATGTTCTCCTTTTTTCATCTGTTCAAAAAGGTCGAGATTTTCTTCCACACTTCTATCTCTATTTGGGCTATTCACGCCGGGTTTAGTAGGCGTACCTTTTTGTGCCGCCATTTCTTCTGGCGATAAATCATCCACATAAGCCAAGCCTTTTTTGATTAAATCAACGGCAAAAGCATATAATTGGGGGAAATAATCAGAAGCAAAACGAGCTTCCCCGTCCCATTCAAAACCCAACCATTTTATATCTTTCTTAATAGCTTCTACATAATGCGTTTCTTCAGTCGATGGGTTGGTATCGTCAAAGCGGAGATTGGTTTTTCCGCCGTATTTCTGCGCTGTTTCAAAACTAATACATAAAGCTTTAGTATGTCCGATGTGCAAATAGCCATTCGGTTCAGGCGGAAAACGGGTATGTACGCGTCCGTCATTTTTGCCATTGGCAATATCTTCCTCAATCATTTGCTCAATAAAATTGAGCGATTCTTTAGTCTCCGTACTCATTATAATTTAATCTAAAATTGAAAATTGAAAATGTAAAATTTTAAAGCGTTCTTTAATAAGACGCCTATTTTTCTCTTATACAGTCAATTTTATGGAAAAAAGTTGCAAAATATCGCTATTTCTGTTCTAATTCAACAAGAATGAGGAATAGATGCTTTTTTAGGAACCATAATTTTCAATAGCAATGGCAATGGGAATAGTAATATCAATGGTAATCTTGATATTCTCTCTGAGTTTAGGAAGTGGCAAAATGACAAAACCTCTAGTCTTTTTTAGGACTAGAGGTTTTATAATTTATCACTCATCACTTATCACTCATCACTCAACTAAGCTTCGTCGTTCTCCCAATTCATAGACCGCTTCACCGCCTTCTGCCAGCCACTATATAGCTTCTTTCGTTCGGCAGCCTTCATTTTAGGTTTGAACGTTTTATCAATTTGCCAACCTTTAGTAATATCGTCTTTCGTCCAGAAACCTGTTGCCAAGCCAGCTAAATAAGCCGCACCAAGCGCAGTTGTTTCGATAATTGTAGGCCGTTCTACCTTTGTTTTTAGGATATCTGATTGGAACTGCATCAATAGATTATTGGCGGATGCACCACCATCTACTCTTAAAGCAGCCAATGGAACGCCTGAATCTTTTTCCATGGCATCTAAGACATCTCTAGTTTGGTAGGCTAAAGATTCCAACGTGGCTCTGACAATATGTCCTTTTTCAGAACCCCTCGTTAAACCAAAAATAGCCCCTCTAGCATACATATCCCAATAAGGCGCACCTAAGCCAGCAAAAGCAGGCACTACATAAACACCACCATTATCATCCACTTTATTAGCGAAAAATTCAGAATCTGGTGCAGCGTCTAATATTTTTAGCCCATCTCTCAACCATTGAATGGCCGCACCTGCGATAAAGACACTACCTTCCAAGGCATAAGTCACCTTACCATCTATTCCCCATGCAATAGTAGTTAATAGACCTGCTTTAGACGCTACAGGCGTATCTCCCGTATTCATTAGCATAAAACAACCCGTGCCATAAGTATTCTTTGCCATCCCTGGTTCTAAACAAGCTTGACCGAAAAGGGCTGCTTGTTGATCACCAGCCATACCAGCTACAGGAATAGACGCACCAAATAATTTTTTAACCGTTTTACCATAGATATGGCTAGAAGGCTTCACTTTTGGCAACATCTTCGCAGGAATATCAAATCGTTTTAAGATTTTTTTATCCCACTTTAAGTCTCTTATATTATATAGGAGTGTTCTGGAAGCATTGGTATAGTCCGTTACGTGTTCTTTGCCGCCGGTCAACAACCAAACCAACCAGCTATCCATTGTACCGAAAAGTAAATCTCCATTTTCGGCTTTTTTTCTAGCGCCAGGGACATTATCTAAAAGCCATTTGACTTTAGTGCCAGAAAAATAAGCGTCTATAACTAAACCAGTATTGGTTCGGATATAAGGTTCCCAGCCTTCTGCTTTTAATTCATCACAAAAAGGCGCAGTTCGTCTATCCTGCCAAACAATGGCATTATGAATAGGCTCGCCTGTTTTTTTATCCCAGATAACGGTTGTTTCTCTTTGATTGGTAATACCAATAGAATCAATTTTGTCTGCTCCTACATCATTATTCTTTAAAACGGCTTGCGTTACTTTTAATTGAGTTTGCCATATTTCTTGCGCATTATGTTCTACCCATCCTGGTTTGGGAAATATTTGCGTAAATTCTTGTTGCTCTACAGCTACAATACTTCCTTTCTTATTAAATAGGATGGCGCGGCAACTTGTTGTGCCTTGGTCGAGTGCTAATACATATTTCATAGAATCAATTTAATGGTGGATTTTATAGGTTAATTATGGTATTAAAATTAGGAACTTTAGACAAAGGCTTCAGGGTTAAATTTTAAATAAATTCATAGTGTCACAAGGCGATTTTGCTAAAGTGGGCTAAAAATAAGAAAAGGTAGTTAGAAAATAAAGAAAAATTGAAATTGAGCTTTTTTTAATAAAAGAAGTGGGAAAAGAGAGAAATAGCTAGTCCTTAATTTGTGACAAGGTAAAATAAGTGTTAATTTTTGTTAAGTTATTTTTTAATGTTAAAAATAAATATTGAAGAGGTTTTTATTTAATGAAATATAATTAATTGATAATTAGATAGTTGTGTGTTTTTAAATTGAAATTTTGTTATTTGTTGAATGTCACAAATAAGTTAAAAATAGGTTTTTGCAGATGTGAGAAAAAAAAAAGCAGTTAATCTCATTTTTTTTTTAAAAATATTTTGATGAAGAAAAATCATTTTTAAAAAGGCTTAATTGATTTAAATTACTGAAAAAGAATATTTTATAATCTTATTTATATTTTAATATAACTATTTTGTTGTAAATGACTATGTCACAACGAGTTATAAAAAATAAAATTATAGTTTTTTTTGAAAAAAAGTTTTCAAAAGGCTTGACAGTGACATTAATCCGCTCTATATTTGTATCATCAAACACAGACAATTATATTTTCCTCCCCACAATTTTTCCCCCACTTTAGATAAAAACAAAACTTTCCACAAACACTGAGTTCAAGCAACAACACACTCAAAATATTTTAAATTTTTATTCAAACACTCACTCTAAACAAAAACTTGAACAAACACTCAAATTTCCCCTTCATTTTACAGTCTATCTAAAATTATTACATTTAAACACTCAAAGAGAACTAGAACAAACTTTCAGCATTCATTAAGCCACTATGAACAAACACTTAACAACAAACACAGACAAACATTAGGATTCATTAAGGGCTACGAACAAACACTCAGAGAGAACTAGAACAAACACTTAACAACAAACACTTAACAACAAACACTTAACAACAAACACTTAACAACAAACACAGACAAACATTAGGATTCATTAAGGGCTACGAACAAACACTCAGAGAGAACTAGAACAAACACTTAAC
>JAFMDF010000006.1 GCA_017857395.1 Bacteroidota bacterium | reverse complement strand
AAATTGAAGAATATTAACTGCCGCTAACTTCTTGCGCAAACCACTAGGTAATTATACGCTGTCCATGTCTGACCCGAATAGAAATGGAGGCATTTTAAATGTCAATCCACCTAATTCTGACCAGGTTCCATTTCATTTACAAACAACTTTTACCTTACGAAACCTGCTTTTAGAAGGTGGAAGCAACCAATCCCCTACCCTTTTAATTGCACCCATTGATGTTGGTTTTGTTCGTCAACCATTTATGCACACACCGAATGCTGTTGATTTAGATGGAGATAGTGTTGCTTATGAATTGGTAACGCCTTTGATGAGTAATGACCAAGTTGTGCCCAATTATATGCCGATTGACCAAATTGGCGCAGGAGTAGAAAATAGCTATACGTTTAATGAAAAAACAGGCTTATTGGTTTGGGATAGTCCTCAAATTGTTGGACAATATAATATTGCCATTAAAGTAAAAGCTTTTAGAGATGGCTTATTAACCGAGGAAATTATTCGAGATATGCAAATTCTCATCAAGCCAGACGAAAATTTACCCCCAAGAATCACTTTTCCGAATAATGAATCAGAACAGTTATCCATTAAATTCGGTAAGACGCTTGATTTAGATTTTTCTATTTATGATTCCGAAGATGATTTTGATTTTAATGGTGTCGCCTTACTAACCATTACGGGAGAATCCATTCAGAACAATACTACGCTCGACCAAAAACAGCAATTGTCTGTTTTAAATGGTCGATTTAGCTGGACCCCAACAGCAGTTGATATTCGCACCAGGCCTTATCAAATTGTCTTCAAAGCAACCGATAGTGATGGCTTAGCGACCTTTAAAGTTTTTCAAATTCAAGTAGTCGAAACCTCCACCAGTATTCCGCCTACTTTTCAGCAACTTGGCTTTAAACTATTTCCCAATCCTGCTACCAACCAAGTCCAACTGACGCTGCCAGATAATCAAGTAAATCAAGCAGCGACTATCCGCATTTTTGATAATTTAGGGCGATTGGTGCAGCAACAACAAATTGAACAAACTCTTTCTAGAGAATTATTGGATATTACGAATCTACCAAATGGGCAATATAGTGTTCAATTTCAAACTGCTACGACTACCGTTAGTACTTTATTAATTATTCAATGATAACCACTTGTTAAATTTAAGCTTCGTGAAACTTTTACACCTTTTGTCTCATTTAAAGATATATTGGCAATTTAGACCTTGTTCATTTTAAAGTAGCTTTCGCCAAACAAAAATTACTCGAAGCTTAAATTTAACGACAAAAAATGTCCCAAAAAGAATTCCTCTTTCAATTATACGAAGCACATCGAAAAAATAAAGCCATGCCCTCGCCAGAGGTCATTTGTAGCCTCATTACTGGCTTATTGCAAATTCTATTTCCTCAATTATCGGACAAACGGTATGAGAGAATGTCTGAATTTGAGCAAGATTTCGCCAATATCAAAGCTGAATTAATCAACATCCTAACCGATTTGAATGGCGCTTTAAACAAAGATGTCCAGCAGCTTGCGGATACCTTTTTCACCGCATTACCAGACATTCGAGCAAAATTATTAATGGATGCAGGTGCCATGATGAGTGGCGACCCTGCGGCGATGAGTGATGCAGAAGTCATTCGAACTTACCCTGGATTTTATGCGGTAGCAGTTTATCGTTTAGCACATGAACTTTGTCATTTAAAGGTGCCTTTAGTCCCAAGAATTTTAACGGAACATGCGCATAATAGAACAGGCATTGATATTCATCCTGGCGCAAGTATTGGCGATAATTTCTGCATTGACCATGGGACTGGCGTAGTTATTGGAGGAACTGCCCATATTGGTAATAATGTAAAAATTTATCAAGGGGTTACCTTGGGTGCATTAAGTGTCAAAAAAGAAATGGCAGCGACCAAACGACATCCGACCATTAAAGATAATGTAGTTATTTATGCAGGAGCAACTATTTTAGGCGGCAAAACCGTAATTGGAAAAGATAGTGTGATTGGCGGAAATGTCTGGATAACGAAAAGTGTTTTGCCCAATTCTAGGGTGTATTATAAAGGATTGAATCAGGAGGCGAAGATGGCGAAGGGTATTTAGGAAATTTTCAAATTAAAATATGAATTTAGTCGATTTAGTAGGCAATACGCCTTTAGTAGAAATTAAAAAAATCATTAATAAGCCAAAGGTCAAAGTCTATGGCAAATTAGAAGGACATAACCCTGGTGGAAGTGTCAAAGATAGAGCCGCTTATAACATGATTCAATGCGCTTTGGATAGAGGCGATTTGAAGAAGGGCGTCAAATTGGTGGAAGCGACGAGTGGGAATACAGGAATTGCTTTGGCAATGATTGCCGCACAGTTTGATATTGGAATCACCTTAATTATGCCCGAAAGTGCGACGGCAGAACGGGTGCAAACCATGAAAGCCTACGGTGCGGATGTCATTCTAACACCCGCAGAAAAAACCATTGAATACTCCAGAGAATATGCCCAATATTTGGTCAACCAAGGCGGCTATTTAAACCTCAATCAATTTGCCAATCCTGATAACTGGGGGGCACATTATAAAACCACAGGCCCAGAAATCTGGCGAGATACTGACCAAAAAGTCACCCATTTTGTTTCATCTATGGGTACGACTGGTACGATTATGGGAACTTCCCGTTTTTTGAAAGAACAAAATGACGCTATTCAAATTGTTGGTGTACAACCAGTTGATGGTTCTAGAATCCCTGGTATTCGCCGCTGGTCACCTGAATTTTTACCAAAAATTTATGACCCTGAGCGAGTAGATTGGATTTTGGATGTCTCTAGCGAAGACTCTAGAAAAATGATGCGTCGCTTAGCTAAAGAGGAAGGTATTTTTGCAGGTATGAGTTCTGGTGGGGCTGTTTTAGCAGCTAGTCGTTTGGCAGAAACCATTGATGAGGGGGTGATTGTTTGTATTATTTGTGATCGTGGAGATAGGTATTTGAGTACTGGTATTTTTGAGGGGTAAACTGGTAGCAAAGCCTTCAGGCTTTCCCGTCACCGACCTTCAGCGTGTACTCCGTATCTGACACCTCCAAATGTTGCTTGAAATGACAGAGGTACAAGGAGAAAGATAGTTAGACATTTTACGGCAGGTCTCAACTTGACTTTAAAATGTCATGGAAAATTCATTCGACGGGTACTAATTGAGTTTTATTATTATTTTTGCTCCTCATTATTAGCTACTGTTGACCTCGTTAATCCCCCTTCCTTTTGAGTAGTAATTAATTTAGTCATATAAGCATGTACGTCTTGAATGTCTGAAGTAATAGAATTCGCTGAAATCGTCGCCCCTGAAATACCATCTATATCGGCTTTATACTGGAGTGGCTTTCCACGGTAACCAATAAATTGTTTGAGCCAATTTTTACCACAAATTTCATAACCATAGTCCCCTGGATAATCGACCACATTCATTTTTAAAACGGATACATCTTTATCAAAAAACACCACATAATCAAAAGTCTCATAAGTCCCGCCATCCGCAGAGCAAGTAGTTCCGTCCGCATAATCGCCATTTCCACAACCTCCTATTTGACAACCATATCCTCGTCGGAAAAGCATATACCCTACTGTTGCGTCATTCTCTAGCAATTCCTTAACTTCATTATCTTCAAAAAACAACTCTAACTCATAGGTTACATCCGTTGCAATATCTACTTCTACAATATTGCGCTCGGGCCATAATTTAGCAATCCCCTTGCTTATTTTTTTGTTGATTTTATTTGTTCTTTCTTGGGCGATCACATTACCCAAGACAAAAAATAAACAGCAAAAAGTAAGGGTAATTTTGATTAAATTTTTCATTATTTTAAGGTTATGAGCTTGATGAGGTTATAAGATTAATAGGGTTATGAGGGCGTCCATGCTGAGATTCTATAGTTAATAAAACCATACGCCAAGACCAATATTCAATTGATTATTAAACCCATCATCCGCATCATTTTTTAACCATTGGTAATCCAATTTCAATGCCGTCCCAGGGTTTATTTTCCAAGTTAACCCAGCCGTTAGTTCTGTTCGTTTGAAGGCGTTATTTTGCTCAATCGTTCTTTCAACAGATTGGTGCGTATTGTATTGTTCGTAGCGGAAAAAAGGGAATAATTCTGATTTAATTTCCTGATTTTTTTGGAAGACATTATAAGCGGCTTCTAAATAATAACCACTCATTTTGCTACCTACGTCATTCCCTGTAAAAGCATTATACGCCATCGTATTAGAAAGACTTGTATAATTCAATTGTCCTCTTAATTCCCAGCCTTTAATATTATATCGGGCGTCTATACCTACCATCGCAACTCCTATCGTAGAACTATCTGCTCTAGCAAGCGATGCGTCATCATCTTTATCAACACCATCATACAAAGTAGATTGAGAATCCCCAAAATAACCTGCTACTCCTAGTTTTAAACCGGAAATACCATAAAAATCTAATTTGGTAGACAGATTAGGAGAACTAGAAAAAGATTCTGCTCCTTTTTGACGACCACTCCGCAAACCATTTTTACCTGTAAACTTGCCTGTGCCATCAAAGCCATTAAAACCATTGACCATATAGACTTGATATTTCATCGCCAATTCATCGATTCTACCTGTAAAACCAAATCCTAATTCTCGCCAAGTGGTTGGCACAATATATTTATCCACATTTGGTCGTTCTACACCGTGCCGAGAAGGGCCTTCGTGATATTCATTAACAATGCCCATTGGGATTAAAAGTAAACCTCCTCTAAAATTAAAATATTGGTTGACTCGATAATTCACAAAAGCTTGTTCTACCGCTAATTCTTTGACGTGTTCAAACTCTATTTCCGTAACAAAAGAGGTACGTTTATCGAATTTATAGCCAAATAATAACACTAGTCGGTGAATGTCCAAATTTCCATTATTTCGCTGTCCGCCGCCTAATGGTTGATTAAAATCTATATCCGCATAACCTGCTATATTCAAATTATTTGTCCCGCCTAATAATCTATCTGCGGTATTTTGAGAAGGGTCTGATAATTGGGCAAATAACCCTAAAGATGATAAAATGAATAACGCTGTAATTATAACCCTCATTGTCTTGTTTTTATTTAGACTTTGTCTAATTAAGAATGATAATGCAAAGATACAGTACGATTAAAGAAAAAGAAATACCTTTTTTTAGTGGTTCGATTAGTACCTAACGTTAGGTATAGGGATACCTAATACTTGTGAGGTCTTGCTTAGTTCTTGTAGATTATAATAATAATTGCTTTATGCATTAACAAAAAAGCACCTTCCCTATTACAGAAAAAGTGCTTTATATCTATAGTTTAATCTACTTACTATTTTTCAATATCCAATTAACTGCTCTGCCTCATAAACCAACATCGCCTCAAACATCATTTCCTTTAACTGCATTAATTCTTGATAACAACGGTTGGTGTTTTTTCTTTAGGGTTTATCATGGTTTATTTTTCTTGAAAATTAATTAGAATGAATCTAGATAAGCATAATGCAAAAATAAGTGCAATTTTAATATCATGAAATACCGTATTCTACGTATTCTAACTACTCTTCAACTACCTAATAAGGTTAAACGACTACCTAATTGTTAATAGTCAACTATCATTGTAAAACCTTTAGCGTTCACACAACTATTCAACATATTCCTTATTTTTTAACATTTTTTCTTAAACAAATCGTCGTTCTATTTATTTAACTTTCGAAAAATTTTTAATTACAAAACCTGGAAATTAGCATACTTCTATCAAGTAAAAGAAGTAACAGACCTCTGTTACCCATACTTAAAATAATTATGTGTATTTCCACTAATTATTACTCTAATTATGAAAAGAACATTCTTTTTATCAGCCCTTCTTTCTCTATTTTTATCCTTTACACTTACCGCTCAGACTGTCTTAGATATAGTCGTTGATAGTCCTAATCACAACACCTTAGAAACTGCTGTATTAGCAGCTGGACTAGAAGGTGCTTTAGCTGGTGATGGACCTTTTACGGTGTTTGCACCTACCGATGCTGCTTTTGCTATGGTTGATGCAGCAGTTCTCGAAGGACTGTTAGCAGATCCTAAAGGTGCCTTAACTGATGTATTGACCTACCATGTTACCTCTGGTGTAGCAGACGGTACAAATATTTCTGATGGCCTAGCTATCAGTACTTTATTGGGTCAAAATGTTACTTTCTCTGTAAATGACAATGGTATTTTTGTCAATAATATCTTGGTGAGTGTAGCAGACATCAAAGCAAGTAATGGTGTGGTACACGTAATTGATGCGGTATTGATACCTGGCCCTACTGCCCCATCCAGACAAGATTTACCTGCAACGGTAATGGACATTATTGCAGGCAGCGAAGTACATACGCAATTAAACAGTTTAATTACAGCTGCCCAGCTTGATGATGATTTAAAAACAGACGGCCCTTTTACTGTTTTCGCACCAGTAGATGATGCATTTGCAGCCCTTCCAACGGAAGTAGTAAATGCCTTGGTAGCAGACCCAACAGGTGCTTTGGCTAATGTGTTATTGTATCATGTAACCTCAGGTGTGGCTAGTTCTAGCAATATTATGGATGGCACAATGGTCTCTAATCTTGCTGGTAAAAATATCAACTTCACCATTAATGATGCAGGAGTGTTTGTCAATAACGTAAAAGTAAGCATTACGGATTTACGCGCTCAAAATGGTGTCGTTCACGTCGTTGAAGCTGTTCTTTTAGCATCTACTGTAATGGATGTGATCACTAACAGTCCTGACCACACACAATTAGAAGCTTTAATTTTAGCGGCTGGTTTGGACGATGACCTAAGAAGTGCTGGTCCATTCACCGTTTTTGCACCAACTGATGCAGCAATTGCTAAATTACCCGCTGATGTAGTCGCTAGTCTAACTGCTGATCCAACGGGGGCCTTAGCAAATGTATTGCTATACCACGTTGTATCGGGAGTAGCCAAATCAGGCAATCTTTCTGATGGTTTACAGTTTTCTACTTTACTAGGCAACAATTTGACGGTTTCTATTAATAATGATGGTGTTTTCATCAATGGTGCTCAGGTAACTGTAGCTGATATACACACAGATAACGGAGTCGTGCACGTAATTGATACCGTTTTAGTTCCCTAAAAAAGGTACTCAATCAACTATACCAATAATGCAAGTATACTCACTTCTCTTTTTTTGAGGAGTGAGTATTTTTTATTCCCTCTTTTATCTGTAAAATATTTCAGGTAAAATAGCAATGAATATTAATTTATCGGTTACATTTGAGTTGATTATCATAAAACAGCATTCATTATGGAAAAGAAAAAAATTATAAAAACGGTCTCAATGGTTATCGCCATTCTATTAGTCATTACTCAATTTTTCCCAATTGACAAAACCAACCCACCAGTAGATACTGCCCAAGATTTTATTCAAAACACCAAGCCGCCTACGGAAATTGCTGCTATGCTAAAAACCGCTTGCTACGATTGTCATTCTCATACCACCAAATATCCTTGGTATACGAATATTCAACCATTGGCTTGGTGGATAAAAGGACATGTAGATAATGGAAATAAACATTTAAATTACTCCACTTGGTCCACTTATTCTGCTAAAAAGAAAGCACATAAAATAGAAGAAATGGTGGAAATGGTGGAAGGAAAAGAAATGCCGATGCTCTCTTATATGGTGGCGCATAATGAGGCTTGGATTGATGCTGGGCAGCGGAAAGCTTTGGTGGATTGGTTTAAGACCTTGGAGTAGTTTATCAAAAAAAGCGACAAAATAAATCAAAAATCAGTATCTTTGGATAAGTTGTTTTGATAATAAAATTAATGCATTTGTAAAATGACCGCAGTTTCAACAATAAATAGATTAGCACTTTTCCAAGAAATCTTTGACCTTGGAGGTGCTTGCACTATTGAAGGGCTTTCAAAGGAACAGTTTAAGCATCTAGCCATGCTTTACCCTGAACTTCAAATGGAACGCAACAAAAATGGAAATATTAACCTTATGGCACCAATAAAAGGCGGAAGTGGCATTCGCGAAAACAAGCTAAATCGGAGAATAGGAAATTGGTGTGAAAAACATGTAGGAGGAGAAACGTTTAGCCCAAGTACAGGCTTCGATTTACCAGATGGTTCTACCAAAAGCCCCGATGCATCTTGGGTCAATCAAGACAAAATGGATTCCATGACTGGCGAACAAATAGAAAATGAATTTATTCCAGTTGTTCCTGACTTTGTAGTAGAATTAAGGTCTAAAAGTGATAGATTAAAAAAGGTAAAAGAAAAAATGGAAAAATCATGGATAGCTAACGGCGTAAAACTGGCTTGGCTAATAGACCCTTACAAAGAAAAAGCTTATATTTATAGAATAGATGGTAGTATTGAAACGATAACTGATTTTAATCAAAAATTATCAGGAGAAAATATATTAGTAGGTTTTGAGTTAGACTTATCTGAATTTCGAGTTTTGAAATAATCAATTTATGCCAAATCTAACTGTTTAATAACCAAATCCACTCTTTCCTCTACCGTCGTATCCCCTTCAATTTTTAAAACCTTCCCATCCAATACTTTTATCCAATCTAAATGAATTGCTAAACTGCGTCCTTGAAAAGTACCATCATCATATTGACTAGCCCAATCCAAAAAGGCCTTAGATTCCATTCTAATTTTTTCATTCGATTTTAAGGAATCTCCATAGCGTTCTATTTCTCTATCCCTTAATCGTTGCATCCTAATTGCTGGTGGTAAATAGAGAAATACATATAAGTTAAAAGCACTCGCCCATGCTGTTCCCCAACTGACCATAGACCCGCTAATAATACAGTTTGCTTGTGCCAGAAAATGGTTGGTAATTAATTGATTGCGTTTTGCTAAAGGTATTTTTATTTGAAAAGGTGGATCTGTTTTTTCCCAGTAATAATTGTCAGCATCGAGGTGTCGATATCCTGTTTTTTGATGCAATGCCTTGCCTAAAGTAGTTGTACCAGAACCAGATGCGCCGAAGATGTGAATTTTCATTTTTTTGCTATCTTTTTAATCATAAAAACGGAATCAAAATAATCTACCTCCATTCCAACTGGTATTTCTTCGCTTATTTTAAACCCTAATTTTTGATAAACTTTAATTGCTTTTGGATTTCTAGCAGAAGGTTGCAAAAATAGTAATTCGCAGTTAAATGTTTGGTGTAAATAGTTGCCTAATAATTGAATGGCTTCTGTTCCATATCCTTTTCCTGTAAAAACACTTTTAGCCAACCAAATATCTAATTCGACTAATTTTTGGGCAATATTAATCGGGTTATAATTGATTTGACCAATATGCTTTTTCCCTTTTTTAATAATAAAGCAGCGTCCTTTTAAAGGAAACTCATCTGTAAAATAATTGATGGTGTAATCCTCCTTAAATTCTTCCCAATCTGGTGCTTGCATTTCTGGGTAAGTAGGTAAACCGAACATTTGAGCAGCAATGTCTGATTTTGTCATCCAATTAAAAATTGTTCGGCGATTACTAAGGTTGGCAGGAAATAAGTGTATTCGTTCTCCTTTTAACAAGGTCATTTTTAGAAAAATAGGCGTTACTAAATAGATGGTCAGGTAAAAAATAATGCCTCAAAATCAACATTTTTTCTTAAAATTAAAAATCCGTTGGGCAATCAATCCGTTGGGTACTTTCTTGCCCAGTAAATTGATTGTCCAACGGATAATAATGAATCAACTAATAATCAATAATCAACTAACTCACCCACTCCTTAAAATCCGTCAATTTATCAGTAGGAATCGGCACTTTAAAATCTGGTACGGGCTCTAAATGCAACATCCATTTATAATTTTTGCCCATTTGCAAACTCTTTACAGCATCAATATTAACAATTGCTTTACGGTTAATTCTATAAAATTGCACAGGGTCGATTAATTGTTCTAATTCTGCTAAAGTATGATTGACGATATACTCCCGACCATTTTTCAACGCAACCATAACAAATTTAGCATCCGCATAGAAATAAGCCATATCTTTTACAGAAATAGGCAATAACTTTTTACCTGCTTGTACTAAAAAACGTTCTTTATATACTTTTTTAATCGCCGAATCCCATTGCAATAAAGTCGCATAATTCGACATATCTGGGGCATTATACCAACGATTATATTTCTTCAAACTTTGTTCTAGCGCTTCTTTTTTGGTAGGCTTCAAAATATAGTCAATGCTATGATGTTGAAAAGCATCTACCATATATTGGTCATAAGCCGTAGTAAAAACCACGGGTGCATTGACTTCTACTTGTCGGAAGATGTCAAAACTCGTTCCATCCGCCAAATGAATGTCCATAAAAATCAAATCAACTGATTGGTTATCAGTCAGATACTTTACAGAATCTTCTACCGTATCAAAGGTATTTACGACCTCAATAGCTGGATTAATTTGTCCTAATTGATGGGCTAATTTCTTAGCAGTCCATGCCTCGTCTTCGATGATTAGCGTTTTGATAAGCTTTAAGTTTAGGTGAACAAAAAGATGAATGAGCAATCCCGAAGGGTGAAGGTCTAGTAGACCTTCATGCGAATGAACCGCAAAGCGGACGGGATGCTACATTAGGATAGTTCTCTATAAAGTAAAGGCTCTAATCAATAAGTGAGTTGTTTATGTTAAGAAGACTTATTGCTTAGACAATACTTAAAAGGATTTCCCCTATTTTAGGATAAAAAAATTTGTTGGCTTCAAAAAAGGAAATAGACTAATTCATTTATTATAAAGTAGTATTAAGCTACTCCCCTTAAGAACTCCCATTTTCTAATCCATTTTCTTGTTAATACTCCCCTATACGGTAAAAGAAGCGAGGTCAGTTGCCTGCTCGTAATTTTTAAGCGTTTTTTTTTAAATTCATCGGCAATTTCTCCATTTCATCCTACCAATTCTCCGTTTCATTCCCAATCATGGATTTGAATATAATGATTTGAAAAGTAGTTCCGTTTATTTACCAAACAATCAGTTATTATTTTTTAACCAACAGGGAATTTAACATACTAAAATAGATTTTGTGTTACTAGTTCAGCCTTCTAACCTAAGTAAAATAACTACTCAGGCAAGATCCCTAAGCTACTTCTACACAATCCTGTTCATCTTGAATAAATCCTGAGCTATCCCGTCCGCTTTGCGGTTCACTCGCTTGAATGTTCCCCGAACATTCACCCTGCGGGAACGCTCATTCATCCTGTAAATATGAAATCCAAAATCATCAGCCTAAGCGCCTTCATCCTTTTATTAATGCCATTTAGTAGTTATGCTCAAAACTTTTTGCATAATATAGAAGCTGCTAAAACTGCCGCACAAACAGACAATAAACCGATTTTAATGATATTCTCTGGTTCCGATTGGTGCAAACCCTGTATCCAGTTAAAAGAAAAAGTAATTACCCAGCAGGATTTTACCGCTTTTGCGGACGAAAATTTAGTCCTCCTAGAATTAGATTTCCCTTACAAAAGAAAAAATAGATTATCGAAAGAACAACAGGCACATAATGAAAAATTAGCCGAACAATATAATCCAAAAGGACAATTCCCCCTCATGGTATTGGTCAATGCAGATGGTTCTGTGATTACAGAAGTGGACTATAATAATAGGCTGTCGGCGAAGGAATATGTGCGATTGATGCAGCCGAAAATTTAAAGGTGTCAGGTACTAGGTATCAGGTATCAGGTTAGGCGAAGGAACGCATCTAACCTGACACCCGACACCTGTTATCCGATACCTAATACCAATTCTTCCTAACTAAAAAATAAGCAAAAATGCCCGTAACATTAGCACCACCAAAAGCCAAAGCCCATCGCCATCATTTAGGTTTAATGGGTTGCAAATTTGCCTTAACTGCCATTCATCATAACCCACAAGTTGCTTGGGATGCATTGCGAGTAGGCGTCAAAGAAATAGAAAGAATTGAGCGATTAATTTCCTCTTGGCGACCAGCATCTCAAACGGGGCAGATTAATAAAAAGGCGGGTATTCAATCGGTTAAGGTCGATAGAGAATTGTTTGAATTAATCAAAAGAAGTATTCAAGTTTCTAAAATAACCAGAGGTGCTTTTGATATTAGCGGAACGGTAGCTAGAGATTATTGGAAAATTACGAACGAAGAAAGTACCATGCCTTCTCCTGCTATTATAGCCCGATTAAGAGAACTGATTAATTATCAACACATTATTCTGGATGAAGATAGACAAACGGTTTTACTAGCAAAAAAAGGAATGAAAATCGGTTTTGGCGCTATTGGCAAAGGCTATGCCGCCATGCGGGCAAGAGTGGTCATGGGGCAAATGGGCATCGAAAATGGGTTGGTCAATGCTTCTGGTGATTTATTATGTTGGGGACAACCGATGAATAAAGACCATTGGACGATTAAAATTCCTGACCCAGAAAAAACAGATATGGTATTGGCGTCCTTAAATATACCAAATGGCTCGGTGGTCACATCGGGTGGCTACGAAAAATACGCGCTGATTAACGGCAAACGGTATTCACACATCATTGACCCCCGAACAGGTGAGCCAGCAGAAGGCGTGAAAAGTGTGAGTATCGTTTGTCCTAATCCAGAATTAGGGGACGCTTTGGCGACGACCGTTACCGTTTTAGGAGAAGTAGAAGGCCTCGCTTTGATTAACCGCTTAAAAGGTATCGAATGTTTGTTGGTCAATCATCAAGGCGAGATTCGGTACTCAGATAATTTGCAAGTATAAATAGCTATTCACCTAGATACCGATATTTCAAGTCTCCAGACTTGAAATCCCTATCTCGTCGTCTCCAGACGACCGTAAATAGTATGGATAACGGTCGTCTGGAGACGACCAGATAGTCGAATCAAATCTGGAGACTTGATTCATCGAATAATAATAAAGTTATTAACCCACAGATTTGAGCATAAAAGGTCTCAAATCCTGTCAACCCGTAAAGAATATGAAAAAATTAAAAAGACTCCTCCTCTTCGGAGTACTAGCAAGCGTCCTGACGTCTTGCGCATCCGTCAAAGGGTACCAAAAAATGTACCTCAATGACGAAGAAATGGATTTAGCGGCTCGAAAAGTAGAATATTTTGAGACGAATTTTCAAACGTACCGAGAAGGTGCTTCTGGTGCAAACGGAGGTAAAGTAGGAGGAGGGTGCGGATGCAATTAACGATTGTCAGCCTGGCGATGTTCTTACTCTTTTGGGCGCAAGAAATGAAGGCACAAACCACTAAATGGAATCGCTTTAATGTGTTTTCCAAAAAGGATAAAAAGCCAAAAATTGAATTGGATTCTACGGCGCTACCGAGCTTTAAAATAGAACCTGTTGAGTTAGATATTCTGGCTTCTTATTACCAACAAGATGGCAATAATTCGGCGGTAACAGGTGGGATTGGTACTGAATTATTGACTGATTATACGAGCAAAGTGATTTTGTCCGTACCGATGAATGAAAAGTTGAAATTGAAAATTGATGGAGGTGCTGACTTTTATTCTTCGGCTTCTACCGATGCGATTGATAGTGAAGTATCATCTGATTCTCTACATGATACAAGGATTCATGGCAATATCGGTTTCTCTTATAAAATAGACGACCAACAGACGTGGGGCGCAAGAATTGGTGGAAGTACCGAGTACGATTATCAATCTTTGACAGCAGGCATTAATTATAACTGGACGTCCAAAAGCCAGAATACCTCCATCGGTTTAAATGCCCAAGCTTTTATTGACCAATGGGAATTCTTTTTCCCTAGAGAAATTAGGCGACGAGTAAGTTTACCTACAAATAAACGGCAGTCTTATAATGCATCCTTGACTATTTCTCAGGTGTTGAATAAACGCATGCAAGCATCGATACAATTAGAAGCTACTTATATGAATGGTTTATTATCTACCCCATTTCATCGAGTATATTTTCAGGAACGCAATCGAGCAGATATAGAAATCCTTCCAAGTTCACGGTTGAAAATCCCAATTGGGGTTCGGTTGAATTATCATGTATTAGAAAATCTTATTGCTCGCTTTTATTACCGCTATTACCAGGATGATTGGGGCATGCAGGCGCATACTGCAAGTGTAGAATTGCCCGTCAAAATCAATCGTTTTTTATCGGTTTATCCGTTTTATCGCTATCATACCCAAACGGCAGTAGATTATTTTAAACCCTATAAAGAACATTCGGTCAATGACGAGTTCCGAACTTCCGATTACGATTTAGCAGCTTTGAATAGTCAGACTTATGGTTTAGGTATTCGGTATTCGCCCGCAGGAGGGATTGGCGGTTTTAAACTACCTTTCAAAAAACGTCCGATTTTTATGTTGAAAAGTATTGATTTGAAATATAGCCATTATGAACGGAGTACTGGGTTGACCGCGGATATTGTGAGTTTGGGGCTGAGTTTTAGGTTTTAAAAAATAGTAATCTATTATTTACGGGTTTTGAAGCATCGAGTTCTTTTTTGAATTCGGTGCCTTTTACAGCTTAACTTTAAAGCACAGATTTAATATTTTGGGGTTATTAGCATCGGATTCTTTTTGGATTCGGTGCTTTTTTTCAATATAGCAAGCATTAATGCTAGTTTATTTTTTTCATAGGCATGTCCTAGCAGGCAACGCAGCCTATCCTTTTTCTCGTATCCTAAAAAGTAAGCGGTAGTATTCATCAAAAACTTAGAGCGTGTTGGGAGTTTGTTTTTGGAGATTAAAAAGACGCTTTTTTAGCCCAAAGGATAAATTTCCAACAAGCTCTTAATAAAAAGATAATAATGAAAGTAATAGGAACTGGTTTAGGTAGGACAGGTACGATGTCCTTAAAAAAGGCTTTAGAGCAACTTTATGGTGGTAAATGTTTCCACATGACAGAATTACTCAATCAACCCAAAAGAATAAAATACCTGAAAGCCTTTGAAAAGAATGGAACAACTGATTGGGCTGCGTTATTTGAGGGATTTAATACTGTTACAGATTATCCAATTTGTCTATATTATGAAACCTTATTAGAAAAATATCCCGATGCAAAGTTTGTACATACCATCAGAGACCCTGAAAAATGGTATGCCAGCGTACGGGAAACTATTTATAGAGGTAAACCAAAAAACGTAAAAGAGGGGCTAAGATTGTTCTATAACTTAGTGAGGTCTTCCGATATGCGCAAGGTAGCCCCAGTTTTTCAATATAATGATAAAGTGATTTGGGGCAAACAATTTCAAAATAAATTTGAGGATAAAGCTTTTGCGATTGACACTTACTTGGCGCATACGGAACGGGTCAAAACTATTATCCCAAAGGATAAATTGCTAGTTTTTAGTGTTAAAGATGGATGGAACCCCTTATGTACTTTTTTAAATTTACCCATCCCCGAAACGCCTTTTCCGCAAACGCATCAGCGAAAAACTTTTAATGTAAAAATGGATAGACTGATTATGGATGGGGTCTTGGAAATGTAATGCGCTATTTCTTGAGATTTGCTACTGTACCTTTTTTGAAAACACCGCCTTCAGCAATATAAAAAAGGGTTTATTAATCAACGAACTACTTCCAGTTGCAAAATGGAAAAAGGATAAAATAGTTTTCTATTTCTTACGGATACTATGCATCGGATTCTTTGGGGGTTCGATGTTTTTCATTTAAGGCTTATTGGAATTGCCTGTATTCACTTTCTAAACAATGTAATGAAATATGAAAAACAATTCACTTTTCTGAATTCAGTTCCTATTTAATAAAGTTTTTCGACCGCTAAACAACCGGAATAGAAATCCTTATTATTAGCTGTTGAAAAATTTTAGGTATAAAATTTGTAAGTATACTAAAGTTAAAACCCCTTCTTGGTAACTGATTTTTTCTAGTTTCGCATCCTAAACAAAAACAGTATCTAAACCAACGCTTAATCTACCATAGCTCTCCCCTTGATAATAGTTAGTACTATGACAACTACCAATACCATAAAAATCGAAAACCTTGTCAATCAAGCAGAAGATACCTTCACCAATCCAATAGAAGCTTATCAATTTTTTACCAAAAATGAAGCTTTAGCACTTGCTCGTCAAGATGAACAAGAGATTGCCATTGTTAGAATTGCTTTGACCAAAGTATTGATGGAAAATGGCGCTTATAAAGAAGCTTTAGCTAAAAACCTCCAAGCGCTGCAATACTTTTCCGATTCAGGAGATTTAGGAAAAGAAGCTCAATGCTGGAAAAATATGGCACTCATTTATGGTAATTTAGGGGATAGGACTAAGCAATTAGCGTTTAATAAAAAATGTCTCCACATTACACAGACCTTGAATCAACCCATCCAAACAATCAAAATTTTAAATAATATCGGCCATGCTTATTTTGAATTAGAACAACTTGAAAAAGCAGCAACCATTTTTAAAAATAATTTAGAACACCCACATTTAACACCCGATTTAAAAGCGGTTTCTTTAAAGAATTTGACTAAGGTTTATCTGAAACAAGAAAATTACGCACAGGCTAGACTTGTGCATAAAGCAACAGAAACTTCGGTTAAAAAACATCAGTTAATTAAATACCTAATCGCCTGTGATTATTTGTTTGGTGCTATTCTTTTGGGAGAAGGAAATTTTAAATCAGCCGTCAATTATTTAAAAAAAGCAGTAGATACCTTAGATAAAAAGGGCATTTTAAGAAAGGAATTAAGGGTGATGATGGAAGTCTATTTAAAAGGTTTAACAGAAATTAATGACCAGCAAAACCTTAAGTATTACTTTAAAAAATATATCGCTTTAAATAAAGAATTGAACGCAGCATTTAGTAATCGAACCACTAAAAATCTGCAGTTCCAATTTGAAATTAATGAAATAGAAAAAGAGCGTGTTTTTTTAGCCAATCAAAATGAAGAACTACAATTAGCCAATGCAAAAATAGTTGCACAAAAAAAGGATTTAGAAATAAAATCTATTCAACTCCAGTCCGTCAATCAAGAATTAACGGAATTTGCTCATAGAATTGCCCATGATTTAAAACAGCCTATCCGAACTATCAATAGTTTCACCTATTTATTGGAAAGGGATTTAAAAGACCAACTTTCTAAAAATAGTTTAGCTTATATGCAATTCATTACGACTTCTGCCAAAGATGTGGTAAAGTTTATTGATGAAATTTTATTATATGCGAAATCTGACCAAAGTAAACAACCCTTAGAAATGGTTGATACGATGGCCATTCTGGATACAATTAAAAACCGATTAGCTATTCAAATAAAGGAAAATAAAGTGCAACTCCACTATACCAACCTACCTAAAATCCAAGCACACTCCACCCTAATTTTGCAGGTTTTCCAAAATATTATTTCCAACGCCATCAAATTTAAACGCCCAACAATTGACCCGATTATTAAGGTGACCTGTACGGAATCTCCCACTCATTATACTTTTAAATTTGCAGATAATGGGATTGGCATTCAAGAGAAAGACCAACAAAAAATTTTTCAACTCTTTACCCGCTTACATAGCAAAGATACTTATGAAGGTTCGGGTATTGGTCTGTCTACCGTGCAAAAAATATTGCGTCGATATCAAGCGACTATTTCTTTAAGGTCTGTTTATGGGGAGGGGACTGTTTTTTGTATTTTGTTTCCTAAATGATACCATCTAGTTTCAAAAACTATACATCAAGAATAAACTGACGGCTAACTCTATTTTCATTGGTTTTCCTCTAAAAGGAACTATTTCCAAAAAACAAAAGTTATACCCTCGAATCCCATAAAACCATCATCAAAAAATAAGCATTTAAAAAGAATAAAAAATGAATTTCAGCAATACACATCAACCGCAACCGATAAACGATAGGGCAACTCTATGGTAACGGTTATTGTATGTGCAATACTAAAAAAGCCTTGTAGAGTTCGTCTCTATGAGGCTTTTTTTATGATTAAAATATCGGGAAGTGACTAAGGTTTAAGCATCTGTGTTTTGGAAACATGGACTAGTCCGTTCGATTCGGGTCTTCCCGACTGTGTAGGTAGCATAATTGGTTAATGCGTCATCCTGTGAAGATGAAAGATGCGAGTTCGAGTCTCGTCTTACACCCAAGAGCTTGTTGGGAGTTTGTTTTTGGAGATAAATTCCCAACAAGCTCTAACTAAACCTATGGTATAATGGTTATCACGTCTGGTTTTGAGCCAGAAGATTCCAGTTCGATTCTGGATAGGTTTACTAGATAAAACAAAAATTACTACCCGTTCTAATATCTGTGTTCCTTAATTAATCTGCGGTATAAAATTACTGCCGCAGATTAATTAAGAGTCACGGATAATTATCAATTTTATCTAGTCTAATATATGAATTACCGATTATCAATCAATACTTTGCGTCCACGCGTACAATAATCAGAATATCCTCAAAATCCCCACGCCTCAAAATTCATTTCTTTTACTACCTTTGCCCTATCAAATCATATTACATAAAGCACGAACATGAATAAACTAATCACCCTAGTTTTTTTAAGCCTTACCTTTTTACTAACGGCGCAAGATTTTAATGCCGAGCATTTCAAATCCATGAAAGCCAGAAATATTGGACCAGCTGGTATGAGTGGTCGAGTCACCGCTATTGATGTCGATTTATCGGATGAGAATCGAATCTTTGCGGGAACGGCCTCTGGTGGCGTTTGGTTAAGTGAAAATGGCGGTATTTCTTGGGTACCTGTTTTTGACAAACAACATGTATTGTCGATTGGGGCTGTTAAAATTAATCAAGCCAATCCTGCGGAAATTTGGGTCGGAACAGGAGAAGGAAACCCTCGAAACTCGCAAAATAGTGGCGCTGGAATTTTCAAATCTATTGATGGAGGGAAGACGTGGACCTTTAAAGGTTTGAAAGAAACCAGAGTGATTCACCGAATAATTATTGATGAAACTCGACCGGGAACGGTGTATGTGGGCGCACAAGGCGCACAATGGGGAACTAGCGAAAGTCGAGGTGTTTTTAAAACAACCGACGGTGGCAATAATTGGGATAAAGTCCTATATGTAAATGAAGGCGTTGGAATTGCCGATTTGGTGGTGGACCCAAATAATCCAAATAAATTGATTGCGGCGATGTGGGAATTTGGTCGAACCCCTGCTTTTTTTAATAGTGGTGGTCCAGGTTCAGGCATGTATATTACCTATGATGGTGGAGCGAGTTGGAAGAAATTAACCGACAAAGAAGGTTTACCGAAAGGAAATTTAGGTCGAATGGGCTTGTCTTTTGCCCCTTCTAATCCCAAAGTGGTCTATGCTTTAATTGAAGCGAAAGAAAATGCCCTATTTAAATCTATGGATGGTGGTGCAACTTGGAAAAAGCATTCTTCTCACCGAAATATTGGGAATCGACCTTTTTATTACTACGATATTTTTGTTGACCATAAAAATGAAAATCGAGTTTACAGTTTATATACTTATGTTTCTCGAAGTACGGATGGTGGAAAAACGTTTGATATTATCGCTGATTATGGCAATAACGTCCACCCTGACCACCATGCTTTCTGGATTTCGCCAACCAATCCAATGTATTTAATTGATGGAAATGATGGGGGAATGAATATTTCTAAAGATGGCGGAGATACTTGGCGCTTTGTAACCAATTTACCTGTTGGCCAGTTTTACCATGTGAATGTAGATGATGATTTTCCGTATAATATTTATGGTGGCATGCAAGATAATGGAACTTGGGCAGGGCCTGCTTTTACTTTAAAAAGAGGAGGGATTACCAATGCCGACTGGCAAGAAATCTTTTTTGGAGATGGATTTGATTCTGCCCCTAAACCAGATGACAATCGTTATGTCTATGCCATGTCGCAAGGTGGCAATATGGGATTAGTGGATAGAGAAACGGGTGTAAGTCGATTTATTAAGCCGAATAGTCCGGATACAACTGCGCTTAGATATAATTGGAATGCAGCTTTTGCCATCAAACCAAATACGAATTGTGGGATTTATTTTGGTAGTCAATTTGTGCACTATAGTACGGATTGTGGAGAAAGTTGGGATATTATTTCGCCTGATTTAACAACCAACGATACCAGCAAACAACATCAAGATATTTCTGGTGGATTGACGATTGATGCGACCAATGCAGAAAATAATACTTGTATTATCGTGATTGCGCCAAGTCCAGTTGATGAAAAAGTGATTTGGGTTGGAACAGATGATGGCAATGTGCAAATTACCAAAGATGGCGGCGCAAATTGGACGAATTTAATTAGTCGGATGCCGCAATTACCTAAAACGGCTTGGATTCCACAAATTGAAGTGTCTACCAAAAATGCAGGCGAAGCTTTTGTTGTCGTGAATAATTATCGACAAAATGACTGGTCGGCTTACTTATACCATACGACGGATTATGGAGCAACTTGGCGTCGATTAGTAGATGATAATGATGTGACTAGTTTTGTCACTTCAGTAGTACAAGACCAAAAAGAACCGAATCTATTATTTTTAGGAACGGATGCTGGTTTATATATTTCCTTTGATAAAGGTGGAAAGTGGCATAAATGGAATAATGGCTTGCCTTCGGTACAGATTCGAGATATGAAAATTCAATCCACTTTTGATGATTTAGTATTGGGAACTTTCGGTCGTGCTTTTTGGGTCATAGATGATATTTCTCCGCTACGAGAATATGCAAAAGCAAAATATAGCACTAAAGACTTTGCCGTATTATCTGGGACGGATGGTTATTTATCCAATTATCGTTCTTATCAAGGAATCCGTTTTATCGGACAAGCAGAATTTGTGGGTGATAATAAAGGGACAAATGCTGGTTTAAATCTTTGGATTAAGCCTGATGCAAAAGATGCTGATAAGAAGAAAATGGTAGATAAAGTAGCACCTAAAAAGAACCGCAAAAAGAAGAAAAAAGGGGCTAAAGAAGTAATGGTGGATAAAGCGGATGATACGCCTAAAAAAGATAAAAAGAAGAAGGCAGATAAAATCAAATGTTTTGTGATTGATGTCAAAGGAGATACTATCCGAAAATTTTCTAGAAAAGTAGATAAAAAAGGTTTGGTACAAATTGGATGGAATATGCGAGCAGATGGTTTGCAAAGACCTAGCAGAAGAGACCCAAAACCAGACCAAGATTTGCCAAGCGGTATGAATGTTTTACCTGGTAAATATACCTTGGTTGCACAATATGGCGAGGCAACTGGTCAAGCGGAGGTTGAAGTAAAATTAGACCCAAGAGTTACAGATGTGACCGAACAAGATGTGAAAGATTTAGGCGTAGCTTATGATAATTTGGTATCCATGATGGAAAAAGCAACGACTGCTTTTAATAAATTGAAAAAGGCGAAAAAGAAGGTGGAGTTGATTGAAAAACTGACCGAAACGGTGCAAGATACCACTAAAAAAGCAATGGCTAAATTGAATAAATCGACCAAAAAACAATTGGAAGATTTGATTATTAGCTATGTGGATAAAGAAAACTTAAAAGGCATTCAACGAAATCCTAATACACTTAATGCAGTGATGGGAACAGCACAGCGGTATTTGAGAAGTTCTTATGGCAAACCAACCCCTAATGCACAGATAGCAATTGATAAAGCAGAAAAAGCGGTCACTAAATCGTTGGCGGAGATTGACGCTTTTTTTAAGGGAGATTGGGTAGAATATCAGGCAAAAGTGAAAGCGATGGAGTTTGATTTGTTTGGTTTGGAATAGCTATTTATAGCCTTCTAGAACATCAGTAAATAAGATGGAAAGTGCTTCCAGAACTTAGAGTTCTGGAAGCACTAATTCTTTTGGAATAGCGTCCATTCTATTTTAATTAAAAAGCCTTGTAAAGTCCATCTTTACAGGGCTTTTTCCAATTTTCGTTCTCTAAAATATAAAAATAAAGGAAAGGAAAAAGCAATGGCAATCAGAAAAGTTAACGGAATAAATACCCACCAAAATTTCATTTTTAAGCGAAGTGCTTCTGGAATCATCCAAGCAAAAAAAGTAAGGCAAACAACCGTAATATCTGCTCCAATAGATTGAGCTGGCAGCGTCGTTAAACATTGCGCAATGAAATTCGATAGGGAAGTGTCTGTTGCCGTTTGAAAAAATTGAATATTATAATACCATGTCCAAGAAATGCCGAGAATTGCTAGTAAGAGGTATAAGTGTTTACGTTTCATCAATACTTTTTTTAGTTAACAAAAAGGAGATTCAATAATTAAAAAACTGAGGTAATGCAAATAAAGGTAAACAATTATTAATAGTACCTGACGCTAATAGCATACTTCTGTTCAAAAAGAAAAAAATGCTAGCTTTTTCAATAGCCTATATACTTCCAATAAATCTATTACTTAGGGCATGAATTTTATAATAATTTAAACTAAGCATAGCAATAAAATAGCTAGAGTTTTTTGATTATGTCCTTCACATCACCATGGCTTCCAGCCTCTTTTTTCACTTCCTGATTCCCGATTACTAAAATATATTTTCCCACTAGGCAACCTGCCCTACCCTACCTTCCGTATTGGGCTACAATCGAAAAAATCTAAATAGGAATTTTCATTATAATTCAATTTAGAAGTCTATTATTTATCGAATGTTTTAAATCCTAAAATCAGAAAGTGTTATGTCTAAACTAGCACATCAGATGTATATTTCCACTTTGGTAATAATTGTGGTCATTACAACTATTTACCTCTTTTACATAGGCTTGCCTTATTATGTGACACCTATGGAAGAACGGTTTTATCATCCCAATCACGATTATTTCAAACCAAGTGGTTTGTTCGGACATGGGCTTGGCATTGTCGGCACTTTATTGATTCTAATTGGCGTTTTTGGCTATATCGCAAAAAAAAGATATAAGTTTTTAGCACGTCTTGGGCGTTTAAAATATTGGCTGGAGTTTCACATTTTCTTGTGTACACTTGGGCCTATTATGGTTTTATTTCATACCGCTTTTAAGTTTGGTGGTATTGTTTCGATTTCTTTTTGGAGTATGGTAGCGGTGGTTGCAAGTGGCGTGATTGGCAGGTATATATATGTGCAAATTCCACATACAGAAGAAGGAAAAGAAATGAGTTTGGAAGAGGTCCAAGCACTAAAATCAGAGATTGACCAAATTTTAAGTCAAAATTATCAGTTGGATATGGCTCTATTTAATGGCGTTTTAGTCGGCAATGGTTCGGCTAGCAATTCGGGTATTTTTGGTCGTTATTTTGCAGATAGACAAACTATTAATCGAGTGAAGCAAACTTTAAAAACCAATAATTTACCCAAAAAGGAATCTAAAGAGATTATCCAATTGGTAAAAAATGAATTGGCACTCAATAATAGAATTGGGCGACTCCAAACGATGAAACAATTGTTCAAATATTGGCATGTGGCACATTTACCGTTTGCTATTATTATGTTGGTGATTATGGTCATTCATGTAGGGATTACTTTGGCTTTTGGCTATAAGTGGATTTTTTAAAAACGATGAAAGATAAATGATGAATGTTCAACCACTCATCACTCATCACTCATCACTCATCACTCATCACTATAATATGCTTTTAGAACAATTAATCATATACGGGTCAGTCTTTCTTTTTTGTGGTGGAATCGTTTATTTCTACCTAAAAAAATTAAAGCAAGAGTCCCAAAGAGTAAAAGCCAAAATTGAAAAAGCAAAAGAAGAAGGCTTACATGAACCTGTCTCTTTGCATCCAGTCATCGACTTAAACACTTGCATCAAAAGTGCTGCTTGTGTGACTGCCTGTCCAGAGAAGGACATTATCGGAATTGTGGACGGACAAGCGACTTTAATCCAATCTTCTAACTGTGTGGGGCATGGAGCTTGTTTCCATTCTTGCCCAGTTGAGGCGATATCTTTGGTGATTGGCACTGCAAAACGCGGGGTTGACCTCCCACATGTCAACGAAAAGTACGAGACGAATGTTGGAGGCGTTTATATAGCAGGAGAATTGGGCGGCATGGGGTTGATAAAAAATAGTGTAGAGCAGGGAAAAAATGCGGTAGAAAATATTGCTAAACTGAAAACCAAAAGAGGGGAAGCGGAGTATGACTTAATCATTATTGGCGCAGGACCAGCTGGTATTTCAGGTTCCTTAATGGCCAAAAAGTTGGGCATAAAATTTTTGACTTTAGAGCAAGATACTTTGGGTGGTACGGTCTTTACTTTTCCTCGTTCCAAAATTGTGATGACCGCTCCAATGGATTTGCCCTTATATGGAAAAGTCAAACTATTTGACACCAATAAAGGCGAATTATTGAAAATTTGGGAGGATGCTTTAACTAAAAATGACATTACAATTCGGGATAAAACGAAGGTGGAAGAAATTAAACCTGTGAAGGATTATTTTAAAATTATCACCATTCACGGCGAGGTCATTTCAACCAAAAATGTCTTGATAGCGATTGGCAGAAGAGGTAGTCCTAGAAAATTAAATATTCCGGGGGAGATTTCTGAAAAAGTAGCTTATCGTTTATTAGAACCTGAAAATATTAATGACAAAAAAGTGGTCGTAGTTGGTGGTGGAGATTCGGCGATTGAAGCGGCACTTTCGCTGATGGACGAAAATGAAGTGACTTTATCTTATCGAAAAGATAAGTTTAGCCGATTGAAGCCCAAAAATCGAGATAAAGTATTAGCCGCCATTGAACAAAAGAGATTGGTCGTGAAGTATAATAGTAATTTATTGAAAATTAATCCAGCAAATATTTTGTTATCTACTACTGGTAAAGAAACGGCAGAAGTACTTAAAAACGATATGGTTTTCATTTTTGCAGGTGGGGAGTTGCCTACTCAGTTTTTGCAGAAAGCTGGGGTGGAGATTACCAAGCGGTTTGGGTATACGATGAAGAAGTATTGATGTAGCTACTTTTTCTGTACATTTGTAATAGTTACAGAATTTGGTCAGCCAAAAACTAAAATCGTTCAAAAATGAATCTGATTAAAGTATTACATGAAACAGCTATGGAATTTGTTGACTTTGCGGATAGAGCAAAGAACAAAGGAGATATGTCCACTTATACTACACTAATTAATAAAGCTTATTTATTAGAAAAAGAAGCCGCACTTAAAATGTTTTACAGTGGAAATGAAAAAAATAGGTTTTGGAAATTCGTTTTATTACGAAGTGCAGGTTGGCTAGCTTTACAAGCAGGTAATCAGGAACAAGCTGCTTATTTTGCTAAACTAGGCCTTAATAATCATCCGCCAGAAGATTTGAAGCTACAATTTGAAGCATTACTTGCTCAATTAAAAGCTACTACTAAGGACAACGTAGTTTCAGATACGGAAATACCTATTCAATTAAAAGGTATTTTAACACAAGCTAATGCTCAACAAGGAGAAATTTATTTACAAGACCCCGAAAGCAAAGCCGTTTATTTTATTTATGTTCCAGAACACCTCATTAATGATATTGTCAAATCTTATTGGTCTGCTTTGGTCACTATTGAAGGAAAAACTAATCCTTTAGGCGTGATTACTTTGGAGACTATTCAGTTGGCGGCTTGATTGATAATATTTTAGGAACAAAGTCATTTATCATAAAATCTCTCATCTTTTCAAAACCTTGTGGAGTAGTCTTAAATTCTCTGATATAGCCTCGTTGTTTTTTACCTTTTTTAATACTATATTCCTCTTCATCAAAATCAGAAAGTGCATTCACATTTTCTAAAAATTCTTTTATCTTTTCGAGACTCGCTATTCCATCAATACTAGCCCATAAGTGGATAATTGATTCTTTCTGATTAGATGATATTCTAATCACATTGGGAATGATTTTATTTAGCGACGTTTTAGGTGTATAGAATTTAAAATAACATGTTTTCTTTGTCCAATCTTTTTGTACCTCAAACCCATAATTATTATAAAAATCATATAAACCAGATTCTTTTCCAATCGTTTTTACTATGAATTCTGGCATAAGATGTTCATAACTTCCTGTGGTATTTAATTTTCCCAATTCTTGTCCTAATTTCAGTAACTCTTTTTCTTTTTCAAGTTTCTTATCTAAGAAAGATTTGTAGTTTTCTAGAATACAATGAGCACCAAAAGAGTTATTTTTATTCGTCTTAATGAACTCTATACTTTTTTCAATCCATCCATTAATTAATGATTTCCCATTTTCTTTAAAAACAGGAAGTTCTATAAGTCGGCTAGCTAATTTTTCAGGAAAGACCTCTTTATCATTTGGGGTTTTATATTCTGTTAATGGTAAATAAACAATAGCTTTTACATCACCATCTTCTTCTTTTCCCTCAAAATATCTTATTAACTGGCGAGGTCTGTCTGGAGCATCGTTAATTTTATTTTCTATTATGATAAAGGATTTCTTATCGTCTTTGTCTTTCTTTTTACCTGTAATTAAAATATCAATTTTTTTCTTTTCAGTTTCTATTTTGTAGCTTGAAAAGTCATCGAGTTCGATTACAGGACAATCTTTCTTTTTAGCATTATTTAAACAATTGATAAATAAAAAGAATAAATCTTATCCATATTGTGGATTGTCTTCGCTCGATAACAAACTTTTCAGAAAAGTGCTGTGGAATTCTTCTCTTAAGTATCCTTTAGGAATGATATTAAAAATATTGAAACGCTTATTTTCTTTGTTATCCATATTGGGTTGCTTTTAAATAAAAGGTAATTTATCAGTCTTCTTACTAATTTAAATATATTTAGTTTCAACTATATTTAAAACATCAAAGGCTTCTCAATAATAGATTACTTTTCAAGATTATAATTATTTCACTAATATATTTTCTACTCAGGCAACCCCCCCTAACTTCCACTCCGTAATGGGTTATCGTATGTCCATATTAGGATAATTTCTAAACACCCTGTCCAAAAATTAAAACAAGCAATCAGCATTACATGAAAAAAGGCATTTTAAATATCATTCTATTAAGCATCTTGTTCCTAACAAATGCGAGCGGACAAATCTCTCCAGGGGATTTAACAACCGCCCATGCCGATTTAGAAGGAATTAGAAACTGTACCCAATGCCATGATTTAGGAAATAAAGTAACGAATACCAAATGTCTGGCTTGTCACGAAGAAATTCAAGACTTAACAGACCAAAATAGAGGATTTCACGCTTCGAAAGAAGTGAAGGGTAAAGATTGCGCCACCTGTCATAGTGAACACCACGGTCGAAAATTTGATATGTCCAGATTTGATGAAGATAATTTCGACCATGATTTGACGAGCTATGAATTAACAGGAGGCCATCTTAAAATTGATTGTCGAGAATGTCATATTCCTGAATTTATTGCAGATGCGGACATTAAGAAACGGGAAGATACTTTTTTAGGCTTGGAACACGATTGTATTTCCTGTCACGAAGATGTCCACCAAAATACTTTATCGACACAAGATTGTGCTTCCTGTCATGATACAGAAGCTTTTGCACCTGCTACTTTTTTTGACCATGATGACACAGAATATCCATTAACAGGTAAACATGTTGACGTAGAATGTATTGAATGCCACCAAAAAGAGACGAGGAATGGCAAAGAATTCCAAGTTTTCACAGGCTTAGAATTTAACAATTGTATCAGTTGTCACGATGATGTGCATGAGAATAACTTAGGCACCAATTGCAAACAATGTCACTCCACAGAGTCTTTTACCTCTCTGCGGAGAATTCGTCGGTTTGACCATAATACCACCAATTTTCCATTAAAAGGAGCGCATCAGCAAACGGATTGCTTTGAATGTCATAGTCAAAATGAAAGTTTAGTAGACATGTTCCAAGATAGAATGGGCATCCAAACGAATGATTGTGTCGAATGTCACGAAGATGTGCATGATAATAAATTTGGGACAAACTGTATCGAATGTCATAATGAACAGGCTTGGGTCTCGGTGGATTTGGACGTTTTTGACCACAACAGAACCGATTATCCACTAGAAGGAATACACCGAGAAGTAGATTGTAAAGAATGCCATACCACTAATTTGACCGACCCTTTAGCGCATAGTCAATGTGTAGATTGTCATGAGGATTATCACGAAGGACAATTTATGGTAGCGGCTACAGGGTTTACGCCAGATTGTGCGGAATGTCATACCGTAGATGGTTTTAAAGGGTCTTTATTTACGATAGAAAATCACCAAGAAACGAAGTTCCCATTAGAAGGTGCGCATATTGCAACGCCTTGTTTTGCTTGTCATTTACCAGATGACAAATGGGAATTCCGAAATATTGGGGAACGTTGTGTCGATTGTCATGAAGATGTACACGAAGGATTTATTGCCGCCGAATTTTACCCTAATCAAGAATGCACCACTTGTCATACCAATGATAATTGGACGGATAATTTGTTCGACCATACCCTAACTGAATTTGCCCTAGAAGGCGCACATGCCGAAGTGGCTTGCTTGGAATGTCATACGGCAGATGTCGCCAATGGAGAAAATCAATGGGCTGGTTTTGTAGAAACTCCGATGGAATGTGCGAGTTGTCACGAAAATGTCCACGGTACTCAATTTGAAGTCGCAGGCATTACCGATTGCGCTCGTTGTCACGGCGTCAATAACTGGGGCATGGACGATTTTAATCACGATAATACCGCTTTCCCACTAGAAGGGAAACATGTTGAAGTGGCTTGTGAATCTTGCCACAAACCGATAGACGTTAACGGAGAAACCATTACTCAATACAAATTTCCAAGTTTTGAATGTATCGTTTGTCATGGGGATTAATTGAGACATAATAAAAAGGTAACACAACTCTCCTGAGTTGTCCACTTTCAAGATAATTAAAGCCTTGAAAAGGCGACATATCATAGCATAGGGTGTAAACCCTATGGAAAAAATACCAATAATTAAAGCACATAATTCAATTAAATGAGCAATAGTAAAGGTATAAACAAGCATAAAGAAATTCGATATTTTAAGTCTCCAGACTTGAAATGCCTATCTCGTCGTCTCCAGACGACCGAACTCCCTAAAAAGATATGCCAAATTTTAAAAATTTGGCATATCTCCATCTTTCTAATAGGGTTTACTATTAATCTACAAGCCCAAAACCCACACGGCGAGAATCTAAAACTAGATTGCAAAGCCTGTCATAACTCTGACGGTTGGGAAATTGCCATGGATAGTTGGAATTTTGAGGATGCCCCCAAAATTGAATTATCTCAAGCAACGGGCTGGCCATTAGGCACAGATACGGCAAAATTCAATCATTATAATACATTATTTCCACTAAATGGTCAACATCAAGGCGTGGATTGTCGGGAATGCCATGAAAATTTAGTTTTTGAGGAAGCGAGTACCGATTGTATTTCTTGTCACGTTGATTTACACCAAACAACGGTAGGTTCAGATTGTGCGAGATGTCATACGGAGGAAAGTTGGTTGGTCGATAATATTACCGAATTACACCAAGAAAATGGCTTTCCATTATTAGGCGTGCATGCGCAAATTAATTGTATAGAATGCCACGAATCGGAAACTGGATTGCAATTTCCTAGAATTGGGAATGAATGTATCAATTGTCACTTGGAAGATTTTAATGCCACAACGGATCCGAATCACCCAGCATCTGGTTTTTCTCTGGAATGTACCGATTGTCATTTAGTCGAAGGCTTTGATTGGTCTTCCGAATTTATCAATCACGATTTTTTCCCCTTAGTGCAAGGGCATGATATTAATGATTGCAATGCTTGTCATACCAATGGAGATTTTAAAAATACCCCAACGGATTGTGTGGCTTGTCACCAAGAAGATTTTAATACTGCGCAAAGTCCGAATCACATCGCTTCTGATTTCTCTACGAATTGTGTAGATTGTCATACGTTAGAGGTAGATTGGATGCCCGCAGAATATTTAGCACATGATAATTTATTCCCAATTTATAGTGGGTCGCATAATGGCGAATGGGATGCTTGTGTGGATTGTCACTTAAATCCAAATGACTTTTCCGAATTCACTTGTACGACTTGTCACGAAAGAAATGAAACGGATAATGACCACGATGAGGTCAATGGTTATGTTTATAGTTCGCCCGCTTGTTTGGCCTGTCATCCAACGGGTAGCGAAGATGATAATTTTGACCATAATCGAACTCGTTTTCCATTAAGAGGTGCACATATTGGCGTAGATTGTATTGAATGCCATGCCAATGGTTATACTGGTACGCCAACGGATTGTGTAGCTTGTCATACCGATGATTTTAATAGTGCCAAAGACCCTGACCACGTTGCAGGTGGCTTCTCGATGGAATGTCAAGTATGCCACTCAGAACAGGCTTGGGAACCTGCGATATTCGACCACGACCAAACCGATTTCCCACTTCGAGGAGGACATATTGGCGTAGATTGTATTGCTTGTCATGCGGATGGTTATGCAGGTACACCAACAGATTGTGCCGCTTGTCATCAAGAAGATTATGACCAAACAACTAATCCAAATCATAAAGAATTAGGATTCGGCACAGACTGTATAGTTTGTCACACAGAAACAGCTTGGATACCCGCCACTTTTGACCATAATAATACCAATTTCCCATTAACAGGCGGACATATTGGGGTAGATTGTATCGAATGTCATGCCGATGGATATGCAGGAACGCCAACTGATTGTGCCGCTTGTCACCAATTGGATTTTGATAATGCTAAAAGTCCAGACCATCAAAAATTGGGTTTATCCAATGACTGTACTTCCTGTCATACAACTGACCCGAATTGGATGCCAGCCTCTTTTGATATTCACGACCAATTCTATCCATTAAATGGAGCGCATGCAGCTATAAAAAATGATTGTGCCGCTTGTCATAATTCCACTTTCACGAACACCCCAACAGAATGTATTGGTTGTCACCAAAATGATTTTGACAATGCCAGAGACCCGAATCACCGAAGTGCTGGTTTCCCAACTGATTGTACCGAATGTCACAGCGAAGTAGCTTGGGAACCTGCAAATTTTGACCACGATGCCATGTATTTCCCAATTTATAGTGGCCCGCACAGAGGTGAATGGCAACAATGTATAGAATGCCACACGACACCGGGCGACTTTAAAGCCTTTAGTTGTATCCAATGTCACGAACATAATGACCCGAACGATTTACGAGACGAACACAATGATGTAAATGGCTACAAGTATGAAAGTAATGCTTGTTATGAATGTCATCCTAGAGGAGAAAGTGATTAAATTCTCGAGTTGCGGGTTACGGGTTGCGAGTTGGGTTAAGCAATGATGGTTATATATTAGGAAAGAAACTATAAATTGAATTTTCCCTAAATATTAAACATCAATTGTTTCCTAACTCGCAACCCGTAACCCGCAACTCGCAACTGTAAAAATCCAAAGAATGAAGTATATAATTCCCATATTATTGCTAGGGATAGCTATTGGTTCGCTCCAAGGGCAATCGGAAATATTGACCCAAAAAGGGACGGTTTCCTTTGTGTCTACGAAGAATGTGTATGTCAAATTTGATAATACCAAGGCATTAAAAATTGGAGACACGCTGTTTTTTAATGAAAATAGTAACATAATTCCGTCTTTAGTAATTACCAATAAATCTTCTACTTCTACAGTTTGCACAAAATTGACGGAGCGGAAATTTCAAAAAGGAGACGAAATAATTGCTAATACGGTGGTAGAAAAGGAAGTGGTCATAGAAGACGTGTTACCCAATGATGAAGTGGCCGTAACTCCACCTAATGCCCCGATTATCACTCCTGAAGAGGATGAAGAACCCGCTACCAAACAACAAATAAGAGGGCGAATTTCTGCCGCTTCTTATAGCAGTTTGTCCAATTATAGAAATAGCCATCGGATGCGGTATGCGATGTCTTTTCGTGGAAATAACTTAGGAGGCTCTAAATTTTCTACGGATGCTTATGTTACTTTTCGGCATACGGTTGGCAAATGGGATGAAGTGAAAAATAATTTAGGACGAGCTTTAAAAATTTATTCTTTATCAGCTAGTTATGACTTCACGCCAAGTACTCGCTTGACTTTAGGGCGAAAAATTAATCCTAGATTGTCTAGTGTAGGGGCAATTGATGGGGCGCAATTTGAGAAAGGATTTGGTAATTTCACTATAGGGGCAGTCGCAGGTACTCGACCAGATTATTCCAATTATGGTTTTAATTCAGGCTTGTTTCAATATGGTGCTTATGCGAGTTTAACGCCTAGTAAAAAATCCAGTTTTAGGCATACCACTTTGGGTTTTATGGAACAGACGAATAATGGTTTAATTGACCGTAGATTTGCTTATTTCCAGCATTCTGGACAATTGACCAAGCAATTACATTTGTTCAGTTCCTTTGAAGTAGACTTGTATGAGAAACTAAATAATACGGTCAATAATCAGCCGCAATTGACCAATTTATATGTGTCCATGCGTTTTCGAGTATCTCGAACCTTGCGGCTATCGGCTTCTTTTGATTCTAGAAAAAATATTATTTACTATGAATCTTATAAAAATTTCATCGACCAATTAATCGAAGATGAAACTCGACAAGGATTACGGTTTGGATTTTCTTTCCGACCAACCAAAAATATTACTTGGGGCATTAATGCAGGGATGCGTTTCCAAAAGAGTCAAAATAATACGGCTAGAAATATTAATACTTACGTCAGTTTGAGTAAGACGTCTTGGTTACCATTTAGAACGACCATCCGAGCCAGTATTTTAGAGACAGATTTTTTGAATAGTAGAATTTATGGTATCCGCTTTTCTAAGCCGTTGGTTAAGAAAAAACTGAACGCTGAATTGTATTACCGAAATGTCAATTATTTATACCGAAATAGTGAATCTGGAACGGCGGTTCGGCAGCATATTGGTGGGGCAAGTTTATCTTATAGATTGTCTAAAAAATTAAGTTGGCATTTGTTTTATGAAGGCACTTTTGATAAAAGGAATCCAACTTTTACTCGAATAAATATGCGGATTATTAAGCGATTTTGATGCTCAATTCCAATTCACCGATTGTTGAAGTCTCCAGACTCAACGGGGTATCTGGTCGTCTCCTCCTGACGACCGAAAATTGGAATGCAATTTTATTACAGTCGTCTGGAGACGACAAGATAGTGATTTCAAGTCTGGAGACTTAAAATATCGGTTTTTAAAATTATTTAAAATCAAAACATCATGTCCATAAAAAAAGCAAAAATACTCCTAGCAGGCTTAATCTTAATTATGATAAACGCTTGCGATTCTGGTCCAAAAGTCATTGAAAGTCAGTCTACTCAAACCGCAAAAGCAGAAATTACTGCCAATAGCATTCCTGCTTTACAAGAGTTGGGCAAAACGGGTCATTCGGCTGGAGACGGGCATAATCATGCTAACGCAAACGAACATAAAGTAGTCGTAGAAGAAGTCCTCAATACCAAAAAATACACCTACATGAATGTAAAGGAAAACGGCAAAAAACATTGGATTGCTATTCCAAAAAATGAAGTTGCAGTAGGCGAAACCTACATTTACCAAGGTGGTTTATTAAAGAAAAATTTCTTCAGTAGAGAATACGACCGAACTTTTGAAACAATTTATTTAGTCTCTAAAATTAGAAAAGTAAGGGGCGGTACAAATGGTAATAATTCAGCTTTAGAAGAAGCATTATCTAAAACCAAAGTTGGGGCTTCACTAGATGTAAAAGTAGGCAAAGTTAAACAAGCAGAAGGAGCTATCTCCATCGCCAAATTGTTTAAAAATAAAGAAAAATATAAGAATCAATCCGTCAAAATTACAGGCAAATGTGTCAAAGTCAATCCTAAAATTATGGGCCGTAATTGGATACACCTACAAGATGGTTCAGGCGACGAATTGGATTTAACTATCACTACTGCGCAAGATATTCCGCTAGGTGCCGTCTTAACGGTAGAAGGAGTGATTGCTTTGGATAAAGATTTTGGTTCTGGCTATCGCTATGATATAATTATGGAAGGGGCGGAGATGAAGTGAAAGAAAGGTATAGAGGTGACGAGGTTACAAGGTATAAAGGAAGGACGCTAGGATATTGTCTGTCTGTCAACCCCTTCCGTTCTTTTAACCTCTATACCTCGCAACCCTGTAACCTTGACACCTTGTTACCTTTCAGCCTCTAAACCTTGAAACCTCTATAATATGAATGTGTTAAAAAAAATATCGAATAAACTCTTTTCCACCACCGCATCTGGTATGTATATGATAATCTTTGCCATTGCTATTGCGGCGGCCACTTTTGTCGAAAATGATTTTGGGACTAGTTCTGCTCAAAAAATCATTTTTAAGGCGAGGTGGTTTGAATTATTATTGGCTTTATTTGCGATGGCAAATTTGGTTAATATGCTCAAATTTAACCTAATCAAACAAAAAAAATGGGCGACTTTAGCCTTTCATGCCTCCATGACTATCATCTTATTAGGCGCTGGGGTAACGCGTTACTTTGGCTTTGAAGGCATGATGCATATCCGACAAGATAGCAGTTCGAGTTATTTCCTTTCCGCAGATACTTACCTTAATTTTGAAGCGACCCAAAAGGGCGAAAAATTTGTCTTTGATGAACCTGTTTTATTTGCCACGTTAGGGGATAATTCTTTTGAAGAAGAATACAGCGTTGGCGGTCAGGAATTCAAAGTAGAAGTAACCGAATTCATGCCCAATCCAAAAGAAAAAATGGTAGACGATGACGAAGGTTTACCTACCTTAAAAGTGGTGATTGGTGGGGCAAATGGACGAGAAGAATATTATGTCAAACAAGGCACTCGTAGCAGAATTAGAGGTACACTCTTCAATTTTGCTACACCAGAAATGCCCAATGCTTTTAATATTAAATATGAGAATGACGAATTGTTTGCCAAAGCGAGTGTAGAATACAAACAAACGGTGATGGCTTCGCAAACTCAAAGTACTTTAGAAGCAGGGGTTTATCATCCCTTAAAGTTGCGTAGTTTATATAATAATGGGCGACAAAGCTTTGTTTTTGGACAGTTTTCTCCGAATGCTAGAGTGGAAATGATTTCTGAATCCCAGAAAATGAAGAGTAACAGTATGGGTGGGATTCGAGTCAAAGTAAGTAACGGAGACAAGGTACAAGAACAGTTGATTTTTGGCGCAAAAGGCTTAGAAGGTAGACCGAGAATGTTTGCAGTTGGCAATACCCAATTAGCGATTTCTTATGGGGCAAAAAGAATGCAATTGCCTTTCTCTTTATACTTACGAGAATTTATTTTAGAAAAATATCCAGGTACCAATTCCGCTTCTTCTTATGCCAGCGAAGTCACTTTAATTGACCCAAGAACAGGGATAGAAAGAGAGCAGCGAATTTTCATGAATAATATTATGGACCATGACGGTTATCGCTTTTTCCAATCTTCTTTTGACCAAGATGAATTAGGGACTTATTTGAGTGTCAATTATGATTTCTGGGGGACTTGGATTTCTTATTTAGGCTATGGTATTTTGACCATTGGTATGTTTCTAACTTTCTTTACAAAGAATAGTCGTTTCCAACAGTTGGCTAGGAATAATAAAAAATTACAAGGTGTGCCTAAAGTGGCGACGATATTAATCATTGGCTTGCTGCTACATATTGGTTCTCCGCTACAAGCAAACGCACCGCCGCCTTTAAAAAATACCCCGCAAATTGACTTGAATCACGCTACCAAATTTGGTTATTTGGTGATGCAAGACCATCGAGGTCGGATGAAGCCTATGAATACCTATACAAGTGAAATTCTTAGAAAATTATCCCGTAAATCGGCATTGTACGGGCTCACTTCCGAGCAGATTATTTTAGGTATGGCAGCGCATTCTAAAAACTGGTACCACGTGCCCTTAATTAAAATGGGTAAGCATCAAGAGACCTTGAGGTTGATTCCAGTCAAAGGAGATTTAGCCAAATACAGCGATTTTTTTGACACCAATGGTGCGTATAAACTAAAACAAGCGGTTCGAGATGCGTATAATACGCCTAAGAAAGATCGGGGTGTTTTTGAAAAAGAAATGATGAAATTGGATGAAAAAATCAATATTGTGAGTATGGTTTTTTCGGGTAATTTCATGAAGGTGTTTCCTGTTCCAGGCGATGAAAATAATACTTGGGAAGCGCCTGTTGGTAGTCATGGAAACGGGCAGGCTGGTGATTCCTTTAGTAGAAAATTCTATTCCGCTTATATCCCAACCCTTAAAACAGCGATGGCTGATAGAGATTGGAATTTAGCCAATCGCTTGATTGATGAATTAGGGCAATACCAACAAAAATTTGGCGCTACAGTCATTCCTTCAGAAACTAAAATTAAAGCAGAATTATTACTCAATGAAATGAGCGTTTTTAGTCGTTTAGCAAGTGCTTATGCTTTATTGGGATTTTCTTTTTTAGGACTATTATTTGCTACGGTTTTTAAGCCCACGATTAATATCAAGACAGCAACCAAAATCACCTTAGGTTTATTTACCACTTGTTTTTTGTTGCATACTTTAGGCTTGGGCTTGCGTTGGTATGTTTCTGGTCGAGCGCCTTGGAGTAATGGGTATGAATCCATGATTTACATTGCGTTTACCACTACCCTAGCGGGCTTATTATTCAGTCGAAAATCAACGGGTGGATTAGCCGCCACTTGTATCCTATCTTCCACTATTCTATTGGTTGCAGGTTTAAGTTGGTTAGATCCAGAAATCACGCCTTTAGTACCCGTTTTAAAGTCTTATTGGTTGACGATTCACGTTTCCCTAGAGGCTGGCAGTTATGGCTTTTTGATGTTAGGCGCAATTATTGGCGTCATCAATTTGTTGTTTATGATTTTTAGAAATCAAAAAAACGCCAAGAATGTCAATCGAATGATCAAAGAACTCGGTCAAATTAGCGAAATGACCTTAATGGGTGGTTTATTTATGGTCAGCGTCGGTACGTATTTAGGAGGAGTTTGGGCGAATGAATCTTGGGGTAGATACTGGGGTTGGGATGCCAAAGAGACATGGGCATTGGTGACTATTTTAGTTTATGCTTTTATCTTACACATGCGTTTTATCCCTGGTTTACGAGGGGCTTATGCCTATAATGTAGGTACTCTTTTTGGCTGGGCTTCCGTTATTATGACTTATTTTGGGGTGAATTATTATTTATCTGGTTTGCACTCTTATGCTGCTGGTGACCCTGTGCCGATTCCTAGTTTTGTTTATTATGCGGTGGCGATTTTGACGATTATTAGTTTGTTGGCTGGGTGGCGGAATTCGGTTTTTAAGAAGGCGTAAAAAATATTAGTAGAAATAACACATTCATTTTGACAATTCTCTCAATTAAACTAACAGGTAATACTATGTATTGCCTGTTTTTTTGTGAATAAAATTTCCTTACAGTTTATGCTGCCGACAAAGAAATTTGAATTTTAGTACCATCTCCACTAGCTTGTTTCTGATTAGTTTCTAAACTAGATTTTAACCATTTCTGAAATAAAACATCAATATCATCTGGTTTTACCGCTAAGAATAACAATAGTAAAGTTTTGTCCCAATTATAAAGGCGGGCTAAATGGCTAACTACATTATTTATCTGAAAGTTAAAATCTTCTGCTTGGTCATTCCGAGGAATATGGAAACGAGGTTGTTCTTCCTCCGTTTTTTTAGTTCCTGTAGGTTTTAAAATGTAATACATTTCATTTGTATCCGCTAATTTCCATCCTTTAAAAAGCATAAAGGCTAATACTGCTTCTGACTTGGCAACACCTAGATTCATAGATTTGGATTTTTTAACCATAGCAATATCAAATAAGTCCTGCTTCCCGCATTTCCTCCTTCAATGCTCTAAAATTACGAAATTCTACGACCAAATCATCAATAAATTGACGAGCTTCTGCTTCATAGCCTTTTATTTTCAATAGATGCTGCATCCACTTTGCTACTCCAGCATATACTCCTCGACCTCGGCCTGTTCGAAGTGCTTCTTTCACCCGAGTCTGAAGTATCTCGAAACAATCTTCTGGATATACATTTAAAATAAGAGGGATTATATTATTTAAATTACCCTCAGAAGAAGACCAGCCATCTGCTTGGCTAGGATGTTTTTTAACAATTGCTAATATTTTTTCGTATTGCCCTTCTTCGGCTAGCATTTCTACATGGAAATCCATCCATTTTTTATTTTTGACAACAAAATATATACGTTCGTCTTGATTTAAATAAGTTTGAAGCGTTCGGTATTTTTCTATATTTCTAGAAGCTCCAACGTAGAAAGATAGCACTTTGATATAGAACTCTTTATCTACTTCTGGTTGAATGACTTCAAGAATAGTTGCATACATTTTTAAAGGAAATAATTGAAAAGCTTTTTTAGCAATTCGGTATAAATCCTTTTCGCTTCTTTCTTTAGCATAACGTTCGAGCAATTGCCGCATAATGGTTTCATCATTTTCGGCAAAAGATTCTGCTGTCACCACCCAATCTTTTTTACTTCCTTTTAGTTGAGCAATATTCAGAAAAACCTTAGCAGTATCTTTATTTTTTAAATCATGCTTTAATAATAATTGTTCTAAATGAGTAGCCGTTTCTCCGTTTGTTAGTAAAGTTAAAAAAAGCGGCTCGAATACTTCTAAATCATACACAATATTCCTATCGAACCAATCATTTTCTACTAGACTTTCTTTGTATTTTGACTTCCAATATTGCACTCTTTCCATTATAAGGTCAAAGACTGAGGTTATCGCAATATCTGTTTTATTAATCTCTGAAATAAAAGGTAATAATTCGTGCATTTTTTCTTGAAAAATATCGGAACAATTATCATTATAGTCTTCAAAAACGTCTTCCTCGTCGTAGCCTGGTTCAAAAACATCATTATGCCCCTCATACATGGCTAATAATACTTTTATCCCATCTAGTAAATTGCCTTTTTTGAAAAACCCTTTGGCTTCTTTAGTAAATGCCCCAAAACCTTTTTTCCTTAACATCATCTCTGCCCCTTCCCAAGCAGCTTCGTATTGAGGCACATAACTTCGGTCACCTTGGTCAAAGTATTCATAAACCGACTCCATATCGAACTGCATTCCGCTTAATTTCTTACGTACTTTTTTACGATATTTTTCTATATCTATAAAACTCAGCACAGGCGATTTGACCATTTGAACTTCCTTCTCCCAATTAGTAATGAATTTTTGAAATTGCTTGCGCAAATCGGCATCTTTAGCAAATAATTGTTCTAAAAAAGTTGTCTGTTGTTTAAGTGTTGTCTTCTTCACAACAGTATGGTAAAAATTGGTAGATTTTGATATTGCCATTGTTAATTTTTTAGGCAAATTTAAAAATTTATCTTTTAGTTACTAAAGATATTTTCCCTAATCAAACTTCCCACTCCACCCAATCCGCATGCCCATTCGTCAAAGCGACCAACTCACTAGATTTCTCCCCATCTTTATAAGCCGTCAACACCACTAAAACACCCGTCCGCCCATAATCATGCCTCAAAACACTAGCCGCTTCAGCAGCCAAGTAATAAAAATCTCGCTCCTGTCCAATTTCATCCAACATCGCCCAAAATTCAGTCTTAGCAGCTTGCGTAAATTGATACAACACATGTGTATGATAAATCACCAATGGAATGGCTGGATCTTGGTTCTGAATGATTCGTTTAAAATCGCTTATCTCAACTGCTTTTATCAATTCAACCGTAGAATTTTGCGCTAATTCAATGGCTTGTTCCATGCGCTGAAACCGTTGTTGCCTATCGGGCCAAATCAATGCTTTTAACCATAGGGCATTTTCAGGCACTTTTATATCCAAAGGATTTTGGTCAATGCCAATTTTGTTTTTAATGGTAATTCGCTTTCTTTTGAAGTGTTTAGAGCTTCCAGAACTTGAAGTTCTGGAAGCTCTTTTCATAGTAGAAAAATTCGGCAACTCCCCTACCCTAATTTCACTATTGATTTTAACTGGGCTATTGCCAAATTTTCCTTTTGTACCATAATCATATTCATATAAATCAAAATTCAAAGTCAAACCTGCACTTGTGCCAATATCAATTAAGTTAATTGTTGTCTTATCTTCAAATAAAGAAAAAATAATGGGCATCAAATAAGCTGACCGATTCAGGGCATTGGTTTGAACAATTTTAGTGGTTAGTATATTTTTAATGGATTCCGCATTGAAAATACAGAAGTCTTTGAACCGTTTAAAAGGTAATTTGCTTTTCGTAGTAGTATTTATAGAAGGATAATAGTTGGCTAATTCAGCACTCGGATTTTTTAATAACAAAAAATGAACTGCGCCTAAAAAAAGATTGGGCATCGGTTGTCCTTGTCGGCAAAAGGAAGCTAAATTTAGGAGTTCTTCATCTGCTGCTATTTGGGTGGATAGTGCATAATAAAAGGGCGAGACATTTAAACATTCCTTTTCGGCAAACCGAATAAACCATTTTTGCCGCTTTTCTTTTTCTAAGTATTGGTAATTCATTTTCGTTATTTATATTTAGTTAATCTGCAAGTACTTGATTAAATACCCATCATTAAAAGATTGATAAAGTAAGAGAATAGATAAAATAGACCTTCCTCATTTTTCTCCTAAAAAGTAAATATACTTGACTATTCACCAAAACACATTTTTATTTTTACTAATTTAAATTAGTTTAATTAATTGATTTTCAAACATTTATACTTAAACTACTAAATTAAAAACCGACAACAAATCCTATTTTAAATTTTAAAAATGTTGAACTTATTTAAAAAGTGTATTTGTTACGAGCTGACACTATGCCTACCTTTATCGCATGGTTTAACAAAAGACATTAAAATAGTTCATAGTTAAATGTAGTAGTCTTTATTGCATCGCAATTTCGAGAAGCTGTCTGTTAGGCAGCTTCTTTTTTTATGCGCACTTCTCCCCTTTTAGATTCAACTTAAGCTTAAGCGGCATTTACCTCAAAGACCGCCGACTCTCAATCACCACCGTCAACAAAATCAAACTCCCACCAATCAAACTACGCCCACTTGGAATTTCTCCTAAAAATAGTATCGCCACGATAATCCCAAAAATGGGTTGAACACTAGACATAATACTAGCGGTACTTACCGAAAAATGATTCAAGCTGCTTAAAAATAAGGTATGTCCAACAGCAGTAGTGACTAAGCCTAGAAAAATTAAGTAAGGCAATTGAGTACTTACGGTTTCTGTTGGAAAAATAAACAAAACAGGCAATAATATTACTGCACACACGAACAATTGATAAAACATTAATATCGAACTATTGAAACTAGTGATTTTTCTTTTGAGAATTAAATTTCTGATAGTCCAGGAAAAAGCAGCTACTAAACCCATAAATAAACCTTGCGTTAAGCTATTGTCAATATCAAAAGTAGGCGCTAAAAAATAAATGCCCAATAAGACCATCCCTGCCATCAACAAATGGACTATTTGAAAGGGCGTTTTAAAAAAAAGCGGTTCCAATAAAGTGGTCATTGCAGGAAAAGTAAAAAGCGCCAACATACCGATTGCTACATTCGACCATTGTAAAGCATAAAAATAGCATACAAAGTTACCTGCCAAAAATACACCCGACAGAAAAATGGTTAAACCGTGTTCTTTCACATCAAATCGAAAATCATAGTTTTTCCACCAACAAAAAGCACCGATAAATAATAAGGCAAGAAAAGCGCGATACCAGATGATTAGCGGCGGCGGCAAATTGATAAATCTACCTAATGCGCCCGAGGTAGACAAGCATAACATGGAAAAATTAAGTAAGAGGATATGCTGGATATTCGTATTTTTCATCCTGCAAACATACTCCATTAACATCAATTTGGGAATTAAATAAAAAAACTTAGGTTTTACGAATGCTCCTTATTAACTTTCTTCTTTTTTAACACTTACTTCACTCCTTTAAAAATAAGCGGTTAAATGAATTCATTTGCCTTTAGACAGGGAAAAGATATGCCAAATTTTAAAGATCTACCGTATGCAGACAAATGGGTAAATACAGAAATACGGGGTCGAAGCGATGCTCCTTTGGGAATTCTTTGTAAATTTTGTACTACAGACAGCACCAGAGCGATGCTCTTTTGGCTAATAATAGGAGCTTTAGCTTCGATACCGTCTGTAGAATTTCCAATTTTCCGACTTTTTCTAAGGCGCATCGCGTCGTCACCGTCTATTGTCTATTTGTGTGCATTTCGTAGATCTCAAAGATTTGGCATATCTAAGCACCATCTAAAACATTCCGAATAAATGAAATCATTTAACACCAAAATTAACTGATTTATGAAAAAAATGAATAGAAGAACGTTTACTGCCACCTTTACTTTAGGCATTGGTTTGGCAGCTAGTATGCCTTCTGCATGTGCCGTTACAGAATCTAAAAGTGAAAAGCAATTAGGCATCGCTTTGGTTGGTTTAGGCAGTTATAGTGAATATCAATTAGCGCCTTCTTTGCAAGAAACCAACCATTGTCGTTTAGCAGGTATCGTAACGGGCACCCCTGCCAAGGAAAAAAAATGGGCAGAAAAATATAATATCCCAGCAGCCAATATTTATAATTACGACAATTTTGATACGATAGCTGATAATAAGGATATTGACATCGTTTATGTAGTGCTACCTAATTCCATGCATGCCGATTTTTGTATCCGAGCAGCTAAGGCGGGTAAACATGTTATTTGTGAAAAACCAATGGCGGTAAGTGTGGCTGAATGCGATGCGATTATGGAGGCGTGTGAAAAGGCAGGTGTAAAATTGAGTGTTGGCTATCGCTTACATTCTGAGCCTTATACCCAAGAATTGATGCGTATCGTCAAAGAGAAAACGTATGGCGAAGTTCGTTATGTTACTGCCGAGGCGGCCTATATTTCTAGAGGGAATCCGAATCAATGGCGGTTAGATAGAAAATTATCGGGTGGTGGTGCTTTGATGAACATGGGCGTCTATTCCATTCAAAGTGCTATTTATGGAAGTGGCATGAATCCTATTGCTGTTGCTGCCCAAGAATTTAGTACTCGACCTGACTATTTTAAAGAGACAGATGAAACGATTACTGCACAATTTGAATTTCCTAACGGTGCAGTTGGCAATATTTTCACCTCTCATAATGTGAATGTCAATCGGCATTATTCTAATTTTGATAAAGGTTGGGTAGAACTCAGTCCTGCTAATAATTATGGCCCTTTGAGTGGTCGAACTTCTGATGGAACCGTATTGAAATTTTCACATCAACGACAACAAGGTTTGCAAATGGATGATTTTTCTAAGCATATCATGCAAGGCACACCGAATGTTGCGCCTGGGGAAATGGGCAAACGGGATATGATTATTGTCGAGGCTATTTATCAGTCTATTCAGGAAGGTGGGAAGAAGATTTCACTAGATTTGGGAACTATGGGGATTGTTTAGCGGATGAACAGTTATAACTTATTAGATAATCAACTAAAAAAATAGTGTTTTTCACTATTCTATAAAAGAAAATCTCCAATCCGTTGTCCTTTAATTATCCGCTGTAGAAAATTAATACAACGGATAATTAAAGGACAACGGATTTATTATTCAGATGCCAACACCTCCGAAGGATTCCTTCGAGTAGTCCGTAACAACTGGTAAAAAATAACCAATATAGAAATGCCAATGCAAACAAAAGTTGCCAGTAATAATAGCGTCCCATTTAACTCAATATGATACGCATAATTAGTTAACCAGTCATTCGCAAAATAATAAGCGGTCGGTAAAGCAATAAGCAATGCCACTAGAAAAACCTTCAAAAAATCTTTGCCAAGCAAGTGAAGTAAACTAAATTGGGTCGCACCCAAAATTCGGCGGATGCTAATTTCTTTAAGTTTGAGTTGGGCAACGAAGTTAATCAGCCCAAATAAACCAATGATGGAAATAATGATGGCTAAGAAAGTGAACGCACCAATCAAGACGCTAAATTTTCGCTCTGTAGCATAAGCAGCCGCAAAAGCTTCATCTACAAAATTATAGACCAATGGATCAGGAGAAAAGGTTTGCCAGATTTCTTCTACTTCGCTTAGTAAATTAGGAATATTATCGGTTTTTAATTTTATAAATAAGTTGTCAGGGCTTACCCGAGCGCCACTTGGAAAAATGAAATAGGCAGTTGGCGCAACTTGCGCATGCAGCGTAGTATGATGATGGTCTTCGGCTACACCAATAATGGTTCTCGCTCGTCCTGCAATGGTTACTTGTTGACCAAGCATATCCGATTTATTGATTAAGGAAAAAGCTTTTTCGTTTAGAATAACACTTCTTGCTGAATCAACTATGTAATCATTGGTGAAATTCCGACCTGCTTTTAAATCAATGGCTAAAAGATTAAAATAATCTTGGTCTACCCCAATGATGTCTATTGGAATAGGCTGTTTTAAATTCGACCCATTCCAGTTTAAATCCCAAGTGTTATTTAAGGCACTTGGTAAATCTTCTCCTGTTGCAGTCACGGCTAAAACATTCGGAATTTGACTTATTTTTTCTTTTAATAAATTTAGTTTGTCCTGAACATCTCGGTCGTCCACCGCAAGATGGAGCAATTGACTGGAATCAAATCCTTTATCAAAATTTTTCAGGTATTCGTACTGATTATAAATGACTAAAGTGGCGACCAATAAAACCAAAGTTACCGCATATTGAACGCCTACAAATAATTTTCTAGTCAATGACCATTGAGTTACTTTAAATTGAATAGTCGAATTGTTGTCTGATAAGGAAGGTAGTTTTGCCATCGCCAAAGCGGGCAATATACCTACCATAAAACCTAAACTTATTAGTGCTAAAACAATCATTGCCCAATCACTCCAAGTTAATAATCCTAGCGATAAATCTAGGCTGACTAAGCTATTTAATTGAGGCAAGAAAAAACTAACCAAAGCGATAGCGCCCAAACCACTAACGACCATAAATAAGATAGACTCCGCCATAAATTGCGAGATAATGCTGCCTTTTTGAGAACCTAAGACTTTTCTAACGCCGATTTCTTTAGTTCTAGTAACCGCCCTTGCTGTTGCTAAATTCACATAATTCATTAGTGAAATCAATAAAATTAAGATACCTATGGCTGCAAAAATTGTTAAGTTTTTAATGCTGCCTGCAAAACTACTTTTAGCAATATCTTGGGAATATAAATAAACTTTATTAAACGGTTGAAAAGCCATTCCAAACTGTGCAGGAAAATCGTCTCCGAGGCGTTTTTTTAATAAGGTAGGAATGCCTGCTTCTATTTCTGCTATCCGATTATCGGGTACTTGAATATAAGTACGCAACCAAGAGAAACCCCATTGGGTTAATAAATTACCATACAAATTTTCCGCATTTGCCATAGCTCCAAGTCCACTAAATTGAATATGGGAGTTTTTAGGCGGGTCTTCTACTATCCCATTGACGACCATTATAAATTCTTGATTGCCATCATAAACTTTGACCTTTATGGTTTTTCCCAACGCATTTTCAGTATTAAATAACTGTAAACTTTTACTTCTAGTGATCACCAAACTATTGACTTTATCTAAACAAGTCGCTGGGTCACCATGAATAAACTTAAAGGTAAATAATTCAAAAAATGTGGAATCTGCCCAGAAAAAATCTTCTACTAAAATAGGCTTCACCTCTCCAATTTTCACAGGGTCGTTGCCAAATCTACAAACCGAAATAAAGGGAAATTCCTCTTTCAAGGTTGCCCCGTGTAAAGAAGAAGTCGCCTGACCTCTTGTGCCCGAAGTTGGGTCATATCGAAGTACTCGATAGAGGCTATCACTCTGGGTATGCATTTGGTCAAAAGCCAATTCACTTTTTAAAAATAAGCCAATATAAAAAGCGGCGGCTATCCCTAATAATAAGCCTAAAAACTGAACAGTAGTCGCCGACTTATATTTAGCGGCATGTCGAATGGCTACTTTTAAATGGTGATTGTACATAGTCATAGTTTGAAGGTGCTTAAATCCAGGAAGTCGATACCAACGAAGGGAGAAAAAGGTATTCCAAATAAATTTGCGTCTTGCTTTTGGCAACCCAAATTCGGCGACATCTCTATCAAAGAGTTCTAAAAGGTCGCCTTCTAGTTCATCCAAAAAAGAATCGGCACAGGTCTTTTCTAAAAACCATAAAGCCCATTTGGGTGGTTGTTCATTCATAACCGAAAGAGGTTTTAGGCATTAAATTCCACAACTTTTCTCGTTGCTCCCTTACCCTTCTTAAGGTCTGCTCCCCAGCCAAATTAATTCGATACAAGCGTTTGCTCCGCCCTCCCCTAACGGGTGATGCTGGACCTTTAAAAGATTCTATAAACCCTTTTTTCTCCAACCTATTTAAGGTCGCATGAATGGTACTCACACTTGCCTTTCGGTTAGTATGGGTCGCTATTTCATCCATCACCGTGATGCCATACGCTTCACCGTTTAAGATGCCAACTGCTAATAAAATTAGCTCTTCGAATTCGCCTAAATTTGTTCCTTTCATAATATTATCCGTAATTGCCAAACAAATATAGTTTATATTATCCGTAATTGCCAAACAAATAGATTAGTTTCACTAATATTCAAGTTTTTTGATAAGTTTTTTAAGGTGTCAAAAGTAGTGAACAGTTATTTTCCCCATATTGGGTAGTTACCTGAAAAAGTCTGCTATTACGGACTAACTTCCCATTACTTCGTAATTTTAAAAACTAATTTATTATCAACCTATTGGGTAAACTTGTCAGTTTTTCAATTTTTTCATGAAAAGCCCCTTTAATATATTAGATAAAATAATTATATTTACACGCTCAATTATTGCACACTTCCAAACTAATTGCTAAAAAAAGAAATCCCTCCTGAACAGCTTGTTCTATGCAACAAGCCAAAATATAATATAAAATATATTCGTTAACCCAGAAATGACCTTTCCATAAGATTCAACAAAGAATCTAGATGGACTGGAATAGTATTTGTAATATCAATTTATAGAATGGCTTTTAAAGCACGATACGCAATAAAAACAAAACTGCCTTCCTTAGACAATGCATTAAACACCACACTTACCCATAGTTCTTTTAATTACTTATTATCAACACGAAGAGAAGAAAATATGGAAACAACATCGAAAGTGACGGTTCAAATTAGAATGGGAAAGAATCTACATTATTGTGCAGAGAAACTAAAGCAAAAAATACCTATTCAAACTTTTCCTTTTGGATTTTATTTAAAGTATTTGAAATCTGAAACAAAATTACATCAAAGAATCTTAAATTATTTTAAACCAATTGATAAGGAAATAGAAAATATTGCACAACTCGATAAATACTTAATTCTAGATGAAAACAGTACTTATCATATACCTGAATTTTATTTTCAGAATACTTCTGTTTTTGCCTCTTTTTTAAAAGATTTCTCAGTTGGTGTTCAATTCTTTAATATTCCAACTAAATCTACTATTCAAGTAAAAGAATTGGTACTAATTTCAGAAAGTTATTAATCCTCTGCTAAATCCAACTCTTTCAAGGCTTGGATAGAATCTGAGGTAGCATCATGTTCTCCTGGCGCTATCGTTTCCATAGTTGTGTCTTCGCCTAAATAATGTAATTTTAGCTGCCCTCCAGCAGCAACTCGTCTGGAATTGTCAATATAAGGCGAATAGAATTTTTTATTTTCTTGTGGAGCCTCCAAAACATTAATCGTCGAAAAACTTAATGGCTTTTTTGAGAAATGATCTAATAACTGAATAACCATTGCAGTTCCCTGCTTAGAGGTATGGGAAAGGTTTACTAAGCATCGTAATTGTCGCACTTTTCCTCCACGTTTATGTTCTAATATAGCGCTATAATCCTTATTTAATCTAAAAATAGAAATCCACACCTTCTTTTGTTCTACATTATCTTTTTTTGGCGTAAGCACCTTATATACAATATAAGTGCCTATAAAATCTTCTAAATCTGATAATTTATAACCATTCCCTGGCACTTTAAAAAAAGGAGCTTCATCAATTAATTCTATAGGATACCCTCTATAGCGTTCCCGATTTAAGTTTAAATGTCGATGAATAGAAAGTAATAAAGGATTCTCCGCTAAAGGAATCGATTCATCTATCAAATCTTTTTTAACCAAGAACACTTCTGAAAATATAGGTTCTTCATTCTTTAAAGATACGCCTAATAAAGTGCCAGTTAATAAATCTACATCTATCAATTTTTTACGCTGGGTATCTATTTTCAAAAATAGTTGGTGTGCTTTCTCCGCGTCATTTCTTGTTAGGGAAAGGTCAATAATATTGTTGGTTTGTTTTAATGGTCCTCCATAAATATTCTTGGACTCTTTATTATGAAATTTCTCAATTACTGCTTTTTTTTCTACTTGATTCATCCTTAAATCAAAACATTTTACTTCAAAAACATCTAAGTTCGTACTAAAATAATAGCAATAATAATCAAATTCAACTGGTGGTTGGTCAACTCCGTATCGCTTAATTAGATTGTATAAGACCTTATCCAAGGTAAAATTTCCTTCCTCCTCCTTTTCCAGAATCTTCTTAGCTCCGCTATAATAGGTGCCAATTTTTTTACTATTTATTAGTTTTGCTAGACTGGCTAAGACTTTTGAATCTTCCGTATTATTGTTATTTAATTCCAATCGCAATCTTATTTCTTCTACCGCTCTCTTATTTTCTTCAATCAATAAATACTCTCGACAATCCTTGTCTGCTACCATTGCTTGGGCAAGTGGATATTTTTTATAAATATCCTTTCCGCTAGCGGCGAAAGCCATTGAATTAGCATACTTCTTTAATTTAATTTTTTTGGCATCGCAGAATTTCAATAAATCTTTTTGATGTCTTTTTAAGCAGTTGTCGATGTACTTTTTAATGTCTTTTGCTGGAATGGTTATATCCTTCATAAAGAAATTCCCTTTTCTTGTGTATATGTTGGTTAATAGTGTTTCTTTTTTTGGCTTTCGGCAAATCTTTTTCGATATAAATCAATACATCAGATTGATTTACACACCCCTAATTAATTAATTATCAACAGCTTATAAGAAAGGAGAGAATTGTAAGAGAAAAAAAACTCTTGTAATGTCTCATCAGGAGAGAAAAATTAAATTCTATTTTTTCTCTTTTTTAGCAAATATATTAAATATTATTTTATTCGTAACAACTTACTAAATAGAATATTATAAATATTATAATTTTTCATTTAAAATAGAGAAAATAACTAGGAGAAAACTTGGGAGAATTTTAATTCGTGGGAAATACAGGTAGGAAAAAATAACTACTATCTAGCTTTAGCTTTGTGCTATTCATTAATGTTTAGCGCTGAACTTAATGACATTTCTATAAAACAACATGTTTAATTAAAAAATGAACAACTTCCATGAAATCTATTCAAATTCTATTCCAAAAATGGCAATCAACTAAAATGTCTTTTTTAGCAATTGCCTTAACAGCAGCATGCTTCACTAGTTCTTCTGTGAATGCGCTTACAATGGTCTCCGTAAATATTACTGTACAAAAAGAAACTATATACACCGTAAAAAACAATAGAACTACAATACCTACCAATATAATTGGTTCCGTTCCTGTAAAGCCCTTAGCTAATGGATATGAGGAGTTTTTATTACAAATTAGCGCCTCCCGAAACGAAGTGCGCATTCGAGAGTTAGCTGCTTTTTTTCAAGAAATGGGGTTTGTGGTTTACCTGATTATAGAAAAAACAGCCCCCTACCCTTTTAAACTAATTATTGGTAATGCTGGGGATTCATGGGCCTCGGCACGAACATTTAAAGAACAGCATAAAAGTATGATTCCACAAGATGCTTTTATTCATCGTCCTCACACTATCACTCAAACACTACTTCCTTTTAAAGACTAGTACACGCTTTTTTAAGGATTTGTAATTGGTTAAACAGCGACCATTTTCTATAAAAATGATCTCTATTAACTACTGACTTCACCTACCGGTATGCAGGTAACGTGCCTGCTTCACCCTGTATTGCTATGCCTTTTTTTAAGGTGGAAAGGACTGGTTTTATCTAGCTGCAGCATGGTAAAAACGAGCTTTCGACCTTAATAACTCCCTTTTAATTTACAAAAATCAAACAATATGTTACCTACATTTTGGTTAGCTTGGTCGATTATCACGACCGATGTATTAGGTCTATAATCCTATACTAAAAAAACTAGTGCCTTCCTTTTATTAATTTAAAAGGTCGGTGCTACCTTTTTTAATAACCAAACCCTGTAGACTAAAAGAGTCGTATTAATAATCTCTTCTCTTAATATTTTTTCATTAAATGCTTGGGTCATTTTCTTAACGAAATTCAATAAATTTAATGAGCCTGTTATAGTCGCAGGGTGAAGTGTCTCATTTCTTTCAAAATAGATTTTATAAGCCTTGCAGTAATTTTTGAATTGCGTACTATTAGGATGTTTCTCGAAATGGGTACATAATAACAACCATCTTATCCGTTGTGCATGGTCCAAATCTAGTGCTTTGACGGTATTTAATAAGAAAAATACTTGATCATAATCTTTTGCTTCAAATGCAATGATTGCCTTAGCTATATGAAGGCTGTCTTGTTTAAGTTGCTTAGGTGCGATTAGAGATTCATAGTCTTTTATAAACTGAATAATCCAATCTTTTTCTCCTAATTTAACGCCCAATTCTACTACATTATTAAAGTCTGTATAGGAAATATAACCACCATTGAGAATCTTACCTTCTTTTAGCAAAAAGCGATATAAATCAAAAATGTCTTGTATAAATTTTAATTGACCTATTCGGATTTTTTGGTTGCAATAATTGATTAAATGGGCAATAAAAATAGAAAAATCTTCGTCACTAAAACCTGTTAGTTTTTCTAAGGCAAAGTTTTTTGCTATTACAAAGCTCTTTTCATCTTTACTGTCAATTAATCTTTTAATAAGTTGATAAGCATCAAAAAAATAATGTTGACTTTCTGTTGTATATTCAACATCTTGATCTAGCATTTCTAATCGTTGACTTTTTTCACAACTAGTTTTCATTAATACATCTTCGCAAAAACGATTAATATGATAACGAAACGCAGGTAAAGCAATTTTCTTTTTAGTCAATTTTAGACTACTCGGATTATAGTGAATACTACTTTCAACCTCTGCCATTTTTAAGTGTCGCCACATATCTAGTGGTGCTGCTCGAATGCGCTCTTTTAATGCCAATGCTTCTTGAAAAAAAGCTTTGTCTAGTTTCCTTTCTCGATAAATATCCAATTGCATCTTATTTTTCTCATAGGTATCCGCAGAATATCTAATTTTCTGCCACCTCAGGAATTCTTCTAAATATAAATTTAACGCTGATAGTGGATTACTCAATCCTTTCCCTTCATAAGTGGGCGTATTGAAGACTTTCCCTCGAACGTAAGCATCTTCCAATTTGGGATGCTTAAACTTATCCTTTTTAAACTTATCCACATAGGTATAAATGGCAATTGCCTTTTGCCGATTTTCATAAAAATTATACAAATATTTTTTAAAGGCTATCCTTTCAGACTTAGATAAAGTTTGTACAAGTTGAACATATTTAGATTCCTGCATTTTTGGCGGTACTTTATTATTTTATTTTTTGCTTACTACTTCAGTAAAAATGAATTTCTTAGTCTTTTAATCCAATACTCCATATTTCTCTAATGGAAAAACCCTGTTCTTTTTAGCAAAAAATAGAAGGAAGCATTTTTTCAAGCAGTAAAGTACTAAAAAATATTAAATAACAAAAACAGGCTACTACAACACACTAAATAACTGGTATACAATCAATTAAATTATTCATTTTTTAAACTACTTTGTTTTTTTCTCAAAACAAATAAGAAATATTCTTCAAATAAAGAAAGGAAATAGCTATTTTTTGTGAGGACATTAAATTATTAAAAACCTAGATTATGTTGTATTTTTGAATCCACAGATGGCGCTCAATAAGTTGTATGTCGCCTCATCATTAAATAAGCGATTATGAAAGTATTTAACCAAATATTAGTAGAGCAATTTTTTATTCGATTGCAACAAAATTATGAAGGTTATTGCGAAGTATCTAAAGTAGATGCCAGCTTGAAAAACTTTCTTTTGTACCTTATTGACAATGACCTGATTAATTAAAGTGACATTAGAAAATACACCATTATTAATGAATTTATAGAAGTTCATCAAACCAAGACCATCAAAAAAACCAATATTGTAAAGCGACTATCTGAAAAGTTCCGAATTTCTGATCGAGCTATTTGGTCTATGCTCCGAAAAAGCAACAAAAAACCCAATGAATAAAATTAGTCCTACGCTGTGAAACACTATTCCAAAAAACTAAATTAAACATATATTATCAACAGCGTGCTCCAAGCATCGAGTTAATTCTCGATGCTTTTTTTGTACGCGCATTATGAAATACAGGTAATATTGAACCTTAAGGTCTTACGATAGACTTAGGTATTAATTTCGACAGGGTTCTAATTGTCGCACTACAGCAACGAAAATCACAAAATTATTTTAGTAGCATAGCCTATTCCAATTTTATAATTATCTTCGTAAAAAAAAGCGAACCTATGCCTATAACACAAAAAGTCATCCAATGGCGACATCACCTACACCAACACCCAGAATTCGGTTTTGAAGAAACAAAAACGGCTGCTTTTATTGCTGAAAAACTAAACGAATTTGGGGTAGAAGTCCATCAAAATATTGGTAAAACGGGGGTCGTTGGCATTCTAAGAAATGGCACTAGCCAACGCTCGATTGGTTTAAGGGCAGACATAGATGCCCTTAAAATTGAAGAACAAAACGATTTTGCGCATAGTTCTACCCATAAAGGAATGATGCATGCTTGTGGGCATGATGGGCATACGACGATGTTATTGGGTGCAGCACACGAATTAGCCAAAAATCCAAATTTCGATGGAACGGTTTATTTCATTTTTCAACCAGCAGAAGAACATGGTTTAGGCGCAAAAGCCATGATAGCTGATGGCTTATTTACTCGTTGGCAAATAGATGCCGTTTATGGGATGCATAATTTACCCGGTCTGGATGCAGGGCATTTTGCCATCCGACCTCATTTTATTATGGCTAGTGAAAGCAATTTTGAAATTGATATTCTAGCCACAGGTGGTCATGCTGCCATGCCGCATAGATATACCGATCCTATGGTCGTAGGCGCACAAATTGTAACTGCTTTACAAACCATTGTCTCTCGAAATTTAAGTGTTACGGAAGAAGCGGCTGTTTTATCGGTTACCGAATTTATTACCAATGGAACGGTCAATGTGGTGCCTTCTCATGTCAAAATTAAAGGCGATACCCGTTGCTATACCGATGCAACTTTACAGAAAATTGAAGCAGCTATGAAACGAATCGTCGCAGGGCAATGCCTCTCCGCTGGCGTGGATTACAAATTTAAGATTTCTACTAGTTTTGCTACGACCGTTAATACCGCTACCGAAACAACCCAAGCTATTGCTGCGGCTACCAAAGTCGTTGGGGCGGCTAAGGTTAATGGAAATTGTGCCCCCATCACCTTTAGCGAAGATTTTGCTTTTATGTTGGACAAAGTTAAAGGTTGTTATATTCTAATTGGGAATGGTTTTGGGGGCAATTGTGGTCAACCTTTGCATAATGCGCATTATGATTTTAATGACGGGATTTTGATGACTGGGGTTCGGTATTGGGTGGCTTTAGTGGAGGGGGAATTGAAGTAATGTCGAAGGTTTCAGTCTCCAGACTGGAACACACTATCTCGTCGTCTCCAGACGACCGTAATTGCATCGGTCGTCTGGAGACGACGAGATAACCATTTCAAGTCTGGAGACTTAAAATATCGGATTTATGGTTTTCTCATGCCTAAGAAGTTAATCATTCACCAAGGCAACAATTCGTAGAGGTCCACCACTACCGCCTTTAATCTTCATCGGGAGTGCTATCACCCAACTGCCCTTAGTCGGCAGTTTATTCAAATTCGCCAAATTCTCAAAACCGAGAATATTTTGTTCATATAAAATTTGGTGGCTTTCAAATAAAGTGGATTGCCCGTAATCTATACTAGGCGTATCTAAACCTACCGCCTTAATCTTTCTATTTTTAGTAAACCAAGTCGCTAAATCTGGGTGAATACCAGGAAAATGTAACTTAGCGACTGCATCTTGCCCTCTTTCAGCCGTCCCCATATATTTTACCCTGTCTGGCCAATATTGTCCATAGCCTGTTTTAAATAAAACTAATCCATCGGTTGGAATTTGCCCGTTAATCGCTTCCCAATTCGTTACATCTGCTACGGAAATTTGATAATCGGAGTCTTTTAAAGCATTTTCCGACACATCAATGACCACCGCCTCCCCTATTCCTCTATCTACTGGAATTTGTTCTACCGACCATTTGCCTTCTGAAAAATGAATGGGTGCATCCAAATGCGTACCACCATGTTCTGCTAAACAGAATTGAAAAGCGGAATAATAATAACCGCCTGCGGCTGTTCCTTCAAATACCGTATCTAAATGGAAAGATTCAGCGGTTGGCCAGAAGATCGTGTTTTCGTCGAAGCTGTGGGTAAGGTCTATCCAATTGCCTGTTGGGAAAGTAGTACCTGCTTTTTCTTCTACTTTTGGAGCGTTACAGGCTAGGCAAAAAAGACCAAAGAGTAAGTAAATAAAACTAGGGTTTTTCATGATGTTTTAAATTAATAATGGTTGTTCGATTAATCTAAAACAAATAAAATCAAATTTATGGACATGTCCTAATTAGGGGCATTTTGGCTGTTGCTTTAAAAGCCTTATTCACTATGCTTATCTTTGATTTTCTTCCAATTTTGTAAAAACAACCAAACGCCAACCACTGACCCAGAGATTCCAATTAGGTAATCTTCCTGAACGATTAAATATAGTCCACTAAGTATCGTTAGTATGCCAAATCCTAAAAATATTTTATCCGAGGTTGTGTTAGTATTTTCCATGTTACCTGATTTTTAACGTTAAAGATTCTTTTGAATTCATCAGTAGTTGACGTGAATTGATTTGTTTTCTATTGTTTTTGAGGGTTGTAATTTTTTCAGCTGATTGTAAGTTATCATTACTTTTTTATCAGCCAAAATTATTTGAAAACCTTTTTACAATTTGCTTATTTGAAAGGATAATTTTCTTTTTTATATTTTACGAAAATAATACGGTAGCTAGACATTTCGAAAAAATGATGGATATTGTTTTGAAGTTGAAAACTTCAAAAATCGGAAACTGTGCTTTGGTTAGCTATTATGCTAAAATCGTTCACTAGGAAAAATAAACGACTGATGTATTCTTCAGACATCGGGTTCTTTTCTTTTTGTTTTTTTACTTGCTGCCAACGTCCCGTGCAGCCTTCTTTTTTATTTAAATTCAATTTCAAAATCGTGAATGTCTTTTCGGTTTCTGTCTTTCTTATTTCTACCAACGTATTTGACTTCGAACTCTAACCCTCTATTTTTTGCTTGTATGATTTTGATATATCCTTTCCAATAATCTTTATAGAAATACCAATCTGAATCTGCTTTTGAAATACTTTTTCCATTTCTTTCGAGTACCACATTTTCTTGTAGTATCAAATCAAAATGAATCATGATTCTATGGATTAGAAAATCAACATATTCTCGATATGGTAAATTTTCCCACTTTATTGGTTCATTGACTATTTTTTTTAGGGTTTCTAATTCCGTTAAGTTCAGAGTAAATGAATCTGACTTTTTTACTGATTCATTCAAGCAAAATGGAATTGTCAACGAATTTCTGGGCTTTATTTTTTTTTCGATTTCGGTAATCGTCTTCTCTCTTAATTCTTCGGACTTGTCTTCCAATATTTCGTTTAGGAACGAATGGATTTTTTTAACTTTAAATTCTTTGACTTCTTTCGAGTTCAACAACTTTCCGTATTCAGTCATCCTATTAATCAAATCATTTGAATTATCTTCAAAAGACAATTGAACAAATACACCTTCTCCGTAGCCACCGTCAGTCCAATTCAAAAGTATTCCATTACCTGTTTGTATTTTCCCAAATTTTTTAATGAGTAGATTTTCAATCTCTCTTGCTGTTCCTTCATCAATATTCTCTGCGATAAATCTCATTTCATAATTTCTGGCGTATTTGCTCACAAACATCTCCCAAAAATCATTTCTGGATTTATCAAACGCTCTTTTCCCTTGACCAATTCCGATGTAGAACGGAGTTTGAGTTTCTTTATCTACATGAGCATAAACATAAAATTTATTCATTATGATTGGTTTTTTCTTTTTGGTTGCAATGAACTTGTTCATATTACGACCCAAGTAGCGCTATTTTTCAATATCAAAAAGTAATAAATTCCATCTATACTAGAAACGGTCAAGTTTTGTGAATTGTTAAGAAAATCTTAACAAAAATATAACTATTTGATTATCAATGTTAAAACTAACGTTTTGCAAGCATAAATCTTGGATTTAAAATCAAAATACTTGACCGTTCAGAGTATAGATACATACACTAGACGCTGTATTTCAATCATTAAATCCCACCAAAAAGAAAAGAAAACCAAAACCATGCAGGCTTGCACAGCAAGAAAGGCAAATCAGTATCCATTTGAAGAATTAGGTGTTAGGTTGTTCTAAATCCTTGATTAAAAATAAATTAACCTTGGAGTGAATAACAATATAAGAGCAATTTCAATAACAATCATCTTGTAATTTAGTAATTGGTAGAAAGGACTTAGAGTACGGGGCAGGATTTAAAATTTTGCACGCTTTCCAGAAAAAGTAGTAAATCATTCCCCATCAAAACGAGATAAACCATTGTTCTTTTAGTTCAAAATTTGGCATTTATCCCTTTTGAAAATTGAAAATTGCCAACCTACTTCCTCATCGGCTCAAATTTCTCAAATGTCTCCCCATTATATCGGAACACCCCAACATTATCCGTCCCTAACCACAAAACGCCTTGATTATCTTGGTAGATGGAGACTAATAAAGCTTCGGTTATCCCATTTATAACAGGAAAATTAAGGAGTTCCTCTCCGTCATATTTCCAAACGCCACCTCCGTAGGTCGTCATCCATAAATTGCCTTCTTGATCGGATAATCCTGAATTAAAATAAGGGAGTTGGTCTTGTAATAATTCGTTAGCGGGGTCGATGCCTACTAATTTTTCGTAAGTTGAACCATTGTCCGTTAGCTTATATTTGCTGATAAAATTACTTAACCACATATTCCCCTCTTTATCTTCTAGCATCGACCGAACACCAGGTACTCGACCATCAGGCAAGGTGGACAACTCTTTTTCTCCAACCCATAAAAAGGCGTTTCCATCGTATCGAAACGCCCCTGCTACAATCGTTCCTATCCAAAGATTCCCTGCTTTATCTTTATCTATACCAAAAACGGAATAAGGACTGGAATTCATACCGCTAAAAGACAAACCTTGTGCTTCTGTACCAAATGTTTCTTTTAATTTTTGTCTCGGCAAGGTTAGTTCAAAAAGGTTGTCCCCATCATACCGATATACTTCATTTGGATTTCCATTACAATTAAACCATAAATCAGTTGGTTCCAATTTCCATTCATTGGAAGCTGCAATAATGGGCTGTAAAGTGGCAAAGGTGTTTCCATCATACTTACTGACTCCTTTAGGTGTTTCGATAAACACATTCCCTAAATGGTCTCCTTGAATTCCCCGAATCGCATTATCCACTACCCCATCTTTTTGGGTGAACTGGATTAGCTTTTTTCCATCGTAATGAAAGACGCCATTTCCATTGCTGCCAAACCAATAATTGTCTTTTTGGTCTTGATATATGTGCCAAGTTTTATGGTCTAATCCGAAAACAGATTCGCCTTTTGCCTCTGTCTGGTTTTGAATTGCTGTATTTTGTTCGCTACAGGAACCCATTAAAATAAATAAGCAAAGCCAGCCGTAAAGATTTAAAATATTGTATTCCTGCATTGATGGTGAAGATTTTTAAAAAATAAATTAATAAACCCTACGCCACAAGTTAGCAGATTAACCATCCGAAAGGATGCTTTTAAATACGTTTAACAGGTTTATAACAAGCAGGAACATTTTCCATTCATTAATTATCCTAAGACCATTAATTTAAGTTTATTTTTGCGCCGAATTTTGACTTTAGGTTTACTTGAGTACACGAATTTTTACCTAATTTTGTCTGCTGAAAAGAAGCATTGATTAAAGGAGCAAAGAAATCATATATAAATGAAAAAATTTAAAGAACACTGGGAAATTCAAGAAAATTGGCAATTAATATTCCCTTTGACAGGCTTGATATTATTAGGTTACTCCGCATTTAAATTAGCTACACTGGTTACGGGAAATTCCTCCCCTAGCGTAACTATTTTAGCAAGTCTTGGCATTACCTTTTTTTTATTAAAAGCTTGTTTATTCCTTTTTCAAAAACTAGAAAAAAAATGGGTGGTGCAGTATAAATGGGAAATGATTCGCATTTTTATTGTCTTTACTTTAACGGGTTCTTCGGCTGTTTTTATCGGGCGACCAATTATTAAATTACTTGGCATTACACAAGCGAATTTAGGTATATTTTACTGGTTGTTTAATATTCTTTTGTGTATTATTTTTTATCAAATTTTATTGGTTGTATTTGGTTGGTTATTGGGACAATTTACTTTTTTTTGGGAATTTGAAAAGAAGATGTTGCGGCGATTTGGGCTTGGGCGCTTCTTGATTAAATGATTCAAGAATATTTGAATTTATCCAAATTTTAGCTATACGTATATAGATAGTCAGTTAAAAAATTGATATTGTAAAGTTTAATCTTTCGCTCTGAATTTATAATTAGCCTTCCACAATCTTTTTTATCGGTTATTTTTCAATATATTATACTTATATTTGGATAATATTCTTAAACACCCATTTTTAATTGCTATAATCACTAATTAGCACAAAATTATAAATCATGAGAACCTCATTTAAAACGGTTGCAAAAGGGCTAGATTTTGATTCCTTTCCAATGAAATTATGGGCGAAAGCCAAAAAATATGGTATTTGGGACCCTGCTGCCATTGATTTTTCCCAAGACAAAAAAGACTGGGATAATTTAAGCCATTTGCATAAATTATTTATTGCTCGAATTGTTACTCAATTTCAAGCAGGAGAAGAAGCAGTTACCCTAGATTTATTGCCTTTAATTATGGCAATTTCGAAAGAAGGGAGAATAGAAGAAGAAATGTTTCTAACCTCTTTTCTATGGGAAGAAGCTAAGCATGTCGAAGGATTTAGTCGGTTTATAACCGAAGTAATTGGTGAGGAGATATTCGAGGAAGCTAAAAAAGATGCTTTAGTGCCTGCTTATCAAACCATATTTTATGAAGTATTACCCAATACTTTAAATGCCTTAACAACCGATGCCTCGCCAGAAAATATGGCAAGAGCTTCGGTTACTTATAATATGATTATCGAAGGCGTATTGGCAGAAACAGGCTATTTAGCTTTTAATCAAACTTTGGAAGCCAATAAAATTATGCCCGGCATGGTAGAATTTACGGCTAAATTGAAGCAAGATGAATCTCGACATATTGCTTATGGCATCTTCTTATTATCCAGATTAATTTCCGAAAACGGGCCTTCTGTTTGGGATACCGTGCAAGATCAAATGCAAAAAATGATGGTCTTAGCCGCTGCACAAATCCAACAAGGGGATGATTTGTATGATGATGATAATATGCCTTTCGGTTTAGTCAAGGGTGCTTTTACCACTTATGCACAAGACCAATTTATGAAGCGATTTGCTAGAATTGAACGGGCTAGAACGCAGACTTTAGCAGAAATTAATGCGGAAACGGTATTGGTTTAATCCTACTTTTTGATAACAAATTTTGTCGTTCAATACGGCAAAATTTGTTATACCACCTACGAAATACACAAATAAGATAAGGGAATATTAATAATAACGAAACAAAACATATAACTATAATTGTTCAATGACTGCCTTTATAGAAGGGAATAACTTAATTTGCGGGGAAAAGGAATGGTTTTCAATATTTTTTAGGTTATGTCCAACTGCCCAAAATTGATGTGTATTATTTACTAAAGAGGTATTAACTTGATCTAGATAATCAAGTACGACAGGTGTAACGGGTGTCATCGTAAATATACCCACCCAATGGATTACTGGAGAAATCGTTCTTAGTTTACATAAATCATCAAAAGGAATGCTTCTTCCCAAATATATCGTATGGAAACCTCTTTGTTTCAATTCATAATTAAGAAATAGTAGTCCAATCTCATGCATTTCTTCTTCAGGTAGGTATAAAATATAGGTAGGTTTATCTGCTTGTTTTTTATTGGTTGGTAATTTTTCTATCTCCACTTGAATTTTCTGATAAATCAGATTCGTAATAAAATGTTCATGAGCAGCAGTAATACATTGAGTATGCCATAACTCTCCCAAAAAATACAGAAATGGTGTAAAATTTTTTATAAATACTTCCCTAAATGTACTTCCCTCCAAACTCTGTTGATAGGCTTGGTTAAATAGTGCCGTATCGAATCCAAACATCGCCAATTTGAGTTGGTTAAGTATATAATCATTTTCAATTTTGGCATTAATAAAATGGCTAGCCTTTAGTGCTATCTCTGCTTCAGTTAATTTAGCAATTTTAGATATTTTATAGCCTTGTTTTTGTAATAATGCAACATTTAACAATTTTTGTAATTCTTGCAAACTATAATGTCGAACATTTCGAGTCGTCTTTTCTGGATTAAATAGATTATATCGCTTCTCCCAGATTCGAATCGTATGTGCTTTGATACCTGTTATATTCTCAAAATCAGTAGTTGTAAAAACATTTTTAATGTTTCCCATTTTGTGTTTTGTTGTGTTTTGCTTGGAATAAACAACTAAATATACAGGAAAATATTAAGATTTTGAACTGGTATAAATTAAAAGTCACGAAAAGTCACGGAATTTAAAATTTTAGCGCCAAGTTTAATCGGCTAATTTGAAATTTCCTACCTTCATTATTCCTAAAAACACAACGCCCAAATTGCTAAAACTACTAGCAATTTGGGCGTTTGAGTTACATCCAACATTTTACATACATTAAACATGCTGGCCTATTAAAATTGAATGTCCATCAGGGGCGGCCATCCTACAACTACTTACCTCATTCATACCGCAAAGATTCAATTGGATTCCCCTTCGCTGCTCGTAAAGCATGAAACCCTGTGGTCATTAAAGTAATCAATAAAACGATAACCAAAGCTGCACCAAATAATAAATAGTTCATTTCGGTGTGATAAGCAAATGTTCCCAGCCATTGTTTCATAAAATACCAGACAGCTATAAAAGCAGGAATTGCTGCTATGCCTACTAAAATTAAAAAATTACGGGTCAATAAGAAAATAATATCCCCTGTATTGGCGCCAAGTATCTTTCTCACCCCAATTTCTTTCGTTCTTTGTTCCGCTGTAAAAGAAGCCAAGCCAAATAAACCTAAACAGGCAATAAAAATCATTAGGAGGCTAAATAAGGTAAAAATATTGGCTCGTTTCTGGTCTGCTTCGTATAATTCCATAAAAGCAGCATCTACAAAATCAAATTCAAAAGGGGTATTCGGAAATAAACCTTTCCATTCGTTTTCTACAAAAGCAATAATAGAAGTCACTGCTGCTTTATTGGCAGGATTAATCCGTACATGTATTTGTCCATTATTAAAATTAGGGGCAAAAAGCAAAGACTCTATAGGGTCATATAAGGAACGTTGGTGAAAGTCTTTGACTACTCCAACTACTCTTGAAACCGCTAAAGTATCATCTGTCCCAAATTGTACTTTTTTACCTATTGGGTCTGTCCACCCCATTCGTTTCACCATGGCTTCATTGACTAAAACGGCAGCAATTGTATCCGACCCAAATTCTAAACTAAAGCCTCGGCCTGCCACCATATCTACGCCTAAAGTATTAAAGTAATCATAATCAACTGCATATAAATTAACCCCTAATTGGTTCATTGTACCATCTGCGGTCTCTACATTCATTAGGTTTTTACCATAACCGTTACCAGGAGAATTTGAAGCAGACCCTACTTTTGTGATTTGAGGATTCTGCAATAATTTCTCTCGAATAACTGGATATTTTGCCCTCGCAGCTCTACCTGGTAAGGCAAAAGTCATAATATGTTCTTTATCAAACCCTAAATCTTTATTTGATAAATAATTCATTTGGTCGTAAATAATTCCTGTGCCGATTAACATAAATAAGGTAATCGCAAACTGAATACCAACCAATGTTTTTCTAAGATTTGGATTACCCGTTCCTTTTGCCAAACTACCTTTTAGCACACTAATTGGTTGGAAAGCAGAAAGGAAAAAAGCGGGATAACTACCTCCAGCGATGCCTACTAAAATAACAATTCCTAGAATCGCACTCAATACCGCAGGTGTTCCTAGTAAACTAGTCGTTAAGTTTAAATCAAAGGTGGTATTAAAAATGGGTAGGAATAAAAAAACTAGAAGTACGCTTAGGAGTAAAGCGACTAAAGTAAATAAAATGGATTCTGATAAGAACTGTACGATTAATTGACTACGGTCTGACCCTAAGACTTTTCTAATCCCTACTTCCATTGCTCTTTTGGTAGCCCTTGCTGTCGATAAATTCATATAATTGATACAGGCAAGGAGCAATAAGAATAGGCCAACTGCCCCAAAAATATACAAGAAACCCATTTCGCCAACGGGTTCTGGTTCGCCTTCAAAATCGGATTTTAAGTGAATATCCGTTAAAGGTAGTAGCTCATATTTAATTTTTATATCAAATTGGTCAAATATGACTGCTACATACTTTTCTATCACTTGTGGTAATTTTGCCGCAAAACTAGCCGCATCCGTCCCTTCTTTTAACAAAACATAGCTATACAAATTAAATCCGCCCCAATTATTCGAATTATTTAACCGAGTCATCGTATTTAATGAAATCATGGCTTCGGCAATCAAATGGGAATGACTCGGCATATCTTCATATACGCCTGTGACGGTATATTCTCGACCGCTAGGTGTTTTGAGTATTTCCCCAATTGGGTCATTTTTACCAAATATTTTTTTAGCCGAAGAAGCATCTAAAGCGACTGAATTAGGGTCTCTTAATGCCGTTTTTTTGTCTCCTTTGATAAAATTAAAAGAGAAAACATCACAAACTGTGGAATCCACCACAAATACTTTTTCTACAAAATGAAATTGACCATTCCGCTCAAATTGCGTTCGCCCATTTCCGTTAAATCGGACATATTCTTCTACTTCGGGGTAATCTTTTTTTAATTGAGGCGCCAAAGGTGCTTGCGTAGAAGCCCATTTAAAGGCGTCATCAGGTTCTGTTAAATCTGACGAAACTCTATATATTCGATTCGCTTTTTCGTGATAGGTGTCAAAGCGGCTTTCTTCTGTAATGTACAAAAGGATGAATAATGTGGCAGTAATACCTATAGTTAATCCTAGAATATTAAGTAAAGTATACCCAGGTTGGCGTCTAAAATTGCGCAGGGCAATTTGAAAATAATTTTTTAACATGTTAATACAGGTGTCAGGTGATAAAAGTCGGTTAGAAACGTGTATGAAATAAAGTCAAAATAAACAACCTAAATGACGAAGTTATTCCTTACACTTTCCTTAGTGAAGGTAGGGAAAAGTAAGGAAAAGAAAGGAGGTTTTCGATGAAAGGCAGAAAAAAGTCTATTAAAATCAACTATTTTGGCAAAGAGAAAGAAAAATTTGCCCCTTCTCCGAAAGTAGATTCTACCCAGATTTTACCACCATGCATATCGACAATTTTTTTACAAATTGCTAAACCGATACCTGTACCCTGATATTCTGTTTTATTATGTAAGCGTTTAAAAAGTAGAAATATCCGCTCAAAATAGGTTGGTTCTATACCTATTCCATTATCTTTCATACTGAATACAGCAGCTCCTTTTTTAGATAAAATGGAAATAGCAACCTTAGGAATTTCGTCTACTTTTCTATATTTAATAGCGTTGGCTAATAAATTTTGCATCAATTGCTGTAATTTAGAACGGTCTGCGTTTAAGTAAGCGACATCTATTTCAGTCGTAACCTCTACCTGATGCTCTTTTATCAATTTTTTATTCCCCTCCAAAAAATCCATAACAAACTCAGACAAATGAATCTTCTCTTTGCTGATTAGGCTTTTTTGTAACATAGAAAACTTCATAATATCCTCTAATAAGACCATCATGTTTTCGGCACTACTATCAATAAAGTTGAGGTATTCTATTTCAACATCGGCTAAACGATTTTTTGTCTCTTTTTTAAGTAATTGCGCAAAACTTGTTATATTAGAGAGTGGTGACCTTAAATCATGAGAAGCAATGTAGGCAAAGTTTTCTAATTGTAAATTCGAAGCAATGTATTTTTCTAATTCTTCATTTTTAGTTTTAATCAATTCGTTTGCCTCTTTCCTTTTAAAAAGTAAATAAAAGATATATAAACCTGCTAAAGCGATAATTCCCAGAAAAGTCCATAATCGACGGATAAAACGATTCGTAATGCTTTGTTCTCCTTGCAAAAAATTTATAGCCTTTTCTTTTTCTACCAATTGGTATTTAGTTTCCATTTCGGCAGCATGCGCTAATTTTTGCTTTTGCAAGATACTATCATTTATAGCATGATACGTTTGTGTGTAAAAATAAGCTTCCTCGAATTTGCCTTTCCCCTCCATAGCTTTCGCTAATAGTAGGCGGGCTTCTTGCTTAATATTGACGGTCTTAATGATTAAGTCTGCATTTTGAGCCCCATGTTCTTCTAGCATTTGTTTGCCATACTCCAAGACCTTATCATATTCCTTTTTACAAAGCGCAACCTTTGCGAAACCAAGAGTATTATAAGTAGCTGGTTCCGCCATTTTCTCTTGTACAGCATAGTCATAAGCTAATTTGGCTTGCTTTTCTGCTTTTTCGCATTCTTGCTGTGCAATTGCCAAATCTACTTGATAGCTCCAATTCCACGCTTTTGAGGATTTATCTGCTAAGGCCTCATTTAGTCTCAACCCTTCTGCAAAAATTTCAGCTGCTCTTTCAAACTGTTTCTTTTTAATTAAAATCCTGCCATAATCATCCGCATAAATGCTAAGGATTTGGGTATAATTATTCCTTCTAGCAATATCAAAAGCTCTTTCCATATACCCTAAACCTTTATCGTATTCTTCTAAAGCACCATGAAATTGAGCCAAATTAGCTAACATTAAAGCTTTTAAACTTTTCTCCTCTTTAATGTGCGTATCAAAAATGTCAATTCCTATTAAATAGTACTGAATAACAGTATACGGTTTCTCTTTATAAGAAAATAAGAGGGCTAAATTATTATAACAGGCTGCTTGTGTATAGTAATCGTTAATTTTTTCTGCAAATGTGATTGCTTTTTCATAGTGATAAACCATACTGTCTCTTGGAGCCGCCATTTTATAATGACCTATCCCGATATTTTTATGCGCTATAGATTGCCCTCTGAAATAGTCGACTTCTATAGCGGCCTTTCGTGCCATGCGACCATATTTTAAAGTAGAATCACCCGAAATCCGTCTATTGGTGTAACTGATTTCATTTAATAAATCAACATGGGCTTCTGCTGCTTGTACGTTAGGTAGTTGTTTGATTAAACTATCAACTGTTTCTTGGAAGGTTTGCGCATAGAAAGCGCTATTAGGGAACAGGCATAAGGATAGGATGGCTGTATAAATAGCCAATGGAATATATCTTGTTTGCCAGATCCCCATAGTTGGTCTTAGTGTAATGTGTAGTTGAAAAAAATTGCGCTTATTAATATACTAGAGGGGAATGTGGTTATACATTATAGTATATACGGAGAAATGCATAAAATATGCCAACTAATGTTAGAGTGTGTTCTTAAGACAAATTTAGCAGAAGATAAGTCTAGCAGGGAGGTCGCTAAGTACGGTAAACTCCCGATTTGCTAAATCTTCAAAATTTAGTAAACCTCTTTTAGACCAAAATCAGGGATTTAGTTTTACTAACTTTTATTGATTTCAGACCTCAAAAACCATCCCCTCTGCTTTCAAAGCAAAATATTTTGCTCGATTAAATTTATATAATTTGCTCGGTCGCCCACGACCAGCGTGTGGCTGAAATTTATTCAAATCTTCCAAAATGTCTAATTGTAAAATCTTTTTACTAAAGTTGCGGCGGTCAATTTTTTTGCCATAAAGCGTTTCGTACAAACGATGCAAATCTGGTAGTGGAAATTCTTCATCTAAAAGTTCAAAACCAATAGGCTGGTAGGCAATTTTGCCCCTTAATCGCTCTAAAGCCATCTTGAAAATGTCGTTATGATCAAAAGCTAATGGGGGCAATTCCTTTATATTAAACCATTGTGCATCTTCCGCATCTGTAGCAGCATAGAGTTCAAATAAATTTCGACGAACAAGTCCATAATAGGCTACCGTAACTACATGTTTTCGAGGATCTCTATCTGGTTTGCCAAAAGTGTATAATTGTTCCAAATAATTAACTTTGATGCCTGTCTCTTCTTCTAATTCTCGTTCAACTGCTTTTTCCAAACTTTCGCCAGCTAATAAAAATCCGCCTGGAAGGGCCCAATGTCCTTTGAATGGTGCTAATAAACGCTTGATTAAGAGTACCGATAATCCATCTTTGGCGTCATACCCAAAAACAACTGCATCGACTGTGAGGCTTAGATTTTGTTGAAACATTTTGTGTAATTTTTACAATAATAAAAGGAATGGCGTGGTTTTTCAAATTTGAGGATGATTTTTTGTAAGTTTTTATCCTAAATTTGCGCCATGAAAATTTACTTAATCCGACATACGCAACCTGATATTGCAAAAGGCATTTGTTATGGCAGTTCTGATTTAGATGTAGCAACTACTTTTCCAGTCGAAGCGACAGCAGTAAAAGCAGTTTTGCCAACTATTACGACCAATACAAAGATATTATCTAGCCCATTACAACGCTGCCATAAATTAGCGCAATTTATAGCGAAGGAATACCCTATAACCATAGAGCAACGCTTAACAGAAATCAGTTTCGGCGATTGGGAATTGCAACCTTGGCGCTCTTTTGGAAAAGAAACTTTAATCAAATGGAAAGCTAATTTTGTGCATACGCCTTGTCCAAATGGAGAAGCGTTTCAATCGGTTTTTGATAGAGCAAAAGAATTGTATGAGGAAGTTTTACAAATGGACGCCGACCAAGTTTTTTTAGTCAATCATTCGGGGGTGATTCGTGCTTTTTTGTGTCATTTACAAGGGATTCCTCTAGACAATGCCTTTGATGAACAGTTTGGTTTTGGAGTCGTTTTTGAAATTAAAGATGGTAAGGTTAAAAGATTAAAATAGTTGAGAAGGGTATCAATAATTAGTAAAAGTAGTTAACACATAGTCACAGAGTTTAAACACACACAATAGAAAACATAGTTTAAGATTTAAGCTATTTTAGTCATACTATAAAGACTATATGAACTATGTGTAAAACTCTGTGACTATGTGTTAAAAAATAAAAACCTCCTAAAATGTCTACTAGAGTTTGATTCATCTCTAATTTTGTCAATGTCCCTAAAACCTCTCTCTTCTCTCAATGAAATGGTCTCTATTCTCTACTCTACCAACCCAACCATTCCGATTATTTAGTCGTCTATAAAAATGACTTCCCTATTTTAGCAATCACCAAATCATTCAACATGAAAAAGTTATTAGGCATTTTAAGTGTCTGTTTATTTTTAATCAATTGTAACAAAGAAGAAGACTGCTGTGTATTACCCCCTTCCGTAAATTATTCTTTCGAGGCAGCAACTGCTCAAGGTTGTTCGGATTTTTACGTTTATAAAGAGCTCCCCGAAGAAAGATTACACCTATCTGTATCTGGAAAACGTTCCGATTTAGGCTTAAACCTGACAGCGCAAACTTTTGATGTAAACGCACCAAGTTTAAAGATTCAAATACATTTGTTTAAAGATGAAATTGGTAATTATGCTTGCGATGATGTAGCAAACGACCAAGGAGAGATTAGTACTACCTGGACTGCCATTTCAGGAGCAGTAACCATCCAAATTACAGAAGATAGTATTTCGGTTGACCCTTGGGGAACGACTTTTAAAATGACGGTAAAATTGAAAGATATGGTGCTAGAGAACGAAGAAAAAGAGGTAGCTAATTTACCAGAAGAAATATTTGAGGACGTTTTTGTGGGTTGGTTGCCTGGGTAGTATTTTAAATCAGAAATCATAGTTCATAAATCTTAAATCATAAATCCATCACGTTTTTTTTAGATGGATTTATGATTTGTGATGTATGATTTTAGATTTATAATTTTTTTAACCCTGAACAAACCTACTGCACAACAAGTACATGCTCCACCATATTATCTACATCACCACTTCCATGGTTATCATTATCTCCTTCTATCTGTAAATCTGTACTAGATGCCCGAACAAAATAAGTACCCGCTTGTCCAATACTAACAGCTTCTGATTGAAAAGTAAATTCATCAGCCACATGCGCATGTCTTTCTACTAATTTATGCACCGTCACTCCCTGTTCATCCACAATTTCTACTTTGATATTATGAATCGTATTTTCCTTTCTAGCATAATCCACCTCTACATTAAAATCTTCGCCAACTGCCATCGTGGCATTATTAGTAGGGGTGATGATTTCAATATCAACAATATACGCTGCATTTTCTTCGGCTTCTCGGTCTTCACCACAACTAAGTAGACCTAAAGAAATAACAAAGAAGGAAGCAAGTAATATTGGGTATGATTTCCAGTTTTTCATAAAGTTATTTTTGTTAGTATATATTTTAACGCTTGGTTTTTAGATTTATTCGAGTTGATTGCAAATTAGGGCAATCTACAATTAATAAAAAGTCAGTTTTTGAAAATCGCTTAGAATTTATGTCAATTTAAATACAAGAAGTTAATAAATTATAAATTTTGTGTACATTTATGACCTAACGAAAAATAATTACTAATGATTAACAATTACCAAATAAATCGCCTTCCATTTTTTACGTTAATTTTTTTATTAACACTTTGTGTTTCTTCCTTCTGGCAATGTACTGCTGAAGAAAAACCCATCCTTACCATTCAAAAAGAAGATCATATTGTTTTATTGGGGAACAATTTATGTTCTCGGATGCTGAATTTCGGGCATTTCGAAACAGAAATGCATCTTCGTTACCCAGCTAATCAATTGTTTATTAGGAATATGTGTGATGGAGGGAATACGCCAGGTTTTAGACCGCATTCAGGGCGATTTTCGCCTTGGGCATTTCCCGGTGCAGAAAAATTTCAAACGGAATTAGCTAATTTTTCCAATAGTCAAGGTCATTTTGAGACCCCTGACCAATGGTTAACTAAATTAGAGGCCGATATTATTTTGGCCTTTTTTGGCTATAATGAATCCTTTGAAGGCGCAGCAGGATTAGACAATTTTAAAGGAGAATTGGATGCTTTTATCCAACATACCTCCATCCAAGAATATAATGGAGAAGGTGCGCCTCAACTAGTATTAGTTTCGCCCATTGCTTTCCAAAACCTATCTGACAAATACGATTTGCCTAATGGCGAAAAGGAGAATGCTAATCTAGCAATGTATGCAGCAGCTATTAAAGAAATAGCCGCAAAAAATAATATCCCCTATGTAGATGCTTTTACGCCTTCTAAAAAATGGTTCGCAACAGGAGAACAATTGACTATTGATGGGTCTCAATTAAATGACGAAGGGTATAAAAAACTAGGGAATTTATTAGCATCAAAAGTATTTGGCGGCAAGCCTAATAAAAGTCATGAACAATTAGTGCACGATGCGGTAATGGAGAAAAACTGGTTCTGGCATGATGATTTTAAAAGCCCCAATGGTGTACACGTTTTTGGTAGAAGATATAACCCTTTTGGCCCAGATAACTATCCAGATGAAATTAAGAAAAAAGGAGAAATGACCGCAGTTCGAGATCAAGCTATTTGGCAAGCAACGAAAGGCAAAAAAATGGATTTAGCGGCAGCCGATGCAAAAACCCATCCATTAGCGCCTGTTAAAACCAACTATAAACCAGGGGATTATGGCAGAGGAGAGAATACCTATTTATACGGACAAGATGCTTTAGATCAATTAACTACTGCACCAGGGTATAAGGTGGAATTATTTGCCAGTGAAAAAGAATTTCCAGATTTAGCCAATCCTGTTCAAATGTCCTTTGATAATAAAGGGCGGCTTTGGGTAGCAGTGATGCCGACTTATCCTCATTATAAGCCAGGTGACCCAAAACCGAATGATAAATTAATCATTTTGGAAGATACGGACGGCGATTATAAAGCGGATAAACAAATTATATGGGCAGACAATTTGCACATTCCCGTAGGGTTCGAATTTGCACCAGAAGGGGTTTATATTTCTCAAGGAACGAATCTAAAATTATACACCGATACTGATGGTGATGACAAAGCCGATAAGATAGAAATCATAATGAGTGGGTTTGATGACCATGATACGCACCATGTTATTTCTGCTTTTTGTGCCGATCCTTCGGGGGCTTTATATATGGGCGAAGGGGTGTTTTTGCACACCAATGTAGAGACTTCTTATGGACCTGTTAGGGGAACGAATGGTGGTTTTTATCGCTTTAGTCCGCAAAGAAGACATTTAGAAAGAACGGCTCAATTATCGATTCCTAATCCTTGGGGGATTGCTTTTGATGATTGGGGACAGAATATTTTTGCAGAAACTTCTGGGCCTGCCGTTCGATGGATGATGCCAGGTTCTGTGAAACCTAGATATGGAAAAGCGACGCATAAATCTTTTGATTTGGTGGAACAAGAACATAAAGTGCGGCCTACTTCTGGCTTAGAATTTGTCTCCAGTCGCCATTTTCCAGATGAAGTACAAGGTGATTTATTAATTAATAATGACATTGGCTTTTTGGGGATGAAACAACATCAGGTCATTGATGATGGAACAGGCTATAAATTTAAATTTAGACAGGATTTAATTCAAGGTAGCGATACCAATTTCCGACCTGTAGATATGGAATTTGCGCCTGATGGTTCGCTGTATTTCTTGGATTGGCATAATGTCTTGATTGGTCACATGCAACATAATGCTCGGGATCCGCTACGGGATCATGTACATGGTCGGGTATATCGAATTACTTATCCTTCTAGACCTTTAGTTGAGCCTGCAAAAATAGTGGATGCGAGTATTGAGGAATTATTAGATAATTTGAAATTGCCAGAATATAGAACTCGCTATAGAACTCGACGAGAGTTACGGGCTAGAAATGCGGATGAAGTGTTAACTAAATTGCAAACTTGGGTGACTAATTTGGGAGAGAATGATGAAAATTATGAAAATGATTCAGCGTATGAACATCAACTTTTAGAGGCACTTTGGGTAACTTGGGCTTTAAATAAAATTGATAAAGGCTTATTAGAAAAAGTATTAAAAGCTAAAGATTTTAGAGCAAGAACTGCGGCTGTAAAAGTCTTGCGGTATGCAGGACATCAAATTGATAATCAGGCAGATTTATTATTGGAGGCGGCTAAAGACCCAGAAGGTAGAGTGCGTTTGGAAGCCTTAGTAGCTGCTTCTTGGCTAGACAAGGAAGATGGTTTGAAAGTGGTCAATGAAGCGGGAAAGCACGAATTGGATGAATGGATGGTACATGCACATGAAACAGCAGTGGCACATTTAAATGGGGAAAATGTTCAACGAAAGAATAAAGAAATTCGGACACATTTAAAAGGTGCAGAACGAGATTTATTTGTCAAAGGCAAAGAGTTATACGAGCGAGAAGCCTATTGTGGTACTTGTCACCAAGAACATGGACAAGGTTTGGCAGCAGCAGGCTACCCGCCTTTAAAACAATCTAAATGGGTGAGAAAAGATGCAGAACGTTTGATAAAATTGACCTTAAAAGGTATGTATGGCCCCATAACAGTTATGAATCGAGATTATCCAGGTAACGTCCCAATGACGCCTTTTGAAGGATTGATGAATGATGAAGAAATTGCAGCGGTCTTGACTTATGTCCGAAATACTTTTGATAATAGATCTGGTGCAATTACGCCTGAGCAAGTGAAAACCGTACGAGCGGAAATAGCGGATAAAGAAGGGTTTTATATTGCGGCTGAACTCTTAAAAGAACATCCACATGAAGAGAAAATAGATAAGGATAAATTAGTTAATTGATTTAAAATAAGTTCCTCATCTAGACACTCCAAGGTCTTAAAGACGCTTGGAGGTCTGTAAGCAAAATGCGGAAATTATTTTTTGATTGTTACTAAGGCAAAAAGAAAGAAATAATTAGTCATAATATAATACCTTTTTTGCTTTCC
>JAFMDF010000098.1 GCA_017857395.1 Bacteroidota bacterium | reverse complement strand
TATTTTGATAATATTTTATTTTATTAACTAATTTTGGGCGAACCTAGCGTTGTAAGAAAAATAAATATGTTTTTCATCCAAGTAAATTTACTTTTTATTACGAAGATATGGTTATTCGTAACTTTATTTATTTCTCAACCATTTATCTACTATAAAAAACATTTTTTTTCTGGAATTAAATACCTATTTTAGCAGCTAATCTAGAATTAAATTAATAATAAATTGGCAAAAACATCGTAACTTTGTGACACAAAAGATATAAAAAACGTACTAATGCCGTTTTATGGGGATGCTCGCAATACTAATAGACCAAGTAGCTTTTTTACCTTAAGCGCTCTCAAATGGTCTAATGGTGTCGACATTCCCTTTTTATTTATTCCTTTTTAAGGTTTTAATCCTTTCCTTCACCAATACTTGAACCATTCTTAATTGTTCCTTTATAGATAAATTTGTGTTGTCAATTACCACGGCATCGACTGCTTGTTTAAGTGGACTATCTGCACGATTAGAATCAATACGATCTCTTTCTAAAAGATTACTTTTTATTACTTCAAAATCAGTAACTTGCCCTTTTTGAGTCAATTCATCATATCTACGTTGCGTTCTAATTTCAGGAGATGCGGTCAAAAATAATTTAAGTACTGCGTTAGGAAAGACGACCGTACCAATATCTCTACCATCTAAGATAACCCCTTTCTTTTCGCCCATTTTCTGTTGCTGGGCAACCATTAACCTTCTAACTGCAGAAATAGCTGCAACAGGGCTTACATATTGAGAAACGTACATTTTTCGTATTTCTTCTTCAATGTCTTCTCCATTTAGTATGGTTCTATTTTTACCGTTAACATTAATAAAATCAATGTTTATTTTTGATAAAGCGGAGGATACGGCCGCTTCGGATTCAATGTTGATTTCGTTTCGTAAGAAATATAAAGTTACGGCTCGATACATTGCTCCTGTATCAATATAGGCATAACCTAATTTTTTACTTAAATCTTTGGCAAGTGTACTTTTTCCACAGGCAGAATAACCATCTATAGCGATGATGATTTTTGGCGTTGATTCTTTTTTAGACATTGATTCGAGTTGCGGGTTGCGAGTTGCGGGTTGCGAGTTAGAATATGATAGTGGTTATATATCAGTTCAAAATACCAATAATTATAAAGCTATTTTAAATATTAAACTTAGCCAAGGTATTTAACTCGCAACCCGCAACTCGTAACACGTTTATTTATAATCGTTGCAAGATAAAGTTCCAAAGTTTTTCGTAAGGAATAACTTCTAATTCTGTGATTTGTCCTCGGTAAGCAAAGGGCGTTTCTACTAAACGGTCATAGTATTTATCGACATTAGATAAATTTTCTACCTTATAATCTACCTTATCTAATTGTTGTAATAAGCGGATAAATTGAATAAGGCGAAAATAGACCTCCTTCTTTAATTGCCTATTCGCATAACTCTTCAATCTTTCTACTCGTTCCCGAATTGCGTTATATCCTTTCTTTTCAATTAAGAATAAAATCTGTGCAACTACCAGTAAAACGGTAAAAATACGTTGATCTTTTGGATATAAAAGTGGGTCATTTAAGAAACGAGAAGGACGGAATGTTCTCTTGCGTTGTGCTTGTAAAATTGGATTATTTTCACTGTTACTTTCTATAATATAATTCAAATAAATATTGTAAATATTCCATTTTTCTTTATCGTTCCCCAATATCTTTTTAAATTTAGTACTACTAGTCGCTCGATTATAAATAGCTAAAGCATTGATGAAATTATCGGTATGGATACTCAATAATAAATAATACTCCATGAATAAAAACCAAGTATCACTACCTGCTGGAAAGGATTTTAAACATTTTTCTGCATTATTCTTTCCATTTTTATAATCTCTTAGATGTAGATAGGCAGATATCTTTTTCAACTGGAAAGTTGCCAATTTTTCACTTTGGTAATATAAAGGATTTTTTTCAATGTATTCTTCTGCTTTAGAGCATACCTCTAACATTGCTTCATAATCATGTAGCATTTCGTAGCGAAATGCCCAAACCAAATACATATTATATATGACAATCGGAGAATCATAAATCTCAGAAAGCCCTACTAACGCATCACAATAAGTATCAATTCGCTCCCTTAAATCTTGATTTTTTGAAGGCGGTTTATAATAATTCATAATCACCCGTTGGTATAGTTCTTCCGAACGGATTTCTGCATCTAATACATTTTCGTATTGCTTGATATGTTGGTCATATTCTTCATATCCTTTTTCATCTCCAACAGCGGCAGAATATCGTCTTAAAATACGACAACAATTGACAATTACATCTGCAAATTTAAATTTTAGGGCAGTTGTTAAAATTTGCCTAGCCAAGGCAGCAGAAGTATGACTCGCATTATTAGATTCTAAAATTTTAACTAGAGTCCAATCTTTATTACAAGAAAAATAAGCTCGTTCATAATTAGACGTTGATGGTAGGTTTACATCTAAAAAGAAAAGGGTATTCAATAAACGCTTACGGAAACGAGACTTTAATTGGCGATATTTATCATCGGTTGGACTACAGCCATACAAAAAGGTAGAGGCATCTCTATCATTTTTAAATTTGTTGGCTAAAAGGGCATCATAAAAATCATTGAATTTACTATTCTTATGTTTTAAAGAATGGTCATCAAATATCTCTATTTTTCGCACCTTTTTTTTGGTGACAATTCGGGCTATTTCTATTAAATTTTTCATAATGAATTATCGTGCGTGTCCATTTTATGGGGTTAATTAAAATTAGACTATTTGTACTAAGGAATATTATTCATTTTTAATGACACCAATTTTGCGTATATTTTTTTAACAAACCAAATATTTATGTCACAAATATCCTTGTTTCCTAAAATTTAACATTCGTAAAAAAAGATTCTATAAATTTTATTTATAATTATTTTATAAAAAAATATGTTTAATTAATTATTAATCAGTGATATGTTATAATATAAATGAAAATTAAATAATAGTAGTCATACTTTAAAAAATACCATGCCAGAAGAATCAATTTTCCTAAAAAGCTAAAATATAAAATAGAACTAGTAAGTTATACACAAAAGTGTGACATTAGTTTTTATATTTTAGGAAATTTAAATATTCTTTTAAAAAATTTATTCCAAGTAATAAATTCTGTAATTTTGCCCTTGGAATAAATCAATCAATTAAAAGAAAGCATTATGCAGCCAACAGCCATTAGTCAGTTGATTAGAAAAAGACGATCTATCTTTCCTAAAACCTATATAAACCAACCTATCGCAAAAGAAATTATTGAAGAAGTATTAGAAAACGCCAATTGGGCACCTACACATAAAATGACTGAGCCTTGGCGTTTTAAAGTGTTGGTAGATGATGCATTGATTAGGTTGCGAGATTGGCAAGTAGATTGGTATCATAAAAATACGCCACCAGAAAAATTTTCGGATAAAAAATTACAAAAATTACAAACAAAACCACTTAAAGCAGGCTGTATGATTGCAATATGTATGCAACGCAATGAAAAAGCGCGTATACCAGAATGGGAAGAAATTGCAGCGGTCGCTTGTGCGGTACAAAATATGTGGTTGACTACTACCGCTTATAATATTGGTGCTTATTGGAGTTCTCCTGGATATATTCGAGACATTGGTCCTTTTTTAAATTTAAAAGAAGGCGAACGTTGTTTAGGGTTCTTTTATATGGGACATCACGAGACGCCTGAAGTTCCTGCTAATCGTCAATCTATTAAAGATAAGGTAGAATGGCTTTGATGTCGGTTGTCAGTTATGGTTTTTATCCTAACTGATAATGGAACTTACAATTCAATCTTCGCATTATGTTCTTTTGCAATCATGGCTAAATGTTCTTGCATTTTAAATTTGGAAGGCTTAAACCGATTATTTCTCACTTTTGATTGTTCTTGTCGTCTAATACTTCTAGCAAAACGCCGCACATTTTCTTTGGTATCTAAAATCAAACCGGGAACAGGAACACTTTTTCCATTCTCATCTTTTGCTACCATCGTAAAATAAGAGGAATTACAGTGTTTAACTTCTCCTGTTTGTATGTTCTCTGACTCTACCCGAAGCCCAACTACCATAGACGTTCGCCCCGTATAGTTAATCGACGCTTTTAAAGTCAACATTTCGCCAACCTCAATAGGATTCAAAAAATCAACTCGATTGACCGATGCTGTCACACAATAATGCCCAGAATGTTTAGACGCACAAGCAAAAGCAATTTGATCCATCAAATTCAGCACGTAACCACCGTGGATTTTTCCACTAAAATTGGAATGAGAAGGGAGCATCAATTGATTCATGGTGACTCTAGACGCTTTTATTTTTTTAAATTTTGGTTGCATCGACAATTGTTGTTAAAAGTTATTAAGTGTTGGTTTCCACAAATTTAGGGTGTTTGATAACCAATCTTTGTTCAAATTGTCGGCTTTCTTTATTTTTTGTCTGATTCCACGTTAAAAAAGCCGTTAATAATGGCGAAAATTCACTAAATAATTGGTCAAAATCACAAATTCTCTTACTTTTGCGCTCCGATTTTAAACATAACAATTTACATTTTTAAATATCTAAAAATCATTGATTTGTAACTCATAGGATTAACTTATAATTAGTTAGCAGCGAGTTTAAAATTACTTAACAAACGAAACGAATATGGGTCAGAACATTACTTATGCAATCCCAGCTTTCGGTGTATTAGCTTTGCTATACACCTTCTGGAAGTCTGGTTGGGTGTCTAAACAAGAAGTAGGAACACCAAAAATGGCAAGAATTGCCAATAATATCGCTGAAGGAGCAATGGCTTTCTTGAGCGCAGAATACAAAGTATTAGCTATTTTCGTAGCTGTTGTTGCCGCTTTATTAGCTTTTTCAGCAGGTGCTGATTCTTCTTGGATGGTAGCTTTTTCTTTTGTACTAGGTGCTATTTGTTCTGCTTTAGCTGGTTACATCGGTATGAAGGTAGCGACTAAAGCAAATGTAAGAACAACACAAGCTGCTAGAACGAGTCTTGGAAAAGCATTAGAAGTCGCTTTTGCAGGTGGTGCTGTTATGGGATTAGGGGTAGTTGGATTAGGTGTTTTAGGATTAGGCTCCTTATTCATTCTTTATAAGGGTATGTTTGGTGTCGAATCTATGGAAGAAGTAAGAAGAGTCATTACTGTTTTAACAGGATTCTCTTTTGGTGCATCTTCTATCGCATTATTTGCACGTGTTGGTGGAGGTATTTATACTAAAGCAGCAGATGTAGGAGCCGATTTAGTAGGTAAAGTAGAGGCAGGTATTCCTGAAGATCACCCATTAAATCCTGCAACGATTGCGGATAACGTTGGTGATAATGTAGGAGATGTTGCTGGTATGGGAGCGGACCTTTTTGAATCTTATGTAGGTTCTATTATTGGTACAATGGTATTAGGTTCTGCCTTCATGGCTTCTGGTGCATTTGATATTAGTAATGAATGGGGCGGATTAAATGCGGTATTATTACCATTAGTATTAGCTAGTACAGGAATTGTAACTTCTATTATTGGTACTTTTTTAGTAAAAGTAAAAGATGGAGGAGACCCTCACAAAGCATTAAATTTAGGAGAATTTACTGCTGCTGGATTAATGCTGATATTGACTTTCTTTATTATCCAATGGATGTTACCTGCAACTTGGGAAATAGCTGGAGATGCAACAAGATACTCTTCTATGGGTGTTTTCTATGCAGTAATCATCGGTCTAGTTTCAGGATTAGCGATTGGTAAAATCACAGAATATTATACTGGTACAGGCATGAAGCCAGTTCAAGGTATTGTTGACCAATCTGTTACAGGTGCGGCAACAAACATCATCGCAGGTTTAGGAGTTGGTATGATGTCAACTTTGTGGCCTACCTTAATTTTAGCAGCAGCCATTATTGGCGCTCACCACTTTGCTGGATTATATGGTATCGCAATTGCGGCAGTAGGAATGTTGTCTAACACAGGTATTCAATTAGCGGTAGATGCTTACGGACCTATTTCTGATAATGCAGGTGGTATTGCTGAAATGGCTGAATTGCCAAAAGAAGTACGTCAACGTACCGATAAATTAGATGCAGTAGGTAATACGACCGCAGCTATCGGAAAAGGATTTGCGATTGGTTCAGCAGCATTAACTGCTTTGGCTTTATTCGCAGCCTTTATGGTAACCGCAGGTATCACTTCTATTGATATTGCTCAACCAAAAGTAATGGCAGGCTTATTAATCGGAGGGATGTTACCTTTCGTTTTCTCTGCTATGTCAATGGGCGCTGTAGGACGTGCAGCAATGGATATGATCCAAGAAGTAAGAAGACAGTTCAAAGATATTCCTGAATTGAAAGCTGCTTTAGCGATGATGAAAAAGAATGACGGAAAAGAAATGAGTGAATGGAGTACATCTGATCGTGCAGTATTTGATGCAGCAGATGGAAAAGCAGAATATAGCAAATGTGTTAAAATTTCTACGGATGCATCTATTCGGGAAATGGTTTTACCTGGTTTAGTAGCAGTTATTTCTCCAGTTATCATCGGATTCGGTGGTGGTGCGGAGATGTTAGGTGGTTTATTAGCTGGTGTAACGGTTTGTGGTGTATTGATGGCTATCTTCCAATCTAACGCAGGTGGTGCTTGGGATAACGCGAAGAAGATGTTTGAAGAAGGCGTGACTATCCAAGGGGAGAAGCATTACAAAGGTTCTGAAGCACACAAAGCAGCAGTTGTTGGTGATACAGTAGGGGATCCATTTAAGGATACTTCTGGTCCATCATTGAACATCTTGTTGAAGTTGATGTCTGTAGTTGCTTTGGTAATTGCACCGTTCTTGTAGAAATTTGTTGATTGATTATTAATTATTTTCAATTGGATAAGATAAATATGGGACGTTCGCTAGGAACGTTACTTTAATAAAAAAGCCTCATCTTTGTGAAACGATGGGGCTTTTTAGTTTTTATAAATCTTCTAGCGAATAACCTTTGTAGGTCATATCATATCCACTCAACGTGCTATAAAAAATACAAGTAGTTTCTATTTTTTGTATGCTCTAATATTAGTCTAGTCTTTCCTATTCGCCTTCGTCCTGTAATAATTGTCATTCGGGACTTTGACTCGCTTCGTTGCTTCATATTTTCTAGGATCGACAATTCTTTTTCTCTGTTATAGAATTTCACGTCATTTATTTATTACAAAATAAATAAAAATTAACGTAACCTAGGTTACAGTAACTCAAGTTACGTTAATTTTAAAAATACTATTGTCCTTTTTATCCTGACCTTACTACTCCTTAGCTATATCTCTTATTCAAGAGCTTTTCTTTCACTTCCAATCAATTAGAAATAGCCGTAGTAGAAAAAATAGCCACACCCAAAGGTGCAGTAGATAGATTCATCAAAACTATTAATCAGTAAAAAAACTAGCATTACCAATTTAATAAAATTAGAAAAGTCTTAGCTTTGCCAGCTAAAATAAACAAGTATGAATCTATTATATTTTAATGATTTGGACACGTCTAAAGTTAAGAAGTCTTTCAAAAAAGTAGAAGCCTTTCTCCAAGCAGGAGATTTCAAATCTGCTGAGGTTAAGAAAATGCCTAATTCTGGTGGATATTATCGGGCAAAATTGGATAAAGAGAACCGTTTATTATTTCGCTTTGCAATTTATGAGGGCAAAAAACATTTACTCTTATTGGAAATTATACATCATCATGCTTATGAAAAATCGAAATTTTTAAGAGGGGCAGCTATAGATGAATCGAAATTGAGATTGATTAAAACGCAAGAAATAGAAAAACCAGAAGCCCTCCAGCAATTGGTTTATGTCAACCCTAAACGCCCTGTTTTTCATTTATTAGATAAAGTCATTTGTTTTGACCAAGACCAAGATGACATTTATCACCTATCGACGCCCTTAGTCATTATTGGATCTGCGGGAAGTGGAAAAACGGCTTTGACTTTAGAAAAAATGAAGCAGTTTTCAGGCAAAGTCGCCTATATTTCTTTGTCTTCTTATTTGGTAGAAAATGCACAAGCTATTTATTATTCCAATGAATATGATAATCAAGATCAAGAAATTGACTTTCTTTCCTTTCAAGAATACTTGGAGAGTATCCATATTCCAAAAGGTAAAGAAATAACTTTCCAGAAATTTGAAGGTTGGTATCAACGCTATCGACAAACTTTTAAATTCAAAGAACCTTATAAAATATTTGAAGAGTTTAAGGGCGTACTTACAGGTTCAATCATCAATAAACCTTATTTAAGTCGAGCAGATTATTTGAATTTAGGCATTAAACAATCCATTTTTTTAGCCCATGAAAGACCCCTTATCTACGATTTATTTGAAAAATACTTAGATTTTTTACAACAAGCTAATCTTTATGATAGTAATATGTTGGCTTATGAATATTTGGATTTATTAGCACCTAAATATGATTTTATCGTCGTTGATGAAGTACAAGATATTACGAATATTCAATTGATGCTCATTCTAAAATCTTTATTAACTCCTGTTAATTTTGTATTAAGTGGAGACTCTAATCAAATTGTGCATCCCAATTTCTTTTCTTGGTCGAAAGTAAAAAGTCTATTTTTTACGGCAGATTTAAAAGGAAGTGCTTTAAGAATTCTAAAAACTAATTATCGGAATTCTCAATATATTACAAAGCTGTCCAATGATTTATTAAAAATAAAAAACGCTAGATTTGGTTCTATAGATAAAGAAAGCACTTATCTGATTAATACTGTTTCACCAATAGAAGGGGGCGTTAATTTTTTTCTGGATAATGAAAAGATTAAAAAAGAATTAAATCAAAAAACAGAGGGTTCTGCAAAATTTGCGGTATTAGTAATGAATAATGCTGAGAAATCACGGGTACGAAAATACTTTAAGACTCCATTAGTCTTCTCCATTCAAGAAGCAAAAGGTTTAGAGTATGAAAATATTATTTTAGTCAACTTTATTTCTACTTATGATAAAGAATTTAGAGAGATTACCAACGGTATCACGGCTGAGGATTTAAAAGATGAAAACTTGCGCTATGCTAGAGCAAAAGACAAGCGCAATAAAGAGTTAGAGGCCTATAAATTTTATGTTAACTCGCTTTATGTTGCCTTTACAAGAGCTGTAAAAAATCTATATGTCATTGAAAGTAGTCAAAAATACCCCATTTTAAAGCTACTAAATATCGTAGAACCTGCAACGAAATTAAAATTAAATACCCAAAAATCTGGAGACGATGAGTGGTTAGAAGAAGCACGTCGATTAGAATTACAAGGTAAATTAGAACAGGCACAGCAAATCCGTGATCGGGTTAAAGGAATCGACTATCTTAGCCCAGAGGCAGCAGCGCAACTGATCCTAGAAATCTTTGATGGCACCACACCTGATAAACAAAGTTGTCAAAGACTATTCAATTATGCTAAAGCAAGATTTAATATTGATTTAATTGAAAGATTACATAAAGAAGTTGCGTATGGTCCTGCCAAACAATATTTAGGAGAATACCAGAAAGCACAAAAAACGTATGCTAATAATTGTCGAAATGGTAGTTTAAAGAATGTTACTCGTACCTGTAATAAATTTGGTATTGATTTTCGAGCGCCTGAAAATGGTCGAACTGGTTTAATGATTGCCGTTTTACATGATAAGCAGCAGCTTATTGATTATTTTATCCAAAAAGAAGCCAATATCAAATTGACTGATAAAGAGGGTAAAACAGTGCTCCAAATGACGCTTTTGGGCTATGAATTAGAACATTTTAAACTCAATCGGCTACAAGTCTTATATCGTCGTTTCTTAACGCCTGCTATCAAGTGTACAACCCATCAGCAATTACATAAAATCAATGTTAAATCAATGGAATATTTTTTGGTCAATTATATCATTGCCATTCGAGAGGAGATTATTGACCCAAATGACCCCCCTAGGCTTCAGGGACTAAAAATGGATGATTTTATGGAGTATATCGAATTGATGCCGAATAATATCCTCCCTCCTTATCGCAGAAAAAGACAGTATGTAAATTCTATCCTTTCTAAAAATGAAATTGACAGAAAGGACAAATACAATCGGAAATTATTTAAACGGGTATCTAGAGGCTGTTATAATATTTATGAAGGGGTAACTATTGTTTATTGAGTAGCAGATAGTAGCTCTATTTTGTTACAGGGTAGTGTACTTGTCCATACTTCCAATAACATTTGTATTATTATACCCAGAATCATTAGGAAAACACCTGTATTACTTTGCTAGTACTTCTATATTTACTTATTTTAGTTATCATTTAGAACTAGATAAGACGGTATTATTCACCTATTTTTTTCACTCCATACAACCCTTTCTTAAATTAGGTTACTCTTTATCATAGAACCATCAATATAGACCATTCGTAAAGCATAATATGACCAACGCCCAATTGATTGAGCAATGCCTAGCACAAGACCGTTTGGCGCAAAAGGAATTGTACGACCGTTACAAGACGGCGATGTATACCCTTGCTTATCGAATGTGTAACGATTTTGGTTTGGCAGATGAAGTTTTGCAAGATGCTTTTTTACAAATTTTCCGCTATTTACACACTTTTAGACATGAAAGTACTTTGGGGGCTTGGATAAAAACGATTGTGGTAAGAACCGCATATAAAAAAATTAAAAAATCAGTTTCTTTTGAATCTTTAGACCACCAGCAGTACCAACCAATCACCTGGGGGAATGAATTAGATACCGATTATTTGGAACAAGCTATTCAATCTTTAGCGGCTGGTTATCGGTCTGTTTTTATTTTGGTAGCAATCGAAGGATATACGCATCAAGAAACAGGAGACTTACTAGGTATTTCAGCAGGTACTTCTAAGTCTCAATTATATCATGCGAAACGGAAATTACGAATTTTGTTGAAGCATTATCGGCAATAGCTTATCAGGTTGACGGAGAATAGAAGATTTGCTAAATCTCAATGTTTTTTTAGCTTAAAAGAGATTTACTAAATTCTTAAAATTTAGCAAATCGAGCGTTCTTGTAGCTACAAATTTTATAGAAAATGAATCAAGAAACAAATCCTATTATTTTAAAAAAAACAGTCACCCAACTGCCTATTTATGAGCCACCTAATGAAGTTTGGTCGGTCATAGCTAATGAATTGGATTTACAAAAAAAATTACAAACATTACCGAATCATCCCCCTAAAGAATTTGTCTGGGAAACCATCGAAATGAACTTAGCGAAAAGTGCTTCCAGAACTCAAAGTTCTGGAAGCACTCAGCGAATATTTTTGGTAAAAAGATTAGGTATCGCCGCATCCATTTTATTTATGCTAGGCATAAGTTGGTGGATAATGACGGATGCTTTTACTCAAAATAAATTTCAATATACCCAAGAAACGATTAACGCCCAATTATTAGTAGCAGATTGGGATGAAGATGGGGAAGCCTTAACCCAAATAAAAGCAATTTGTGAGGTTAAAAACTATGCTTGTACTGCTCCCGAATTTCAACAATTAGAACAGGAACTCAATGAACTAAATGAAGCAAAATCAGACTTAAAACAAGCGATTGATGACTTTGGAAAAGATACCCAGTTAATAGCCAAATTAAGTGAAGTAGAACTGGAACGAACGGTTGTTTTAAAAAAAATGATAGCCAATATTTTATAAAATGATAAAAAAATATAGCCATTTAATCTTGCTGCAATTGATTGTTGTTACGGGTATTATTGCTCAGAAAACAACATTGCAGGTAGTGACCCAAACGATTCAAAAGGAATGGGCTTGGCAACTAGACCAAACTCTGGTGATTAGTGGGGAGAATGCTATTATCAAAGTGGAGGCTTGGGATAAAAATAGCATTCAAACTACTACGGAGTTAATTGCGAAACATCCTGATAAAAAAATTGCAGAAAGAGATGTACAAGCCCAAAAAGCCATTGCTAAAACAACCAAAAGAACCATTTTAATAGGTAATCAATTGGTTTTAGAACAAGGGATGGAAAAACCTGAATCTAACTTAAAAGCAAAATTTACTATTTATGCGCCTAAAAATTGCGCTTTACGCATCAAGAATAGGTTTGGAAGTATTGAAGTAATAGGCATTAAAAATACAGTTGAAATCAATAGCCAATTCACTAAATTAAACCTAAAAGAAGTTAAAGGAAAAGTAGAATTGAGTAGCAATTTTGGAGATATTATTGGGGAGCAATTAACAGGGGAAGTTAAGATTAACGCCAATCGTTCGGATATTTTATTAGACCAACCTTCAGGCAATTTTGTCATTGCGGCTAAATATGGTACAGTTACTATTTTAGAAGATAAAAACCGTCAATTTGATTTAGATATTAAGGGCAAGAAAACGAATGTCATCTTTATTGAACCCATTCTGTTTGCCCATAATTTTAGATTAGCGACGGAGTTTGGAGAAATCACCCTACCATTGAATACTGCTTTTAAATTTATTGAAAATTCGCAACAACGGAAAGAAGCGATTCTCAATAGAAAGGGCAATGCTTCTCATATTTCAGTGGCTTTGTCTTTTGGTGATATTACTTTTCAGTAGAAAATAAAAAATCCTGATGAAAAAAATTTACGTTATTACACTATTTTTAAGCATTGCTTTTTTGGGATTTGCTCAGATAGATACTAGTTTTCAAGAAACAACTACAGAATATGGGCAGTTGGAAGACCAGCAATTAGTGGATGCTAAACGACACTATTTGGAGATGCAGCAAGATGAGCAATATCTTTTGAAATTGGGATTTGAAACTGTTTCTTTACCATTTGTTCAGGATCCATTTTCGCCTCCTAATCTATCGCTAGCCAATGGCTTTTTTTTAGCCTATGAACATCGTTTCAAAACAGGTTTTTCTTTAAATACTCAATTGCAGTATAGCCGTGCGACCTCTCTTACTATTGAACAAATACTTATCCCTCATTTAAGTATATACATTACACATAACTATGGTTTTCATATTGAACCTCGTTGGTATTTCCAAAAGAAAAAGGAACTTAGCAAACAGAAAAGTGGAAATAATTTAAATGGTGTTTATTTGAGTTTTCTTGCAGGCATCAGATACTGGCAAAAGCCTTCTTCAATTAGTACAGATGGTCGTATCTCCTTTTTTAAAGGACAGTATCAACACAGTACTTTAAATATAGGCTGGCAAAGGCGTTTTGGTAAACGTGGCTTTCTCCATTTACAATTAGGAACAGGCGCTCAGCATATTTCACAGAAGGTCATTGAAAGACATACATCACATTTCAACTATAATAACTTAGAACCAACACCTAACTGGCAATGGATTACAAATTATAAAGTAGGCATTGGTTTAACAATAGGAGGAAAGAGTGACACAAGCATAAAAAACAATATTTGGAACTATCATCAAATTGATACAGATATATGGAAGATTGATTTATCAGGGCTTTTAACCACTTTAGGTAAAGGTTGGATAGGTGGAAAAATTAATATTGGTTATGAAAAAAGTATTAAGCAATCTCCTTTCTCTATTACTACTAACCTTTTGTATTTTCATTTAACTTCGCCTTATGATTATTACGGCGTCAATCAATTAAGACTGCAAATTGCTCCACGATATTATTACAATCTGAAAAAGCGTATGCAAAACGGTAAAACAGCTAATAATTTATCTGCGGATTATTTCTCTTTTCGTAATCAATTGAATTTACTCGGCGATAATTCACGTTGGGATAATCAATATACTTTTAGTTTGCTCTGGGGTGCGCAAAGACGAGTCTTTAAAAGCATGTTTATTAATTATGAACTGGGTTATGATTTTCCTTCTTGGCCTGACCAAACTCAAGGAGAGTTCATCAGCGAACTAAAAATAGGACTAGCCTTTTAATCCTATTTTACCATTTAGTCATTTAAGTCCATCGAGTTAAGTCTATTTTTAACTAGATGAACTTAAATGACTATATGGTAGAAAAACACTATTTCCTAACCTTAACAGAAACCTGCCCATTTGAAGAACGAATAGTCAAGATATAAACACCTGTGGATAAGTATGTTGGTAACTCGATTGCTTGCTGATAACTGCCAATCGCTTGGGCTTGATTATTCAAATATGTAATTAAAACCTTTCCGTGTATATCGACCAATTGAATGGTTATGTTCTCAGGGTTTTCGAGGGTATATTTTAAAGTTGCTGTATTTTTGATAGGGTTTGGATAAACCAAAATTTCGTGAGCTGCTAAAACAGGATTAAGAATGCCCACATTAAAATCCATTAAATATCGTTGTAGAAAAAGTCGGTTATTTATAGTATACGTTATATCACTTATTGCTTGTATAAGAAATTGATTATTAAACTGTTGGCTGATTTTAGAAACACTTCCGTTCGCTCCTTCAAATTGTAAAGTTAATACCCCATTTTCTCCGAAATCAGGCATTAAATGACCATCCGAGGAGAATTTTAAAATGATAGGTTCTCGGTTGCCTACATCGTCTACTCTTCCTGTGACAAGGATTGATTTATCTGCGAGAAGTATGAAATCTGTGGCGAAATCGCTAGAATTATCAAATACTGTTGCTCCTTCATAAGCATTGACGATTACTTTTCCAGCATCTCCAAAAGTAGCATCTAAAGCCCCGTTTGGTAGCAATCGAACTAACATAAAATCTTGGTCTAGGGGCTGTCTTAAATTACTAAGCAATAATATTTTGTCATCCTCTTGAATGATTAATTGCCCGTCCAACATTATGTTTTCATCAAAGGAGATGATTCCTTTTTCTCCAAAATCAGTAGCTAAAGTACCATTTTTTTGTAAGCGAAATAAATTGAGGATTGGATTTGAATTCCAGTTACTATCCTCTGTCACAACGCTTATGATGATGTCCTGCTCTTTGGTTAATTCAATTGCCGTTGGTCTTGTACGGAATCCCCATTCGTCGATTTTAAATCTACCTGCTGTTCCAAAACTTAGATCCAATGTGCCATTACTATTATATCTTTCTGTGAAGATAGCCTCTTGTGCTGTTTCATTTTCTAAATAACCAGTTAGGACGACTTTTCCATCTGATTGTAAGACGCCATGAGTAATCGGGTTCTGATGATTTAGCGCAACACTTCCATTTGTACCAAATTCTTCATCTAGCGTGCCATTGGTATGGAATCGCATCCACATATAATGATAATCTGGGCGCATAACGGCTCTTTTACTTTTATAAGCCAAAGCCAGGAATTTTCCACTTGGTAACATAAATAATTGAGAGATAAAGGAATTGGTATCTGGAATTTCGATAAAAGAAGTACCATTACTCCCAAAATCGGTATCTATACTTCCATCTGCTTCATAACGAGAAATAGCTAAAAAATCAGCAAAAGAGTTATAACTAGGCGCAATACTACCAAAAAAAACGATTTTCCCATCAGGTTGAATAACCCCTAAGTCACAGGCAGCAGGTGGTACAAAAATACCATTTTCTCCAAAAGTGGAATCTATTTTTTCAAAAGATTGAGCGGTTAAAGTAACGGAAAGGAAGAGCCATAAAATAGCGGTCAGCAAGTGAGTGATTTGCATACTTATTAAGTTTTTTGGTTATATAATTGGAGGGAAAAGAGAAGGAGGGATCCTAAAGGAAAGTAATAGTTGTGTGTTCTTTGTAAAGGACAGCAATCATGCCATGTTATGTTAAAAATAATTCATACAATACATTTTTATTTTTCCACTCTAATTGTTTTATGACTGTTAGTAACGGCGTGGTAGATAATCACACCGTCACTTTAATAGCGCCTAATTTAATTGCTTGTCCATTCAATAAGCGAAGAGAAGCAAATGAGTCCAATGATGAATTATTAAGTAGGAATGTTGAGCGATATTAGAAATGAAATATGGTTTAGTTTATCTATTTTTACAAAAAATAAACAGCGTATGAATCTGATGAAATATATTTTTCCAATATTATTATTAATGCTTCTTGCTTGCCAAAATATTCCTGATTGGCAAACCAAGCCTATCGCTGAATGGCCACCAAATGAAGGGCAATATTCGCTTTTAGTTGCTAAAAAAGGAGTGACTGTTTTTGAAAAATATTATCATCAAGCGGATAAAAATAAGCTTTGTAATGTGCAATCTTTAACCAAAAATATTATGTCTTTATTAGTGGGCATTGCGATTGACCAAGAGAGGATAAATAATGAGAACGCCCCTATTCATACTTACTTTCCAACTATTTTTGCCAACGTAAAAGATGAACGAAAAAAGCAGATTAGTATCAAAGATTTACTTAATCAAACAGCTGGTTTAGAATGGAAAGGACATACCGAACATAGTACTTGGTTAGAAAATCCGACACCTAATCAATATGTTTTATCCAAACAACTGCTTACTCGACCGGGGAAAGCTTACTTTTATAATAGTGGCGCAACTCATTTATTGTCTCCAATTTTAGCGAAGGCAACAGGGCAATCCGTTTTAGCATTTGCGCAAGAAAATCTATTTACGCCTTTAGGAATTAAAAATGTAAGATGGGAGGTAAGGAAAGATGGAAACCATGATGGTAGCGGCTTAGGATTATGGATGCAAGCAGATGATCTTTTAAAAATAGGACAACTGATGTTGAATAAAGGGCAATGGAATGGCGAACAGCTAGTTGCTGAACAATGGATTGAAAAATCGCTTAATCCAGATTTGAAATTACAAGCATCTTTTGGCCTTCCTCGTTCCAAGCATGGATATTGCTGGTATTCCACTGAAAGAAATGAACTGGAAGTCCATTATGGAATGGGCTACGGCGGACAATTTATCTTTTTGTTTCCTAGTGAAGATTTAGTCATCGTTACCACTCATAATCATGATACTGCTGATGGAATTCCTCAGCAAGTGCAATTTTCAACGCAATATCTTGCTGGTTTGATGAAAAATTATTTGCAAGCAGCTCTATAAAGACATCATGAAAGATTCAATACTAAAATGGGGAATTGGAGGATTATTAGTCAGTGTAGTCTATATGTTAGGGTATGAAACGACACGTAGTAACTTCCCACAAATCATCTCTTTATATGGTGTATTTTTTGCTGCTTACTTAGGTGTTTTTCATTTTACAAGCACCCAAAAAACACTTGCCTTTTTCGTTGGAATCGGTCTCCTCTTGCGCTTTCTACTCCTTTTTACGATTCCCAATTTTTCCGATGATTTATATCGTTTTATTTGGGATGGCCGCTTATTAACGCAAGGCATTAATCCCTTTGACCATTTACCTTCTTATTATATTGACAATAACAGTGAGATTCCTGGATTGACTAAAGAATTGTACCAAAAGTTAAACTCCCCAAATTATTTTACGATTTATCCTCCTGTTAATCAGATGATTTTTGCAATGGCGGCATGGTTGTTTCCAAATAGTATTTGGGGCAGTAGTTTAGTAATGAAAAGCTGTTTATTCGTTTTTGAATTAGGTAATATTTTTTTGATTATTCAATTATTATACTACTTTAAATTACCGACAAAAAATGTGCTACTTTATGCGCTTAATCCTTTAATCATCATTGAAATTACGGGAAATATCCACTTTGAAGGCGCCATGATTTTCTTTTTATTACTGGCTGTTTTCTTAATTGTTCAGAATAAATGGATTTGGTCTGCTATTGCATTTGCGCTTTCGGTAGCTTCTAAATTATTGCCTTTAATGTTTTTGCCTTTATTGGTACTTAGAATAGGTTCTGCTCATATCCCTTATTTTCTATGGAAACAAAATAACGAAAGTCAAAATGTTAGTGATTTAAAAATTGCTGAACGAATAAATAATCCAATAGCTTTCATCAAAAATCGAATAGCTTTAACAGATTGGCTACAATTAGATTGGAAAAAAATAATCGCCTATTTTTCAATTATTGGCATTACTTTAATTGCTTTATTTTTCCCATTAATCAATGGTGTTTTCCTCAATAATTTTGGAGATAGTTTAAATCTATATTTTCAAAAATTTGAATTTAATGGCAGTTTGTATTATTTCTTTCGATGGATAGGTTTTCAAGTAAAAGGCTATAATATTATTGGAACACTAGGACCAATTTTAGCTTTATCTGCTTTGACAGGTATTATTTTAATTACCCTTTTAGAACGAAAAACTGATTGGTTAAAATTATTTGAACGGATGCTATTTGCGGTTTGCTGTTATCTCTTTTGTTCGGCTACCGTGCATCCTTGGTATGTAGCGATGCCTATTGTATTTTGTTTATTTACTCGATTTAGATTTCCGATTTTATGGTCAGGTTTGATTTTTCTAACTTATATTAATTATAGTTACGGGGAATACGTTGAAAATTTGTGGATGGTGGGAATTGAATATATTTTAGTTTTTGGGTATTTGATTTATGAACTTATAAGTCGGAAAAATTGATTTACCACATAGTCGCATAGTTTTTAAACTAGATTATGCTCGTGAAACTATGCGACTATGTGATAAAAACTACGACCCTAAAACAGCTTCCTCTTCACTAGCTATTTGTTGCCAAGGTCCTTGAATAGCAACTGTCAAACCAGCGTGTTGAATATTCACAAAGTAAGTTTTACCAGAAGGAGAAAAGACGCCTCCTGCAAATTCAGATTTATAGCCAACATTTTCGGCGATTTTATAAAATTGACCTTCTGGAGTAACTCCAAATGCTCTTGGGCGTTCGTTGTCTTCACAAAAAACAACATCTCCCCAAGGCGCTATCGTCAAGTTATCACAATGCCTTAGTAAATCAGTATTATTAGGTTCTAAAAATAATTCTAGTTTGCCTGGATTATTTTTTTCTGCGGAAGTGCCTTCATCTGGACTAGGCGTATAGCGGAATATTTGTCCTGTCTTAGTGTATCCACCACTTGTACAAGCAAAATAAAGTTCATTATTACCAAACCACATGCCTTCTCCTCTTGCAAATAGAGCAGCCCCTTTCATGTGTCCTCGTCTTCTTAAATCATCATTTTTTAAATCATAAACATCTTTTAAATCAATCCATTCAACTTCCATTGCTTGATTGGTGGAAAAAGTATTTTTATCAGTTCGCCAGTTTCTAGTACTTGTCATTTTAGCGCCTTTGATAGCTAGTACTTGTAATTGACCACCATCAATTAGTTTACCTTTGGTATTGGGCAAATACCGATAAATCAACCCATCATCTCTATCCTCTGTTTGGTAAACGATACTAGTTTTAGGGTCAACACAAACAGCTTCGTGGTTAAACTGCCCCATTTCTTTTAGTGGAATGGGAGCTGCCATACTAATTTCTTCTGTGGCTGGCACTTCAAAATTGTACCCGTGTCCCCGTTCATAACTATTCGTTGGAGGTACAACGATTTCTTCGCAACTAATCCAACTACCCCAAGGAGTTGCCCCCCCTGCACAATTCCTTAAAGTTCCTCCTAAACTCAACCATGATTTTTCTACTTCTAAAGTAGCTTCATTCACAATTAAAGTAGTAGTCCCTCCGCAACAAGGTAGATTGCCATTTCGCATATCATACATTTGCTTGGGGTCTACCTTATCTATTAATTCGTACGATTTTCCAAAACAAGAATAGTTGGTTGGCATTAATTCGTGGTTCCGAATCAAGATAATTTTTCCATCTTTAGCCGCAAAAGTAGCCATCCCATCTGGTTTGTCAGGGTGCATAAATCCATCACTCATCATCTCTCCTCGACGGGCAATAATTTTATAAGAAAAGCCTTCAGGTAAATTCAATGTTCCTTCGGGATCTCTTTTTAATTTACCATATTTATCTTTTAATAAATTTTTTCTAGTAGGTGTTTGATAAGAGACACAACCTTCCAAAGTAGAAGCTAAATAAGTCTGCAAACCTATAAAACCCAAGCTAACCATACTTGAATTCTTTAAGAAATTTCTTCTAGATAATGTACTATTTTTCATACCTGACTGTCTTTGTCTTTGGACTTTTATTTCTAATAATACTATAAAGTTGAGAAAATAAATGGGAAATGCCCAATAAATAGACAAATGCTTCTGAATTTGGAAGGAGTTTAACAGAAATATGATGGAAAGGGAAAGGGAGATTTAGCAGAGGGCGTAGGGAAAACGGTTGTCCTACACGCTCTGCTCTATATTTTAATGGTACAGTAATTACTTTTTCAAGACCAATTTATAATTACCTGTCGCTAATGTTTCTTTATGTACAAACTGTAAAAAATAAATACCAGAGATTTGATTAGCTAAATCTATTTGGGGGGTTAATGCTTGCTGCTTTAATTGCTGTCCTAAAGTATTAAAAACACTAATTTGATAATCCCCATAATTTCCTTTAAATAAATCAAAATTAATGATTCCGTTGGTAGGATTAGGGGAAATAGCTAATAGTTGTGGTAATGTCAATTCATCGACACCAACTGTTTCCGAATCATTCGGCGTTTCAGGCCCAACCACGGGCCGCATCATTAAAGCGCCTTGTTGAGAAGGAGGTACTTCTTCATTTTGGAAGAAAGTCCCAATATTTCGCCATCCGCCATCTATATTGATAAAGATAGTATTCGTCGCAGAAGGGGTATTCCTATCAAAACCAACGGGTAAACAGTTGACATTTGCACAAGGCGTTACTTGTTCCCAACCGATGTAAAAATCACCGACGGGTAAATCAATAGGTGCTGCTTCTCCTGTCAATGGGTCTTTTAGGATATAGGTTGTGAAAGCTTGTAAAGAATCAACAAATTCATCAATAAATAAGGGCTTGGTAAAAGGCGCTTCATAGATAGGTGTGGTATTTAAATCCTCCAACCAAACTTTTAAAGTAAAGTTTGTATTGGATAAATCACCACCAACTATTCTAGGAATCTGCATCCGAATGGCTTGTAATAAATCCGCTTTATAGTTTGTGAATTTTACCGCTACTTGCCCACCTGTACCAATAAAATAAGCGCTTTCTGCGGAGTTGTCATCGTAAGCATAATAATTTTCTAAGTCAAAGGTGCGACTAATTTGATTATTGCGTTGGGTAGCGGCTGTTTCCGCATTATTTTGAATAAAACTATAGTCTACTTTTATTTGAACCTTATCAGAAGTCTGAAATTCATTTCTAAAGATAAAAGCATATTCTCCTCGGATATGATTGGTAAATGAATGCCGACCATTGCTGATATTCTTCTGTTCGGAATCATCCTCAGGTATTAATAAATCTTGACGTTTAAAACGTAAAGTCTGTCCTTCGCTAATTCCATTTACTAAAAATTCACTATCATCGGTACCAATTGTATTATTAGAATGATTATAAAGATTAATGTCCATAGAGTCTAAAATTAACGCTAAATCTACCTCTAATTCCTCTTGCAAATGTGTCCAAGGCGCATTCGTATAATCCCTTAGAATATTCGAAGGTAAAGTAGTAAAGGCTAAATCTGGATTACTCTGCGTCATAATATCGGCTTCTAGTCGAATATAATCTATATGCCACATATCAACTGCCCCATTCCGAAAGGCATAATTTCGAAAACGGAATTGAAAATCTTCATGCAGAAATTGTGCATCCTCAATCGCTATTGGCCCTACGAATTGAAAAACAGGAAGCGAATCTACAGGAAAAGCAGTTTCTCTGAGCGTGGTCGCATGTGAACCAACTTCTATCCAATCGCCAGCTATATTTTTAAATTCTAATATCAAACTATCTTCAGGGCCAGGCGCATCCCCTAAGCCCTTAGGTTGCACATAATAACTCATATATTTTGTGGCACTGCCACTCAAATCTAGTGGAATCGAAGTTAAGGAGTCTGCTGAACCAGTTCCTCCATAAGGACTACCAGAAGCATCCAAGCCATCAAAAGTAGCTACGCCAATTGAAATAGGCTGATTAGCTAAAGTATTATTAATAAATACCGTATTATCTTCCCAATTCATAGCATCTGGGAAAGGGCCATTATAGGCAAAATCATCAAAAAATGGTAAGGCTGCCCCTTTTTGACTACGTGCATTAGCTCGCTTATTAATTTGTTGCTTCGCTGCTTTGGTAATAGATGGATTGTGGCTAATAATTGCTTCCTGCAATTGTGCTTGCAAAGAAAAACTAGCCAATAGTAGGAGTCCTAAAGTAAATAATAATCGCATATTGCTGTGAGGTATTTTGAAAGAAAGCGAGTCTTTAATTTTCAATTTCAAATTTTCAATTTCAAATTTTCAAAAGCCCTCGAAAGCAATCAGTCAAAAAATTAGTAAAATAATAGCTGATGAACGATATACGGATTATTTGATGATTTTTAATCCGAACACGAATCACTTTTTCAAAAACGTAGGAATGGTAGAAATGTTATATTTTAAGGTAGGATTGATATAGTGGAGGAAAGGTTAGACTATTTTAGCAGCGTCTTTGAAGTAGCTTGGGCTTCTAGCCCGAGTAGTATTACTTACCTTTATTCGGGCTAGAAACCCAAGCTACTTCAAATAAAACAGTTACTCCATACTTTTTAATTGATAGCACACTAATTACACTCGGCAGGTGGTCGCTTCGTCACATAAACATCAACAGTAGCACCTACGGCTAAGGTTTTTCCTGAATTATAAGCGGGATTTTGTTTCCAAACATAGGCATTGTCCAATGATTTGACAGTGCCATCTTTTATCACGGAGACGGTTAATTCAGAACCTTCAACAATAAATGCTGCCTCACTATACTTCTTACAAAACAAATTTGGTACATTCACCCGGCCTCCTCCTCTTGTCGTCACCACTGCTTCAACCATTGCCCCTTGTGGTACTTTTATCCCCTCTTTTAAATCTTTTGCGGTCACTTTTTCATCATTTACATAAAGATATAAAATGGTATTTTCTTCTAGTTTATTAGAAAATTGCTTACTCTTTACTTTCAAATTAATCTTTAATTGTTTGAGTCGTCGAGCGTAATAATTATAATTATCGTTTCCTGCTAAGGTTGGTAATAATTTTTCTTCTGCGTGAAACTTAGTAATGGTCAAATAAATCGTTCTTTTCTCTTTCACTTTTGACAAAGGCTTGGGACTTTGTTCTAAGATTGTTCCCGCAGGTTTATCGGCTGACCAAATCGAATCATTGACATATAATTTCAAATTTTGCTGTTTGGCTTGATGAATTGCCTCATCAATAGTCATATTCAAAAAACTCGGTACTTGCAGCGATTCCCCATGATGCGTATAACTACTCATCCAGAAAAAAGATAGGGCCAAAACGCCTGCGATAAGCGCAATCATACCTGCTAAGTTTTTTAAAAATATTTTACTGGATAGAAATAAGAAAATTTCTCGGCCTATATTTTTAGCTTTTTCTTTAAAATCGCTCATAAAATTTCTTTTAGTAACGGATAAAAAATAAATTGGACATTTTGTATTTAATTCCCCGCAGATTTATTAATCCCATGTATTAAAGTTGTTCAAGTTATTCTTACCGTGTTACTTAGTATTAAATACGCACCTAAAAATGCAAAGAAACAAAGTTTTAAGTGCTAGGTAGTTTTAGTGTAATTTTGCATTTATTCCTAACAAAGGTACAATAGGTTTTATCAATTGCACAAGCAAATTCTGTTAATCAATAAAATTTGAGGAATCTAGGCCACTTTTCGGTTTATAAACGGTGTTTGCTTTGCTCATTAGGAAGATTTTACCTTTGAGCCTCCCATCCGGTTTGCGGGTCACAAACGGTGTTTGTTCATACAGGACATTCAGCCTGTGGGGTCGCTCGTTCATCCCGTTAATCTTGAAAAATCATGTCATCCTGTAATGAATAGAGAAATTTTAAAACTAGCCATTCCCAATATCATCAGTAATATTTCTGTCCCATTGCTAAGTAGTGTAGATACTGCTTTAATGGGGCAATTATCTGCTTTACATATTGGGGCAGTTGGCGTTGGGTCGATGTTGTTCAACTTTATTTATTGGAATTTCGGTTTTCTTCGCATGGGGACAACGGGCATTACCGCACAAAGCTATGGACAACAATCTGATGCAGCTATTATTCTAACGTTGGGTAGAGCCTTATTTATTGCTCTTTTATTGGCAATATTGGTAATGATTTTGCAAGTTCCATTTGCACAATTGGGTTTTTCCTTAATGAATTTGTCGGAAGCCCAATTGCCATTGGTGGCCACTTATTTTTATATCAGAATTTGGGCAGCCCCTGCGACTTTAGCACTCTATGCTTTAATGGGATGGTTTTTTGGTATGCAGAATGCTATTTATCCGCTTATTTTGACGATTACGATTAATGCCGTCAATATTATTTGCAGCCTCTTTTTTATCAAATATTGGGGCTTTGAAGTAGCGGGTGTGGCTTACGGAACGGTGATTGCTCAATATGTTGGTTTGTTTTTAGCCATCGGTTTATTCTTTTATAAATATCGTTATTTATTACCACACTTAAGCCAGGAGGCAATTTTAAAATGGGCAGAATTACAGCAATTTTTAAGCATTAATAGTGATATTTTTATACGGACTTTCTGCTTGACTTTTGCTTTTGGTTTTTTCTACAGTCAATCTTCTGTAGGCGGTGAACAGTTATTAGCGGTCAATGTCATTTTATTACAATTTTTGAATTGGATGTCTTATGGCGTAGATGGCTTTGCTTTTGCTACAGAAAGTTTAATCGGAAAATATGTGGGAGCAAAACAGCAAACCCAACTTAATAAAGCGATTCGACTAAGTTTTATCTGGGCGATGGGTTTGGCTGGACTGTATAGTTTATTATATGGTGGATTAGGACTGACCTTAGTCGGTGTTTTTTCTAGTCAGGTAGAAATAATTACCGCTACACAACCTTACCTTTTTTGGATGATTCTCTTTCCTTTATTAAGTACGCCGTGCTATATATGGGATGGTATTTTTATTGGTTTAACTGCTTCTAGGGCAATGCGAGACAGTATGATACTTTCGCTTTTAATTTACTTAGGTGTTCACTACTTATTGAAAAATGATTTTGGGAATCATGGCTTGTGGTTGGCTTTATTGATTTTTATGGTTGCTAGGGGAGGGATACAATGGTGGGTATATAAAAGGCGAAACTTAGGAATAATAGAAATATAAAATTATTGCTGACATCAAAGAAAAAAGCCGTATTCCCATTGAAGGAAATACGGCTTTGTTACATTGGCAACAACAAAATTAATTATAATCTCATGAAATAAATCTATTGTTTTATTTGGTTGACTGTTTAATTACGCAATGAATACGTGAGGTAAATCTCCAGCACTTCCGCAAATGCTGGAGATTTTTAAACAAAAATGGGTGATGTTAGTAGGAGTTAATTTGGAGATAGCATTTTGATTGCTATCTCCAAACTCCTGAGATTAATTCCTGACCAAGTAGGTTAAATCTACAGTTGTAAATAACGGTTTTTGAGAATAATCGGTTTTCGAGAAATAACTTTAAAACTGGTCGGTTTTTAGAAAACATAGACCTTTGCCTATGTTGTTTGTTTGGTAGTTATAAGTTTAAAACTTATCCCACCTAATCGGTTTTGAGATATACTTAAAATCGGTTTCGCTAAATCCCTAAATAGGTCAATTAGCGCGGTTTTTGAGTTGGCTTCTCTTCTGAAGCTTTTCTCGGTTTGAGACTAAATCGGTATTGAGATATACAGTTTTTAAACTGTATGGTGTGTTTGGTAGCTACTATGGCTACCTAATAATCGGTTTTGGAATAAACTACTTTTCTTTGTTGTTCTATTTAGAACTATATAATGTACCTTTTTTCTTTTAAAGCTTTGTGTCGGAGTCACCTGTTTCGTTACTTAATATCGGTGTTGGAAGTCTTTTGCTATTCTATCGCGTGACTCCGGCACTTTAACCAAATTTTTAACCAAAATATATTAACCAAAATTTTTTCAAGTTGTTAGCTCCGATTCTTTTTCGGAGTTGGTTCGCTGCACTTTTCTTTGTCTCGATTTCCTTGCGAACTAATTACACTACAAAGATGCGGGCATATTAAAGTTTTTACAAAGACAAAAAATGGAATTTGTTGAGTGATATTTTTGTGTATTTTAAAATTTAAAATAATTAAGTATTTGATTATAAGTATTTTATGCTTTAAAATAATTATGAAAATAAACTTATTTGTTGATTGAAAATATTTTTTATTACCATTTTTATTGATTTATTTTTGAAAAAAATGCTAGAATTAGACAAAATAGGAGTGAAAATTTGTAAAAAGAGTTGGAAAAGTTGTGAATTATGAGTTGGCAATTAAGTAACTTACTCCCAATTCATAACTCATCACTAATAACTCATCATTAAAAAAGCCATGTTTCAAACCGAAATCAATCATTTCTTTCAATCCTTTGCTTCTGATGGTTTAACTACTTTTATGCGTTTGATTACCACCTTGGGGTATATGGAATTTTTCATGCTGTTTTTAATTGTCCTATTATTAGGTATTAATTTTAAAAAAGCATTTTTGATGTTTATGGTTTTAATATGGACGGGAGCGATTACTTTCTTTTTTAAAGATTATTTTGATTTGCCTCGACCTTTTCATGTAGATAATACCGTGCAATTATTGGATGGGAAATTACCTGATGAGGCTGCCTTTGATTTCTCCAAACGAGGCGCAACTAGTTTTTGGGCAGGTTTACCAGCGGATGTCTTAGCAGAAATTCGTCAAGCAGAGGGAGTTGAACATGGTTTTCCTTCTGGTCATTCAAGTATTGCGATTGCCTTTTGGGGCGCTTTAGCTTTTTTATTCAGAAAACGATGGGTAATAGGTCTTTCTATTGCCTTGATGTTACTCATTCCTTTATCAAGGCTCTATTTAGGCGTACATTTTTTAGCGGACGTATTGGGGGGTATTACTTTAGGAGCAATTATTTTAGCCGCTTTTTATTGGGTGGTTTTAAAACCGAAAAAACTACAATCTTTTTTAGACAAGCATCATTATACTATTGGACTCAATGGAATGACTGCTATTTTATTACTTCCTCCTTTTTTATTTATGCCTATTTTATCTTCCAAAATTTATGTTTTACTAGCTTTTATGCTGGGTTTAGGTTTAGGTTTTTTATTATTAGCACAAAAAGGATTGCCTGCTGATGATGGCACCGCTATGCAAATAGTGGGGCGAATGTGTATAGGCGTTTTCCTATTTGGAGGCCTCCGTTACTTGCTGACACTTATTGGTGCAGAAATTGACTTAGCAGAAAATGTATGGTTTGATTTTTTTAGAAATATGGTAGCTGGCTTGGCGCTGATTTGGATTGGAACAGAATTAAGTATTCGATTTGGTTGGTTTCAGAGAGAAAAGGTTGCCTAACAGATTGACCGAGAATGGTCGATTTGCTAAGCTTTTTTATGTTTTATAAATTTTTTGTTTTAAATAATTTAGTAAAAATACAATTTTTATTTTATCTTTGTTTTGGTAATTTAAATTATTTTGTAATTATATTGGTTTCAAATAAGTGCTTGCTTTACCAAACCATTTAATTAACATTATATTATTTAGTCATTCAAAACGAATAAAATTATGCATCCAATTCTTAAAAATATTCTAGCAGTTGTTGCAGGCGTTATTTTAGGCAGTATTATTAATATGAGTTTAGTAATGTTAGGGTTCACTATTATTCCTCCTCCTTCTGGCGTAGATATGATGACACCTGAAGGATTTGCCGAAGGAATGAAGTTAATGACACCTAAAAATTTTGTTTTCCCTTTCTTAGCTCATGCTTTAGGTACTTTAGCAGGTGCTTTCACCACTTTTAAGTTAGCCGCTACCCATCATTTGAAATTAGCTCTAGGAATAGGTGTCTGGTTTTTAATTGGCGGTATTATAGTGGCTCAAACTCCAGATACACCAACTTGGTTTATTGCCTTAGATTTAATTGGGGCTTATTTACCAATGGGTTGGTTAGGCGCTAAACTGGCGGGTCGTGTATTAAATAGGTTGATTTAGTATATTTGTAGCAAAAAAAAGATATG
>JAFMDF010000459.1 GCA_017857395.1 Bacteroidota bacterium | reverse complement strand
ATTTTTCTTGTAAAAAGTTGGGGAACTTTTTAGCCTCGTTTGCACAGCCTATGTCTAAGGGCACAACATTATGGGAAACTTTCGCTTAACAGTATTTTTTCAGGTTGGTCTGTAATGTCTCTCTAAGATGAACAAAGGAAAATATTGTCAAAATATTCCATGAAAGGACTGCTTTCAATTAATCGCTAGTAGTCTTACTTCAATATAAATTTATTTTTATTAAATATCAAGTAAGTCAATGTTAGTAAACTAATAAATCTAACTTTTGTTGCTTTTGCTTAAGAAAAGATACAATAAGTAAGGAGATTCTGATTTTTTGTTTAAAGGACCACAAGGAGCTTTGTTTCCTAATAAAACTTACGTTGTAGTAAATAATTTTTGACATAATCTGCTACGCCTGCTTCTAAAGCATAAAAAGGAAAGTCATAGCCTGCTGCTCGCAATTTTGAGATATTTGCTTTAGTGAAATATTGGTAAGTATCTCGAATATCTGATGGCGTATCAATAAAAGAAATGTTTGTTATTTTATCCATTGCTTTAAAGGTGTTGGCTGCCAAATCCCAGAAAGATCTGGCATTTCCTGTACCTACATTATATAACCCATTTTCGCAGGGGCTGTTTAGAAAATGAGCGCAGACTTTAACCACATCTTTTACATAAATAAAATCTCGACTTTGCTGTCCATTTTGATAATCTGAACGGTGAGAACGGAACAGTTTCATTCCGCCTGTTTGCTGAATTTGATGAAAGGTGTGAAAAATAACAGAAGCCATTCTTCCTTTATGGTACTCATTAGGACCATAGACATTAAAAAATTTTAATCCAGCCCAATATAAGGGGCTTTCTAATTGGGTTAAGGCCCATTTATCAAAGTCATTTTTAGAATCCCCATAAGGATTCAAAGGTGATAATTTATTCACAATCAAATGATTATCCTCGTAACCAAATTCTCCTAAACCATAAGTCGCTGCACTAGAGGCATAAATCAACGGAATTTTTTGTTGACTACAAAATTTCCATATTTTTTTAGAATAAGTTACATTTAATCGGTCAAAAATGGCTTTATTTTTCTCTGTTGTATCTGTTCTTGCACCAAGATGGTAGACAAATCTAATTGATTTTCCATTAACGGCTAACCAATCAAATAACTGGTCTCGATGAACTTTATGTTGATATTTTTTACCGTGTAGGTTCTTATTTTTTAAGGCGTTTCCAAAGTCGTCTACAATAATAATCGCTTCTTCGCCTAACTCGTTTAAATATTGTAATAGACAACTGCCAATAAATCCTGCCGCACCCGTTAATAATATCATTTTTCTAATGGTTGTATTTCTCCTACTCGCATCAATACATTCAAGTCCATATTAAAGTCCTTTACTCGCTTTTTCAGTCGCCGTTCGTAAGTCCCTGGTTTAGTTACCATAACATGCATTGCCAGGTACTTTTTCGCTTTAATTTTTTTATTGACCTGAGCAATACTTTCTTCGTCTTCAAAAAACCAATCTGGCAACAAAGCATAATCTACTCCTTTTCCAATTGCCTTTTGAATGCGGTTAAGATTTTCTGGTAAAAATTCCGCATCGCCAATATGCAAAATCGTTAAGCCGTTAAAATCAAGCAAATAAGCCATGTTTTCTATCCAAGCATTTTTTTGAGGATACGAGTGAATAAGTGGAAGTGCATGGATCTTAATGCCGTCCATTTCATACATCAAGCCTTTGTCCGTCCCGTTCAATGGATAAATTTGCCCTGCTAAATAAGCCGCATTTTTCATGGTATCAACGACCTGATTGGGAGCCATTAAGATGGTTTCTTCATGTTTTTCCAAAAAATCCTTCATCATCACTGGGCTAAAATGGTCTCCGTGCAGGTGTGTTATGAGAAATAAGTCGACTTTATCAAATGGTTTCACTTTTCCAAGTATATTCTGTCTTAATGCTATTTGGGTAAATTGGTATACTTTAAGGTCGGATTTATGTAAGGCATCAATTAATACTCGCTTACCATCCTGTTCAATAAGGATTCCTTCATTAGCAATATAAACTAGTTGGTTTTTTTCTTGGGAAAGAAGGAAGTTAATAAATAAAAAAGGAAAGAAAAGGGTGAAAAGTAGTTTACTCATCTTGATTCACAATTTTTATGAGTTGCTAATTACCAACTCATAATTAGATTAAAATTTCAGGGAGTTTATTTTTTCTATAGTTTCAACCAAAAAATCAATGCATAGCACCGCTACGGATTTATTTTTTGGTTGAAAATAGAGGAAAAAGAAGCCGCTGAAAATTAATAGTAATTGTGTGTTGGTACTTAACTGTAATAGGGCAAAATAAGTGTTCAAATTGATTTTTATTTTACCCTTTATAGTTTCTGTCAATTGTAAATTAAAGGAGGATATGAGCCCAATTGAACTCATATCCTCCCACTTATTTCTATGCCATCACTTTAGCATATAATTTTTCTTTTTGACTTTTGATTCTGTCTGATTTGATATAATCATCAAAATCCATTAAGGTATCAATAATGCCATTAGGCGAAATTTCAATAATTCTATTACCTACCGTAGAAATAATTTGATGATCATGCGTCGTAAAAATCATATTACCAGGAAAATCTCTCATCGCATTATTCAAAGCCGTAATAGATTCCAAATCCAAGTGATTCGTAGGTTCATCCATTAATAAAAAGTTAGGATGTGCCAGCATGACTTTGGACATCATACACCTCACTTTTTCTCCTCCTGATAAAACACTCGTTTTTTTATACACTTCTTCTCCTGAAAATAACATTCGACCTAAAAAGCCACGAATAAATTGCTCGTCTTTGTTTTCCGAAAACATCCGCAACCAATCCATTAATTCTTGATCATTCTCATTAGAAAAGAATTCCTGATTCTCGTTAGGTAAGTATGCTTTAGTAATCGTTTGTCCATATTCTATCGTTCCAGAAGTGGCTTCCGTTTTACCAGATAAAACATCGTAGAAAGCAGTGATAGCTGCCGATTCTTTACAGAATAAAGAAATCTTCTCTCCTCTATTCATCGTGAAGGACACATTGGCAAATAATACTTCTCCATTATGATCGACCTTACTTAAATTATCTACTTTCAAAATCTGGTCACCAACTGCTCTTTCTGGACTAAAATTGATAAATGGATATTTTCTAGTAGATGGTTGGATGTCTTCTAATGATAATTTTTCTAATGCTTTCTTACGAGAAGTGGCTTGTCTAGACTTAGATGCATTGGCGCTAAAACGCTGGATAAATTCCATCATTTCCTTTCGCTTTACCTCTGTCTTTTTATTTTTATTAGCTTGTTGTGCCGCTGCTAATTGGCTAGATTCATACCAGAAAGTATAGTTTCCTGTATAAATTTTAATCTTCTTAAAATCAATATCCACGATATGGGTACAAACCATATCTAAAAAATAACGGTCGTGAGATATCACAATCACTAAATTTGGGAAATCTGCCAAGAAGTCAGCTAACCAAGTGGCTGTTTCTGCATCCAAATCGTTCGTAGGCTCATCCAGCATCAAAATATCTGGCTCACCAAATAAGGCCTGTGCTAATAAAACTTTTACCTTTTGTGGACCACTCAAATCCTTCATCAACTTATAATGTACATCTTCCTTCACGCCCATGTGACTCAATAATTCTGCTGAATCACTTTCGGCAGTCCAGCCGCCCATTTCTCCATATCTATTTTCCAATTCTGCTGCTCGCAAACCCTCTTCGTCCGTCGCCTCTGGATTCATATAAATGGCATTCTTTTCTTCTGCAATCGCAAACATCTCTTTATGTCCCATCATCACCACATCTAATACCCCAATTTCATCAAACTCAAAGTGATTCTGTTTTAAAACAGCTAACCGTTGCCCTTTTTGAATGCTCACGGATCCTCTGTTTGGAGACAATTCACCAGTCATCACTTTCATAAAAGTAGACTTCCCTGCACCGTTCGCACCAATTACGCCATAACAGTTGCCCTGATTGAATTTTAAATTAACTTCATCAAATAAGATTCTTTTGCCAAATTGAACGCCTAATTCGCTTACTGTAACCATTGTTGTTTACGCTTCACGGTGTACGGTTGACGGTGTAGGATCTGACCAAAACTTATCAACAAGCCACCTATTTTTAAAAATCAAGTAAGCGGATGCCTACTTATGCCTCAAAACGGCTGCAAAAATACGATTTTATTAAAGAATCTTAGCTATTTTAGCTGAAATAAAGTTTGAATGTTTTGTTAAATTTGGGCAAAAAAGGAGTCAGGTGTTATAAAGCAAGTTTAGAATGAGTTTTATTAGGTTTCTATCTATTACCTCAAGCATCCCATCCGTAAACGGTTCATATATTCCCAATCTGCATCCATATATTTTTCCGAATTAATAAAACTGGCTCCCCTTCCCCAGAGAGGTCAACTTCTAATTTTATTGTATTTTTTATTTTACTGTCCGCCATTTTGATTAAAAGTTGTAACTTTATTTGGTAGAACGCTCATAAGCAAAACCACCACCTTTTCCTTCAGTCCATTGAGTAAATTTAACCGAAATAAAGATTTCTTCTTGCGTTAGAAAAAGTACTAAGTCTTTACCCACTACGTCTTTTGGTTTATCAACAGCATCTCTAAAAGATTTAAAACTTAAATTATCAAGATTATTAATAGTGCCAATTGCCCATTGTGTTCCTTTAGGACTACTTCCCTTATCCGAACCATTTTCTGACTTCGCATTATAAATTTCCCCACCATCATTTGCACGAGTAATCCAAACCTCGTCGGTTATTCTATCTTGATTATCTGCATCTTGCGCACTTGTTCCTGCTATTTTTTCAAAGGTGGTAGTAGCGCCTGTCCAAATTTCTCTAGCATCAGGTGTGGGTAAGTCTTCAATACGATCACTGTTACAAGCACTAAAAAATAAGACTATGATTCCCATTATCAAAAGAGGGAAAGATTTTAAATTAGTATTAATCATTGTTGGGTATTAAATTTAGTTGATGAATATTCATTTTACGAACATACGATTATCATTATTGTTTTAACATTTTTCGTAGGAGCGAAGTTGTCTTAGATTTTACAAAAATTGTTTTTTCTCTAATCTTTATTTTTAGTTTACTTAACCTTATTTTACCCTGCTTCACCGATTATCCCTTTCAAAAAAGACCAGTACCTAATAATTTTGACCTATAGAATAGGGTATTATTTTTAAAAAAGCATCCTATTAAAAAAATCATTGTAACCAATTCAGCATTTAAAATACTTAGGAGGTAAGACCTACTTAATAAGAAATCATCCGACAATTTTAAAATCCGACTGTTATGAAACGATTTATTCAATCTTTGGTGGCATTACTTTTTGTCACCCAATTTTCTTTTGCCCAAAGTAAAATTTCGGGCACTATTAATAATCACCAAAAAGAGGGGATTTACTTTGCAACCATTGCCCTTTTTCAACACAAAGATAGTACACTCGTAAAAGGCACTGCTACTGATGAAAAAGGCCATTTTGTCTTAACAGAAATAAAAGATGGTCATTACTATCTTGAAACGAGTATGTTAGGGTTTGCCACAGCAAAAGTAGAAAATTTAAATTTCCCAAAAGATAATGGACAACAAATAACCCTTACCTTATCAGAAGATGCGACTGTTTTATCAACAGTAGAAGTAACAGCAAAAGTACCTTTATTAGAACAAAGAGCAGATAGGTTAATTGTCAATGTGGCAGGAAACGTCACTAGTTTAAATGGAAGTTTATTAGATGTGATGAAAAAAGTACCAGGTATGTTGGTGATTGGTGACAAGCTGAAAATGGCAGGTCAACCCAATGTGACCATTTTACTCAATGGGAAATCGACAAAATATATGGATGTACAATCCTTATTAAAAGATATGCCGGGGGATAATATCCAAAGAGTAGAGGTTATTCATCAACCAGGGGCAGAATTTGACGCAGAAGGAACAGGGCCAATTATCAATATTATTTTAAAGAAAAATAGCTTATTTGGAACGAATGGAAGTGTCAATGTAGGTGTGGCTAAAGGCGAAGATTTTAAGTATCGAACAGGTGTTTCCCTCAGTCATTATCAAGGCAATTTAAATGTTAATGGTAGAGTAGGGTGGAACACTCGACCCGACAAAAATTTATAATCGTAATATGAAGTCCAAAGAATTCCATA
>JAFMDF010000458.1 GCA_017857395.1 Bacteroidota bacterium | reverse complement strand
AAAAGAGGCCTGGAAAACCGCCCTTTTAGCAGCTTTCCAGTGGCCTATTACCATCACCTATTTTACAACCTATTATTCTTTGTGGTCTACAAGCGAGAAAAGAGGCCTGGAAAACCGCCCTTTTAGCAGCTTTCCAGTGGCCTATTACCATCACCTATTTTACAACCTATTATTCTTTGTGGTCTACAAGCGAGAAAAGAGGCCTGGAAAACCGCCCTTTTAGCAGCTTTCCAGTGGCCTATTACCATCACCTATTTTACAACTTATTATTCTTACAAATTGATTGCCTTTGCTAATCAACTCGGTTTTCTACTTTGGCTTTTTGAAAACTTAACAGTAATCCTACTTTGGGAAGAATGGGATTTTCAGCCCATTCCTTCCCTTAGTGAGATTACTGTTGCTAATAATGATCTCTAATTAAATGCTATTATTTATCTAGTAAAATCATCTTTTTGACAATTTTATCACTAATGGTTTCTAAAGAATAATACATCAATCCTACTGCTGGTAAATCTGACTTTTCAATCGTAATACTGTGTGTCCCTTTTGCATAATCATCTGCATATTGCTTGATCGTTTTACCATTTACATCATAGATGGTTAAAGTTGCTTGTTGCGGACTTGGTAGTGCAAATTGAATAGTTGTTTGCTCAATAAATGGATTTGGTTGATTTTGCAATAATTCAACAGCGGTTGCATTGATTGATTGCTGCTTAAAATTCAATTCAAGGTCATAAATTTCTTCCAAATTACTGTAGACTTCTGGTGCAAAACGATTACTTAACCTAAGTACTTCACTTAATCTCCCCGCTTTTTTAGCTTTAAATTGAAGACTAAATAATGCTTCTCCATTCATAAGTGTTACGCCAGTTGCTTCATCCCAACTAGTTCTTAATTTCCCTATGTCTACTTGCGTTAAACCTAAATTATGCTCAGATAAACTAGTAAGCGCTCCTTTATTAAAAGACTGATAATCAATCGTTTCTTTTTCAAATAATAATTCGAATTGATAGCCTAATACTTCGGTAAAATTGTTGGCGTTAAAAGTAACAACCACTGTTTCGCCTGCCTTAAAAGTCTGGTCGTTTAACTCAAAGAATAAAGCTTCGTTTTGATTTCTACTTTCGCTATTGGTAAATCCATTAGATTGAGCAGAGTAATCTACATCGCCAATTTTAATCGCCATAAAGTCAACTTGTGCTTTATTATCTGCATCTGATGGCACGACTGCAATTTCAGGATAATCAATTGTTAATGGATTCTCTCCGATAGCAAATTCATGGGTTACAGGTACAAACCGCCAAGATTCGTTATTTGGAAAATCATCTATTAAACCTAGAATTAATTTTCTAGTTTGAATTAAATCTAGGGTTGAAATAGTACCCGATTGGTCAACATCTGCCGCAATATATTTATAAGGAGAGTCAAACATTTCGGATGCAATAATATGCTTTCTGATTTTGATAATATCCAAGGTAGATACGCCATTTTTAGGTGCTGTATTTTTCTCTGGAATTAAGGCATAATCTAAATTACCAGGTAATTGTTCGTAGCTAAATCGACCATCGTTTCCTGTCAAATAAGGGTCTTTGCTAGGATGCGTGATTTGTACAAGTACTTCACTTACTGCATCTCCCATTTCTGTCGTCACCTTTCCGGATAAAGCAATTTGCTCTTCTGGGTCAACTAGCCCACCACTACAAGCATTGGCTACATTATCTTGTATTTCTACCGTTGTAATACAAAAATCTGAATTTCCATTTTCATCAATTACCCACACTTCTACTTGCTGTACACCTATTTCATCACAACCAAAAGTAATATTTGTTGCACCTGGTGTTTCAGTAGAATTGGCTTCATATTTTCTGATTCTGAATTCTAAATTCGCTTCTGCTGTACAGTTATCAAAACTCTTTGCATCCAAATCTTTTGCCCATAATTCCACGCTTGCGGGATTACCATTTACACCTGCTTTCATAGACATCACCAAACCATCTAGACAAATTGGTGTCGGTTTTGTGGCATCTCTTACCGTAATTTTCACATCTCTCGTGGCATTATTTCCACAACCATCTGTTGCGACATATTTTACATCATATACCCCAGCCTGTACATTGGTAAATGGCCCAAAGCCGCTTCCCAATATACTTTGAGTGGTTAAAGTAGCATTCGGACTGCAATCTGAAATTCCTACATTTGGTATCATAACTGTGCCTCCACAAGCACCATCTAACATATCAAATGTGTAGTCAATTGGTTCGCTTGCAAAAGTTGGCGCTACATTATCTATCACCTTGATTACTTGTTCATATTCATAACGACCTTTCCCATTTGTACTATTTACTTCATATTGACACCAATCAATCACCGTCCATGTTCTTAAAATTTTAAAACAAGCTGGTGCTTCGATGTCTAATACTAAATCGTCATAATTCGTAGCAATTAAAGCACAGGCATTATCTCCTGTAAAAACTGGCTCATTATAACCCGTTGGTAAATCTTCTGGAGCTAATTTGGAAGCAGTCGCACAGGTAGATGTTTCGTAATCTTCGGGCCAAGCAATTTGGTCATTATTAGTATTCCATGGTGCCGCATTAATAACCGTAATAGTTTGGGTACAAGCAGTAACACCGCCGCCATTGCTGCCCATTGCTGTCCAAGTTCTTTTAATCGTTCCTTGTCCACAATTGTCTAAATCTGTTTGCGTAGATTCTACGATGTCAAAGCCGCAATTGTCAAAAACTTGTGGTTGACCAAATTGACTTAGATTACTATAATCTGCTTCACAATCAATGGTTTGGTCAGCAGGACAAACAATACTTGGTTCTACTTTATCTTGAATGGACACATTTACCATACAACTATTCGCATTACCATGACAATCAGTTGCTTGTAATTCCACCATTACCTCACTATCTGTACAGGAGAATTTAACATTTAAACCAAAATCAGTATCTCCTACCCTTCTTACTAATAATTTATCTAAGCAACAATTATCATGACTTCCGCCATCAAAACTAGTTGCAAAAACAGTTGCGGTACCATCCGAATTTAAAGAAACAACGGTTTCATCATTACAAACAACCGTTGGAGGATCATCATCCAATACCGTTACTCGCATTGGTTTTGAAGCGCTATTTCCACAAGCATCTGTCGCTTCATAGACAATGGTATGCGTGCCAACTGGAACATTCAATAAAACCCCACCATTGGCATTAATGGTATTAAAAGCAGAGGTAATTCTAACCGTAACGTCCTCTGAACAAGCATCTGTAATAGTCGCTGGTAATAAGGGCACATTAGCGAAACAATCAATGGTTTGAGTACCAACTGTTAGGTCCGCAGGAACATTAATAACTGGTGGTGTTTCATCTTCTATTTTAATAATCTGAATCGCTTCTTTTAAGTCACTCGTACACCAATTTAAGACTTTCCATGTTCTCAAAATTTTATAAGAGCCGCTACAAGCATCAATTATTCTATCTTCAAAATCTACATTTAACTTACAAATATCTCCTGTAATCGCAGTGATTGCTTTTCCATTGACTGTTGGATAACCTGTATATTCTGGGCTAGTTCTATTACTATTGGCATTTACGTCGACACAAGAAATAGCAGGCTTAGTGATGCCATCTACGTTTTGTGGAAATAGCACATTGGTAATATTGGGGCGAGTAATGCTAATAATTTGAGAACATTTACTGATATTACCATGTAAATCTTGAGCGGTCCAAATTCTAGTAATTTTTCCAATTGGATTGCCACAATCTAAATCGGTATAGATATCCTCGTAAGTCACATTATTACCTGAACCACAATCAGAGATAGTTGCCTGCCCAGTTACGGCAGGATCAGTAGATTCGGTACAAGGAATCGAAATATCGGCAGGACAGGTCAATCTAGGTGCTATTTTATCCATCAAATTAATGGTCGCCCAGCAGTTATTTCCAGTTGCCCAATGTTTTACTTTTACTGTGAGGGTTCTACCTACATATTCGTAGGGGATAGTGGGGCTAGTAGGAATAACATTTAGGTTTTCATCCATTACATCAATGGTAAAAGCTTGGTAACCATTTGGGGTACAAGTACGGGAATTATCTCCATCCTCTAAAATTTGGTCATACTGAATGGTTACACTACATTCATTACCTACAGAAACATTTAAGTTATCATTACAGACCATCGTGCAATAGACCTGTGCAGACGTCGTATTATAACTTAAAAGTAAAGTCAACATTAAGAGGGTTAATAATACCGTTTTCCAAATAACACTAGCTGGATTGCCTACCCTTGCAGGAAGCTGTCCTACCGTTAATTTTGCCTGGTTATTTTTTAAAGGTGTAAAAGGTTTGTTCATTGTTAAAAAAGTTTTGCAAAAATGGATTTGATGTTAAAAAATACCCGAAGTGGTTGAGTGTTTGTGTTTGTACTTCGAGCGAATCGGTTTTGGGAGAAAAAATACCATCAAATCGAAATGATTGGCAAACTCCTTCCCTGTCTTGCAATGGTGATTAGTCGCTGCAAAACAATTCTTTTCCTATGCTAAACAAGTCTTTTGAACCTGTAGCTACGGGAATGTCCATTTAAATAACAAATTGGTAATTTTTAGTGATGACTTATAAGTGAGGAATGATGAGTGTTGACTCATCACCTACAACTCCTAATTCATCACTTAAAAAATTCTTTTTTGGATAGTAATAACCAGTGTAGGAAAACTTTTTTTGGCGAGACTTGAGTTTGTATTGGTTAAAAGATTGCAAGACTGCGCTCAAAAGACTTTTCTACTTGTGTGTCCTTAAACAATTAATCTATTTGGGAACTGTAAGTGGCTGGAAGGCCGACATGGAGAGAAATTAAAAAAGCAAAATTCAAAATTTAAAATCTAAAAGTAGAAAACTTTAGGGCTGATAATTTCTGAGTTTTGATAGATTAGTTTCTTTCTTTAGTAAGGGAAAGCTTAAAAATGTTAGACTGTTTCTGTAGGAAATAAAGGAAATTGAAACTATAAAATCACAAATTAAAATTAAAAAATCAGTAATTTTTAAATGTAAATTTAATTATTCATTATTCCAAAGCAAAGCATTTTCAGTTAACTCCGTACTAATTTATTGGTCTTCCTGTGGCATAGGAAAACTAGCTAAAATTTAGCCGATTGTGATAATGCTGCCTTGATATTATGAATTTAATTCTTTCTGAGGAATCAGAAAATAGGTATGGCTTTTTTTGTAAAGTGTTAATGTTCATGGATGTCAGTTTTGGAAAAATAAAATTTAATATTGTTTGTTTTTCTGACGAGGCTGTTCAGACCTCTGGGATAATTTGTTGATGCAAATGTATATCATAAAAGACTATCATGCAAATCTATTTTTCAAAAACAATTAAATTAAGTAGAAAAAATGATAATATGTAAGAAACTAGCATTTAAGCAACAACTCCCTGTTTATTAGCTTTTTATCCTTTTTTTACTGCGCCAAAGTGCTTGTATTTACTAGGGGAATATTTTTTTTTAAAAAGTTTGGAATCATTTTTTCTAAGGGAGAAAATAACGCTAAAATGATTCGATTTTTAAAATTCCCATGCTGTACTCACCTTAAAAACAGCGCTAATTAGACCGCAATTTCAACCGCAATTTCAACTTAAATTTTAAAAATAACAAAAAAAAACAGTAACTGTGTACCGAGAGGCTATCCCAAAAACCGATAAATTTGTCTTTTTATTTTTTTGAGTAACTTCAAATATCAAAAGGAAAGGCAATAGCAATAGCAATAGCAATAGCAACTTCAATATCAATGTCAAATAAAAAAAGCCCCCCCACAACTTAGTGCAGAGAGGCCATCCCAAAAACCGATTTAAGTATATAATTTACAGGATGACAAGATTATTCAGGATTAATAGGATTTTATCCTCTCCTTTAATTTCTTATCTAATCCTTTGTTTCAATTTTGGCTTTTTGATAATTAGGTATCTTAAATCCAAGTCTTGCGATGTTAGTAATTTCTTTATTTGTTTCTTTATTTTTTTTATCTCACTCAAGAAATTTTCCTCTATTTTTTTACAGGATGACTGGATTTTTCAAGATTTACAGGATTTAATGCTGTATTTCTTTTCTCCCAAGTATTATCCTTTATTCTATGGTCTTAAAAATCTGGTGTAATCTAGCATTGCTATTGCTATTGCTATTGCTATTGCTATTGCTATTGCTATTGCTATTGCTA
>JAFMDF010000457.1 GCA_017857395.1 Bacteroidota bacterium | reverse complement strand
ATGTTTTGCTTTGTAACCTTTGGTTACCTAAAGTTTTATTGTCCAAAGTCTAATACTAATCAATATATTAAATAATTAAATTTTTATTTATTTAATTATTAGTCTATTTGCTTAATATTAGAGCATCCGCTAAATAATTAATCTCTTATTTAAATGTAACTTCTTTATCTGATTGGCTAATTTTATTAGCTGATGCTATAATTAAAAAAACCGACCAAGACGACATCGTCCTAATCGGTTTATAACACACTTTTATTACCATTAATTTTTAAGCTCGTTTTTTCTAGGATTTAAGAAAAATCGAATTGAGTAAAGATTAATCATATAGACTGATTACTTCTCTCTATTTAGTTTTTGTGGAAAAATATTTTGGTGTTGGATTGTTGGTGTAAAAAATGGTAATAAATAATGAGCCGTTATTAGCCGTTATTAGAAGCTATTATAGGATTATCTTAAAACAACTTCTAATAACATCAACTAATAACGACTAATACTTTCTATTTTAGTAAAATCATCTTCTTGGTCTCTATCCCATTTTGGGTAGCCAATTGGTAATAGAACATGCCATAATCGTTGAAGGCTTTTCCATCAATTACGATTTGGTTATAGCCTTTTTCGTACTCCCCTGCAATTACTTTTACTACTTTTCCTGACATATCGAAGATGGTCATGGTTGTAGCAGCAGCAGTTGGTAAATCAAATCCAATCACCGTAGCTCCTGTAAAAGGATTTGGTTTATTTTGGTACAATTTAAATCCTGTTATATTAGGCGTTGACGGAAGTATGTCTAAATTCACATTAATCACCTCTTCCATTCCTGTATAGGCTTCTGCAGAAGTAATATCTGAGCCGATTTTAATAGTTTCACTCATTCTAAGATTTTCTTTCGCTCTGAAGACCAAACTAAATAGAATTTCGTCAGCCGCTAAATTCACTGCTTCTGCTTGGTTCCAACTAGTGGTAATCATTCCTCTTTCTATCATTGATAAGTTGAAATTTTCAAAGCCCATCTTATCTCCAATTAAAAGCTGTTCGAAGGCTAGTGCATTCCCATCAAAATCAACTTCAAATTGATAGCCTAAAATAGATTGGAAATTACTTGATTTAAAATCAACTGTTACGACTTCTCCCATTTCCTTCACCTGTTCAGCAATTTGAAAATTTAAAGCAGTCGTTGTATTCCTACTTTCTGCCATCATGAATTGGTTCGCAGAAGCTGAATTATTAAGGTCTCCAATTTTGACAGCAGTAAAATCTAAAGTCATCATATCTCCTGCTAAGTTGGTGATTTCATAAGCTTCTGGATAATTTTCTATAAATGGATTTTCTGGATTAAAAAATTCATAATTGGCATCAATAAATCGCCAAGAAGTATTATTTGGAAAATCATTTTTCATACCCAAAATAACCTGTCTTAATAAAACCATATCATAAGCAGATATTGACCCTGAATGATTTATATCTGCTGCAATCATTTTATAAGGAGAATCTAAGGGTTTTAAACCTAAAACATGCTTACTTAATAAAACTATATCAAAGGTGGTAATCCCGTTGCCATAATTCATATCTTTTTCTGGCGTAATCCTATAATCTCCATTTAATGGAATTTCCTCAAAACTAAAGGTGCCATTTGCACCAGTTATTTCTGGAACCATTTCATAGCCCCCCATGGTGATATTTACTGATTCTACCAATTCGCCATTTTCATTTTGGATATGACCAGCAACGGTAGCAAAACTAGTAGTCGTTTCCTTTTCATCGTCTCCCTCTTCATCACCTGTTAAACTTATAATTGGTTCTTCTTCTTTACCAACAGGACATTTATTCAGTTTATCTTCAATGATTATCTCAGACCAGGAAAAACTTGCATTCCCAGCAGTATCGACTATCTTTAACACGATGGTATCGGTTCCTATATCACTACAAGTAAAGGCGATTGCTGTACTAAATGTGTCTACATCCGATTTTCTCGCTAAAATACTATCTATCCCACAATTATCATGACTCCCGCCATCAATAGAGGTAGCATACACCCAAGTCAAAGCTATACTATCTATTAAGGTAACAGCAATTTCTTGCGCAATAGCTACTGGTGGCAATACATCATCCACCGTTATAGCAATGGTATCATTAGTTCTGTTTCCTGATGGATCTTCTACAATGTAGATAATATTATGCGTACCAAATGGTACACTAGGCATCGTTCCTCCATTCCCAAAAATCGTATTAGAAGGGCCTGTAATGGTAACTGTTAAATCATTGGTTGCAGCACAATTATCTGCTAAATTAGCTAACGGGGGTACAACTACATCTACTGCACAGTTATGGTTTGCTGTGCCATTAATAACCACACTTGATGCTGTTGGTGGCGTAAAGGTAGGTACTTGGTTGTCTACCACCTCAATTAATTGTTGGCCAATAGCTATTCTATTTCCATTATTGGAATTACACCAATCAGTAACAAACCAAGTTCGACTAATTCTTTGTTTATCGGAACTATTAATATTAATGATATTCTCTTCAAAGTCTACTCCAAAACGGCAAATAGTTCTTACTAAAATCGTATCATTATTACCGACTACCACATAAGGAGCGCCAACGTTATCTTCTGTTAAACTAACCCCACAACTTAAAGCATTTGCACCAATTAAGCTATCTGGAAATTGCACCATTTCTAAAGTAGGCTTCAATTCATAAATATTCTGTACACAAGAAGTCGAATTACCAGAAGCATCTGTAAAAATCCAAGTTCGCTGAATATGCCTCAATGTATCTGGATCATCAATATTTGAACCGCAGTTTGAAAAATTAGAAGTAAAATTGTCTTGAGTGATAGTATCAACAATAGCACTACATGCATCTACCACAATTGGATAAACATTAATACTAGCAGGGTCATAAGCCTGTCCACAAAAAAAGGTGGTATCTCTGGTATCTTGACATACTGGTCCTGTTTTATCTTCAATTGCTAAACTTGTCCAACAACTATTACCTAAGGGACTAGTAACCATGACATTTACGGTCTGCCCAATATGGGAGGCGTTTAACAGCAAAGAATCACCCATCGTACCGCCGATTATCCCAATTTTATACCCATCATTACAAACTAGATTATTTTGTAGTAAATCCGAAGGCCTTAGGGTCGCTTGACAATCATTAATTAAAGTAACTTGTAAGTTACCAGAGCAAGCTAAAAAAGTGTTTGGTAAGTTCTCAAAAGATAAACTGGTTGTTCCTGTTATTCCACAACTAACACCGTTTTGTAAAATGTCAAAATTATAATTCATTAAAGATTGTACAACATCTAATATCAAACGATTATTCATTGTATCTAAAACTGCAGCATTCGAATTGGCAGCCATAGTAAAGTTTAGGCTTGGTAAATAAGGCAAAGTATCTGGTCGAGTAGATCCTGTAATCATAAACTGCTCGATGGTATCCGTATAACACATCATCGAATCAGGAATGATGATAACGCCTCCATCGTTGGCAACTCCTACAGGGTTATTTCTATTAATCCCAAATGAATTATTAGGATCAACGATAATTCCATTATTGGTAAACGGTCCTCCAGCAACAGTCACAGAATTCGCTGGAGCACTAGAGATGATGATGGCATTATTCGTCAGCCCTCCCATAAAATCAGTTGGCCCTGTAATCTCCAAAAGTCCACAATCTCCAGTATTTGTCACAAGGCTAGTCAAATCGAAAGACCCTGCCGTTCCATTGATGATAATAGTCGAATTAGCATTCATTATTGTTCCTGTACCAGCTACACCAAAACCTCTAATGTTTCCGCCATTCTCCCCAATCGCCAATTTAGAACTTGCTTGATTGGTGAAAGTACCGCTTAAATCTATTCCATTTCCATTTACGTTATCTATCGTGATTATCCCTAGGGAATCTCCTGCGACTATGCTTCCATTTTCTAATATTCCTGCAATGTTTAGCCCCGATCCAGCTACTCCATTAACAGTAATAATTCCACCACCTTGTGAGGTAGTGCTATTATTAACAAAAACACCTGCTGCTACATTAATTCCATTACTACCAATATCCCCTAGGTTGCCATTACCTATAGTTATATTACCTCCATTATTCACAAAAACCCTTTCTGTCGTAATTCCATTCCCAGATACTTTGTTAATGGTTAGCGTTGCTAAGGAATCATTTGTAAAAAATCCTCCATTGTTAATACCGTTTCCGTTAGCAATATCAATAGTCAGTTTATTAGAATTTTCAAAGAAAGTCTTATTATTTATTGCATCACTTCCACTATTATTGATTACCAAACAATTTTGGTTATCAAAAGAATTAAATGGAACAGCATTATCTATTAAGAATATACCATTCGTTCCAGAATGATTAATGGTCAAATTGCCATTATTAACAGAACTTCCTGACCCTGTTAAGAATAGTCCTGCCGAATTAGAATTATTAACAGAAATAGTTCCTAAATTTAATAATTTCGTCCCATCTTGACCTATTTCTAAGCCATTATCATGTGCATTATTTACATTTAAGATACCGTAAACTGTTAAATTAGCTCCTGACAAACTCGTTATCACACCATCTCCAACGCCTGTTGTATTGTCGATTTCTACTGTTGAAGTACTTGGAATGGTGAAAGGCGACATAACGACCAATTGAACAGCTGTTATCGTAGCAGGTACATTGCTAGTTGGTTCATGGGGTGCGCCTCCTTGAATGGTCAATACGCCGCCAATTGTGCCATTGAAGGGGGCGGTATTGTCTAACCAATTCCCATTTTTTGTCCAGTCTGTATCTATCGCTCCCGTCCAAGTTTCTTGAGCAAAGGAATTCGTTAATAAGCCTAAACAAAAAAGGAGGCTTAAACAAAATTGTTTAAGCAAGCTACTCGATGGAAAGTTTAATAAGTGTTGCTCGATTGCTTTTTTCTTTAATTGAGACCGACACTTTCTATGAAGTGTGGTCTTGTGTGTAAAATGTTTCATGAAATTTTTTTTTAATGGTAAATAAATAAGTGTGATGCTTCATTTTAGGCATTAGTCGAGCCTCGTAAAAACGTACAAGTCTATCCGTTTTTCGTACTAATTTCCTCAGAAGAATTGGTATAAAATCTCCAAAAAAGGAGTTATAGCTACTGCCATACTGCCTAATAAATCAGCAAATAATACGAACGATTGAGGGATTTAATTTGCCTATTTATCGCAGTTTGTAACTGAAATTGTCTTCTTTAAAATAAACCGCTAGAAAATTGTTATCCTAGTTGTGCGATGTTGTGGTGTTGCCATGTTTCGGTGTTATGGGATAACATAGCAACATTGTGACTCTTAACAATCAAAGCTCTATTCATTGAGCCTCTAGTCTATAAAAAAGGTAGATTCGGATTGACAAAATGACTATTGTTCCCATAGGAATAACTGTGTTAACAGTACCCTGCAATAGCCCTTCTGTTAATCCAGAATCGCCTCTGATAAAACCACTTTATGTAACACACTAAATTTGTATTATTAGCTATTGACAGCCCTTATTTTTTATAACTGGAATACGAAAGAAATTGGGTAAATTAACTGGGTAAGATTTTCAAAATAAGTACCACCGATGAAGATATATCACCATAATGGCTTACCTTCAACAATCTATAGTAGATTTAAAGGCAGTACTAAATTAAAAATGTTAAAGGTAAAATTGGTGTAAAAGAAGCAATAAATTTTCATTCTTTATTCACCTAATTGCTGGTGTGCATGAAAGGATAAAATCCTTAAAAACGATATGGAAGATAAAATATAATTTGAATTAACTGTTGCTTAGTTTAGGTCAAGTTCTATGCCAAAATTATCATATTAAAATTTATACAAATCTGATAATCAGTTAATTATATTACAATAAATATTAATTCAAAATAAAATAACAATTATATTTTAAAATAATAAATATATAACATTTTAATTAAAAGCATTTTATTTTTTTAAATAAAAATTATTTTTAATATAATTAATTATTAGTAGCCCAACAAAACATCTTTAAAAAAATAATTTATTTTTATTTATAATATCTCATTTCTAACAAACTGCTCTAAAAAAAGACAGCCAGAAGGTTGCCCTAAGGCAACCAACTGGCTTCGTCCTATTACCATCACCTATTTTACTTCTTTGGTTTCTTTTGGTCAATAAGCGAAAAAAGAGGTCTGGAAAACCGCCTTTTTAGCAGCTTTCCAGTGGCCTATTACCATCACCTATTTTACAACCTATTATTC
>JAFMDF010000456.1 GCA_017857395.1 Bacteroidota bacterium | reverse complement strand
TATTATTTTGATAATATTTTATTTTATTAACTAATTTTGGGCGAACCTAGCGTTGTTTGGGGTTAGTTTATTATTCAGAGCTAAAGTTGAAGAGGTGCCTGGGGCAGTAAATAATGTATTGAATAATTCTGCTATTCCTTATGTTCTAACCTTAACTCAGGCTTGGGGTTCGCATATTGAAGCGACTTGGAATACCGCCTCTTGGTCTATTAGTGTAGAATGGTTTTTATATTTATTGATGCCTTTCCTAGTTCTATTTATTGCAAAGTATAGAAAAGTTGCTTTATGGAATTTAAGCATCCTATCAATGGGAGGTTTGTTTTTATTGATGTATGTCTTAGAACCTGTTTGGATAGCTGAGGCAGCCGTACTACGAGGCATGGATGCGGAAACTTTAGCCAAAATGCCCCAAAACACCATCAATGTCATTACGGGGCCCGCCTTATTGCGTGGTTTTTGTGGGTTTACTTTTGGGATGCTTGCCTATGAAATATATCGAAATAATGGATTTAGACAAGTACTCCAACCTAGTATTTGGTTTCCACTAATTTGGGTCTTCTTAGCTGTTTGTTGGTATCAAGACTTACTACCCGATGCTTTTACTATTATAGTATTTGCCCTACTCATTTTGCATACCGCTTATAATGAAGGATTCGTCAAGCGTACTTTAAATAATCGAGTGTTAACCTATCTAGGAGATATTTCTTATTCCATTTATATGGTACATATTCCGATGATTTTAATTATGTTTTTGATGGCAATGATGAATGGAAATATGCCTCCCATAATAGAAGGAGAGCAAGCAACCGAAACTGCCATTAACTATTTAGCCAATTGGCAAGGCGCTATACTATTTTTTGGAATCGCTATCCTTATCGCCTCTTTAACTTATAGGTTTATTGAAAAACCTGCTCGGAAATGGTTGAAGTAGGTGAATTAAAACCCGACGACTCAGAGAGTCGTGTTACTTGTACATCGTAACAGTAACACGACTCTCCTGAGTCGTCGCACATTTTAGATACCGGCTCTCTTTTCTGTCGTACTAAATAAGTAAATTCAAAAAAATAACATCATGCAAAAAACAGCATTCATAACAGGAGGAACAGGTTTTTTAGGCACCAATTTAATCAAAGCCCTTTGTGCCACAGGTTGGAAAATAACCGCTTTGCACCGCAAAACCTCTACACTAAAATACATCAAGGACTTTCCAATTGATTTAATAGAAGGATCGATTACAGATAAGGCATCCTTAGTACGAGCTATGCCAGAAAATACAGCCGTTGTTTTCCACGTAGCGGGCGACACAAGTGCTTGGTCAAAAAAGAATGACCAGCAAACTGCTATTCATGTCAAGGGTACCCAAAATCTATCATGATAGGGAATATGCCTTTTTTGTGGGATAATAAAATATGGGCAAGTATTGTCGATTTTGTGGTGTCTTTTCTTTAATTTCAATTTGAAATAATGCCGAATGGAGAGATTAAGGCAGTTTTTACTAAGTTTTTGTATCTTGTTGCGTACACAGAAACTACACCTAAGACAATAATATAATTACTATATGTCCACCTCAAAAAACAGAAGGCTTGCTGCCATCCTCTTTGCCGATATTGTTGGCTATACCGCCCTCATGCAAAGGGATGAAATCACCGCTAATCAAAATTTAGAAAAATTCCACCAAACACTTAACGAAAAAGTAAACCAGTACAAAGGACAAGTTATCAATAATTACGGCGACGGTTGTGTCTGTACCTTTGATAGCGCAGTCGATGCAATGCATTGTGCAAATGACATACAACGTGTTTTTCAACAAGCGCAAAAAGTACCCGTCCGCATAGGTTTACACAGCGGGGATGTCTATTTTAAGGACGATAATGTTTATGGCGACAGCGTTAATATTGCCTCTCGAATAGAATCATTGGGCGTAGCAAGCGCCATTCTTTTTTCTAAAAGAATTAAGAGAGATATTGCTAACCAAACCGCATTTAAAGTCCAATCTTTAGGCGAATTTCATTTTAAAAATGTAGATAAGGCGATGGAAGTTTTTGCATTGGCAAATGAAGGATTTGTTATACCCAAGAGAACGGAAATGAAAGGTAAACTTGCTCCATTTTCTACTAAAAATAAGCGGGCTATTTTGGCGGTAATTTTAGTTGGACTCCTAGGCATGGCCGCTTTTTGGTTTGGTACAACTAAACAATCGACCAACTATACCTCTGATGATAAATCCATTGCCGTCTTGCCTTTTAAAGATATGAGTCCCCAACAAGACCAAGAATATTTTAGTGATGGCGTAGCTGAGGAAATTTTAAATGCTTTGTCTAAATTAGAAGATTTGAAAGTAGCAGGACGTATTTCTTCTTTTTCTTTCAAAGACAAAAAAGATATAGCCGTTAGTGAGATTGGACAACAACTCAATGTCAGTACCATTCTCAATGGAAGCATTCGGAAAAGTGGCAATCAAATCAGAGTGACCGCTAATTTAGTCAATACAGCCGATGGTTTTCAAATTTGGTCGGAGGTCTATGACGAAGAATTGAAAGACATTTTTAGTGTGCAAGAAAGAATTGCTCAAAACATTGTTCAGAAATTCCAATTGTCTCAATCCTTAGAAAATGAACCACTATTTGCGCAGCAAACGTCCAATTTGGAGGCTTACGAACAATATTTAAAAGGAAGGTTTTATGCGGCTAAAAGCATTGATGGGATACAAGATGCCCAACAGGCTTTTGAGAACGCTATTCAACTGGATAGTAATTATGCCTTAGCTTATGATGGACTTGGAGAGGTCTATTGGTTTCACACAGTTTATGGCTTATCCAACCGAGTAGAAGCATTTAAAAATATGAAAATGGCATTGGAAAAAGCAATTGAAATAGCCCCCCAAACAGCTAGTAGCTATACAGGACTAGGATATTATTATAGTTTATTCAAACTAGATTGGTCGACAGGTATGGATTATATGAAAAAAGGAGCTGCCTTAGATTTTAGAGAAAAGCAAGGACTATTTACTCTCCAACTTTTATATAATCCTACCAAAGAAAACTTGGAAAAAGCCGTACAACTCAATGAAGAAATTGTAGCAAAAGACCCTTTATCAATAAATGCCCGCTTAAACTTAAACAGAACTTATATTTTTGCTGAAAAATTTGAAAAAGTCATTGGAAATGCCAAAGAGGTATTTGAACTCAATCCTACCCAAAGAAGCAATATGCGCCATATTTCTGAGGCCTACCTGTTTACAGGTCAACCAGAAAAAGCCATCGTTTATACCGAACAACTAATTCAAAAAAATAATTATGCTTATTACGATTATATACTTAACCTAGTCTTATTAGATAGAATGGAAGAAGCTAAAATTAAATTCAATGAGCAAATAGATTCCTTGGATGCTTTCACAAAAGCTTATTGCTTTTTTGCATTAAATGAACCCAATAAAGGGTTTGAGTATTTAGAACTTGCTAGATTAGAAAATAACCCATTGATATTTTTTCATAGATTTTGGCCGCCTATTTCTGTCTATGAGAAAGACCCCAGATATATTGCTTTTAAAGCAAAGCTAAATTTACCCCATTCTATAAAAGATTAAAAATGAATTTTTTTAGAATCATCTGTTGTTATTTAGGAATGCTATCCTACGGTTACGAGCAGGATAGGATGCTCGATATAAAACGTTTGAAGCAAAAATCAATTTTCCGAAGACATTGAAAGATTGAAAATGAATTTTTAAAAAAACTAAACCTCAATAATAACCAGCAGTTCGCTGCTATAAAACCCCAATTATGACAAATCTTTTAAAAGGGATTTTCCTTGTCGGAATTATCCTCCTGACAGCCTGTCAAGCAGAAAAAATAACCAAAGGAAGTCAAGCCCATATTGCTCAAGTAACCGCTGCAATAGATGATAAAATGTTAGCCAATGCGGATGAATACAAGGGCGATTGGTTGTCTTACGGTAGGAATTATTCGGAAACCCGTTATTCTGAATTAACGCAAATCAATAAAGAAAATATTGGCGAATTAGGTCTTGCTTGGGCTACTGAATTGGGCTTTACTAAAGGCATTCAAGCCACCCCGATAGTCGTAGATGGCATTATGTTCTTTTCTGCTCCAAAAAATGTAGTATATGCCTTCGATACTAGAACAGGAAAAGAAATTTGGCGATTTGATGCGGAACTAGATGTCAATAAATTCCCAGATTTATGTTGTGGTTTTGCTAATCGAGGCTTGGCTATTTATAAAGGCGATTTATTTATGGGCACTTTAGATGGCAGATTGATTTCGATTGATGCCGCCACAGGTACTAAAAATTGGGAAGTAATGACCATTCCTGAAGATGGAAAACACTCCATCACAGGTGCGCCAAGAATAGCCGATGGGAAAGTGATTATTGGAAACGGAGGAGCAGAATTAGGCGCACGTGGATTTGTGTCTGCCTATGACGCTGCAACGGGTAAACAAATTTGGCGATTCTATACCGTCCCCGGTGACCCTAATCAACCATTTGAACATCCAGATTTAAAGGAGGCAGTAAAGACTTGGAACGGAGATGTTTGGTGGCAACAAGGGGGCGGCGGAACCGTTTGGGATGCCATCGTTTATGACCCCGAACTAAAGCTAATTTATATTGGGGTAGGCAATGGAGCGCATTGGAATAGGGAATTTAGAAGTCCTGGCGGTGGCGATAATTTGTATCTATCGAGTATTGTTGCCTTAAATGCAGAAGATGGTAGTTATCAATGGCATTTTCAAACAACGCCCGGAGAAACATGGGATTATACCGCTACTCAACCAATTATTCTAGCTGATTTAACAATAGAGGGTCAACAACGGAAAGTACTTATGCAAGCACCCAAGAATGGATTCTTTTACGTGCTTGACCGAACCGATGGTAGCTTTATTTCCGCTAATAATTATGTTTATCAAAATTGGGCAAAAGGAATTGACGAAAATGGAAGACCTATTGAAGCAGAAGGGGCAAGATATACGGATGGGCAAGTACATTGGATAGCGCCTAGTATGATGGGCGGTCATAATTGGTATCCCATGTCTTACAACCCTAAAACAGGATTGGTCTATATTCCCACCAATAAACAATCTGCTCCTTATGGTCAAAGCAAAGGGGCGGCTGATACAGACGTTGCCGCAGGAGGTCTCGGTTGGAATGCCTCCTTATCTACCAAATTATATATGCCAACTGTTTATGATAAAAATCCCAATGCCCCTATTCCCTGGGTGAATGCGACTCGCTTAATTGCTTGGGACCCTATCGCTCAAAAAGAAGTTTGGGGCATTGACCAACCTATTTTCAATAATGGGGGCTTATTATCAACGGCGACTGGTCTATTATTGCAAGGTGATGCAGCAGGAATGTTTACGATTCGAGATGTGAAAGATGGAAAAGAATTATGGAGCTTTGATGTGCGCTCAGGCGCTATTGCTCCACCCGTTACTTATTTAGTAGATGGAGAACAATACATTACCATTTTAGTGGGGTGGGGCGGTGCTCCAGGCTTAACCCAAAAATATGTGGACCGAATTCATACGGGCACGATTTACACCTTCAAGCTTGGGGGAAAGGCGACTCCACCTAAAAAACTACCAGCTAATGAGCAACCATTAACGGCCCTACGTACTAAAGCATCCCCTGAACAAATTGGAAATGGTTGGAATGTCTGGACGCAATTTTGTATGCCTTGTCACCCTACTTTAGGAACAGGGAATGCTGCAAATCCTGATATAGCGAGGTCAAGCAATGAAATATTTGACAACTTTGACGAGATTGTTAGACAAGGAATTTTTCTTGCTAAAGGAATGCCTGGCTTTAAAGATGCCATGACTAAAGAGGAATTGGAAGATTTAAAAAGCTATATTTTCTATTCTGCCCAAGCGGTAGAAGACGGTATGTCTCCTATAGATTATATGACAAATATTGCACAAATGCAGTATTTGGCGGACCAGCAGAAGGCGTTGAAAGATTAGACTTGTATCAGATTTTAATGAAACGTCGGGGGCGTTTAAAACAGCCCCGACGTAAACCACCAAGGAACATGAGTCAAACCATTAAAATATATTTCCTACTCCTCGCAGGATTGACTTATTCAATAAGCAACTTTGCACAAGAAGTCCTTAGCATAACTGCGGATATGTTCTCCCCGCAAGCGCAATTCATCTTGGATAATGCTGAGAATTGGTTATACAAAGCAGGCAATAATCCAGCATGGGCAGCCAAAGAATTGGATATTTCCGACTGGAAAAAATTCAAACCTACTGAATTAACT
>JAFMDF010000455.1 GCA_017857395.1 Bacteroidota bacterium | reverse complement strand
AGTTGCATAACTCAAAAATACGGGGATTTTTTTTTCCTCGTTTGCACAGCCTACATTAAAGGTATAATCACCTACTTCATACGCTTTATAAGTTTGAGCTGTTTCGCTACCAAGTACGATGCCATCTTTCAACCATTGATAAGTCATATAACCTGCTGGAGCAGTTAAAGTAATCGTATCCTTAAAAGTCGAGCAAATTTTATATGGAACAGAAACACAAGCAGTCGCATAATCATCATCCGTGACAACTCCATCACCAGGGTCAGAATCTATATCAAAACCGTTCATCGTATTTACTTCTGCCTGATTAGTATGGACACCTTGTGCTATTATACGTGCCTTTATTTCTAGACTATGGGTTGCCTCGCTCAATACAACACTATCTCCGATGCCTCCGATGGCCCAAATGACCGTACCTAAATTATGAAGTGCTCCTTGATTATTAGAAACATAAGTCATATTAGCAGGAAGGATATTTTTCACAGTTACCCCTGTTGCACTTGCACCCGTCGTCGTATCATCATTCATTAAGGTAATTGTAAAAGTAACGGTATCTCCTACGCCTGCACTATCAACACTAGCTATTTGAGAAATTGATAAATCTTGTTGTGCATAAGTCTGCTGTATATTCCAACTAAAAAATAATAAAAATAGGCAGGCAATTTTTGTAGCGGAAAATAGGTTATACTTCATACTTTTTGCACATAGGGTTTCCCAATTAGTTAATACAATTCTCATTTCTCTAATAAGTTTAAATTACCTTAAAACATCCTTTTTGTGACAATTACTCCATCACTATTATTGGACTTTTAGGTACTGATATTATTTAAATTTAAGTATACATTCGGAAGTGGTAGGGGATAACACTACTTCAAGTGCAACATTAAAGGGCAAACGATTAGCTTTAAAAGCTAATACTGTTATATAAGCTCCTTAATATTCGTAAATCAATTATTTAATCTAGCCTATCTTAATGATTAGAGGTGGGGGAATTTTTAGAAGATTTAAAGCGTTTAAGTATGTTATTTAAACACTTCATTAGTATTTAAAGGCAAGTTGTATCAAAAAACACCCGCCAACAAGTATAATATAAAGGCTTTTGTGACAGGGATTCTTAATTCTATTTGCAAGTACCACAAGTATCTCCATGGCCTAAATGTTCAGACAAAAGAGACAGAGGCACTAATTCAGTTCGTGTTTCACCATTAGCCATTCTATGGCAAACCTCTATAAAACCATCTCCATCCTCATCTATACAAAGGCAACTACTATTCGTTGTATTTGGTAGGCAGGCATTACCATCATGTGCATCATATAAAGGATGATTGCTTGGGTAATTTCTAAAATATCCATCTTTATCCACATCTATTCCCTTGCATTGACTAGAAACATTTGGACTACAAGCATTCAATGGGTCCGTATCAATTATGGGGTCATATTGTCCGTCTCCACCTGTTTCTGTATTATCACTAATCCCGTCACCGTCCGAATCACTGTTGGGGTTCATTCGGTCTACATCATTGCCATCAGCCACTCCATCATTATCGTCATCTGGATCTAAACCGTCCAAGATACCGTCATTATCATAATCAAATCCAGGTAAGGTACCATCAGGGTTATTGCCATTCAAAATTTGCGCTTCTGCATGGGTAGAAATAACAAAATTGGAGAAATTTTCAGGGTTGTTAGGATGCGCTAAAGTCGTATTAAATAAGAAGGTAGATTTATCATTATTCGGCCCTTGAAAAATAACGGTACCATCCATATTAAAATCATTATCTGTATAGCCTCTACCAATAAAATTGGTCAAATAGCTTTGATTCATGGAATCTAAAATAACATGTAAAAACATACTAAAGACATCATTTCTTGGCCCTTGATAAATAATTTCATCATCTCCATTTAGGTCGCCTGACCATAAGGCTTTTCCTATTGCTAAATCAATATTCGGTTCAACTCCAATAACTGGAGTAAATTCATTGGTGAAATCTACAAAAGGAGTTGTATTTGGAGTAAATGTATAAGGATAAAGACTAACTGTTCTTAAATGATTTCGGTGATTTAACGCCACATAATAATTCCCTGGAGGTACATTATCAAAACGAATCAAAGTATCACCAGTTGCCGTCATTACATCTCCATCTCTTTGAATAATACCAGCGCAAGTAGAGACAACTGTATTAATATCATTCCCATCACATAATTCAATAAATACCCAATCTACACAGGCATCTTTACCCGTCTCGTTCATCATTGTAGCTTCCATCGTTTCACCGCCGCCACCAACATGGGTAAAATTAGGGTTATCAGAATAGGGTTCTGTTAACGGCAGATACCCTCTTTTCCTTAGGTCATCCCGCATCATCCCATCTCTGTTAAAAATAATCGCTCCTTGTAGTAATGCCTTTAATTGTAATAATACGCCTGAACAAATCACTTCTTTTGCGTAAATCGTTTCATTCCCACATTCATCAATAGCAGACCAAAGTCTAGTATAAATTTTCTCGGGGCCATTAAAACTGACCAATTCTTCATAATTGATGATTACATTTTGGTCGCAATTATCTATCGCAACTATATCGACTCCAAGTACTAAACTGTCAGTGCCATATTCACAAAATTTATCACTATTTAAAGGTACACTACCTTCAATAATCATATAACTCACCATCTCTCCTGCATGTGTACCTGATAAATAATCCCATTCTTTTACCCGAATATCAAAACTTTCAGGCGTCACATTACTTACTTGTACTATGGCAGGATCTATTTCATTTTGACTCAAACTATTGGCGACCACTACAGGATTCACATATTTATTCCTTAAATCAATAGTTTGCCAGTTATTATTAACCGCTATTTTACCAGCCTCTCCAAAAATAGCACCTGTTTGATTCTTTAGTATCGTAGTATCTATGGCTAAATAAGCTAATTTTTCTTCGGTATGACTTATATCGCCTTCTGCAGAAGTTTCTTCTTGGATATTCACCACCACTCTATTATTAGACAGACCATTATTTCTAGGATAAGCAGGGTCATTATCTTTAATCGTTTGCATGGTCGTAAAAAAAGCAGGTGTTTTCGTAAATGCTTGTTGGAAATTAATCATTGTCGTTGCATCTCCTACCTCTTTGATTCCTGCTTCTAATTGATAATCGGCTAGTTGGTTGCCTTCTTCAATCGCAAACCAAGCAACACTTTCGCCTATTCGTTCACCATCATTCGCCATTTCTTCTTGCAGTTTTATTTCAAATTGATTAGCAGAGGTATTTCGCAAGCGAGCAATAGCTGGTGTGGCTTCATTTGTAGTGACCAACTGTGTAAAAATCAGAGGTATTGTTTTAAATTCTATAGGCAACTGTACCACCTTCCAATGATGTGTGACATTTTCCATTACTCCAGCTACTAACTTTTTACCGTTAGGCAAAGTGTAAATGCGATAAATATCTGGTGCGGTCACATCTTTTACATGGATTAATTGACTATCTATCGCTTCATTCCCGCAAAAGTCTTTAGCTATCCAACTATACGTAATGGTATAATCATACAAAGAACAACCATCTTCTCCACGGCTATTCTTTTCTTTTTTATCAATAGAAATAGCGGGACAATTATCAGAAGCAGACACTAAAGGAGGTAGTGGAATTTCATCATCACAATTTACCGTCAAATCAGCAGGAATATTGGCTAATAACGGAGCTTCTGTATCATTAAAATCTATGGTAACAACTGCTGTTGCACAACAAGTACCGCTCGCATCACAAATCGTATAAGCAAATTGGTCTGCATCACAAGTTATTGTTCCAGAATTATAGACAAAATCGCCATTGGCTTCTAAAGTGACCGTACCATAATTGGCATCAGAAGCTAAGGTCAATACCCTCTCTCCTTGAACATCATCATTCAATAAAACATTATGAGAATAGTCAAATCCAGGGCAAACATTAAGGAAGTCATCATTCACTAAATTGATAGTTGCAGGGTCAGATAAATTGACAATTTGACCAATGTTTTCACAAGTTCCATCACAATAACGGGTCATTAATTCATAACTACCCGATGCTAATCCTGTAAAAGAAAATTGATTAGGTGCTTGATAAGTCAACCCTCCATCTAGGCTAACTTCTATGCAACGACCAGTCTCTCCTGCTGCGGTTAAGGTTATCCATCCATCGGAAGCACCACATAAAGAAGGATTTTGGGAACTTACAGCAATCAATTCTGATAAGGGATGTATGTCAAAAAAAGCAGTATCGGTAGCTACACAAAGATTGGTTGTACCAATTACATTTAATAGTACACTTGAATTAATCAACGAATTATTGGTTGGCGTAGTAAAAACCACCTCATGCGGCCCTATTCCTATCGCTGTTTGTGGAGAAGCATATTCTCCGAACTCCCAAGAATAAATAGCATCTGTTATAGCTTCTGCTTGAAAATTATACCGTTGATTAGCGCATATTGCCCCCTCAGCAATAGCCGATGCATTTATAATCATTGCCTCAAAAGGAGCAGGTGTAACCGTTTTAGTTATTGGATTGGAGGTTAACCAAGGGTTACAAATTCCCATTCTTATTTTCCTGCGATAGCTTGTTGTCTCATTGATTAAACTAGGGGTATAAGTAGCTTGAATCGCTTCGGGAATTTCTATCCATCCATTATTTCCAATTTGATACTCCCATTGATAATTAGGAATACCTGTTCCCATGCTAGTAGGTGCGTTTTGCTCGGTTATAGCAGTTGGTAGGTATAAGCCGCAATTATTCTCATTTCCTGTAATCGTTCCACCATTAGTTGGATTGGTACAATCTGGATCTAAACAATCTGCTAAACCGTCCATATCATCGTCTTCTCCATTGCCACATATTTCCCTAGGTTCTTGGCATTCTGTAATAATTACCGCTGCGTTGAAGGAATTAGTCGTCGTCCAACCATCTAAACTCCAATCTCCCTCTACTCTAATATCGTTTATTCCATGTTCTCTAATAATGATGCCCCAACCACCGCTATTTGGTTGAGCAGACATCAAGATTTCTTGAGGTACTAATGTATTTGTACTTAGTTGAATTAATTTTCCTGTACCACTCGTAGCGCCTAATATAGCATCTCCAGCAAAAGTGTTATAATTTACATTTTCTGCGGTATAGCTTAGCAAATATTTACCTACATAAGCGCCTGAACTATTATGAGCAGCAAGCGTTCCTTTTAAGGAAAAACTATTACCCGAAGTCCAATATAAAAATGCACTCTTATCCATGTTAAAAGTTAAATCATGTTGTGCTGAATAAAGTCCAACGCCTTGAGCATCATTAGCTAATTCAAGCATTCCATAAGGTAAAAATGTACCATTATCTTCACAATAGCCGCTACAGTCAAAATCTTGTGCATCTATATCTCCATCAAAATCATTATCTACCCCATCTGTACAATCTTCGTTATCAAAACAGTTGAACTCTAAAAAAACAGTTCCTGCTATAATGTAGGATTGTCCTCTAGCATTATTTGGTGAAAAAATATCGACCGTAATTTCATCTACAATCGTCGCAACAGCAGGAACCGTTATATCTAATAAATCAATACAACAACCTTTTGGAAAACCATCCCCACTTAGACCCCATTTTTTAGTAAAAGAATTAGTATAAGCACCTGCTGTAACCGTAAAAGTTAGCTCCCGATTATCAAAAGTTAACTCAGAAATAGGTAGCTGAATGGTAATATCTCTAGCTGTTGTTCTATCTGGAAGTGGAAAGGAGATTTGTTTAGTATTGGCATGTCCACTAACTTGTTGACTATATCTTGCATACGATTTTCCTGGTTGATTGCTCTTATAGACATAAGCAGTTATAGATTGTGCTTCTTCTTGAATCGCTGGATTGCTATAAGTAACACTAGCAGTTGCAGGAATGACCCTTTCAAAAAGATGAATATCTCCTTTAATTATTCGACTAATATTAAAAGTATTACCAGCTTCATCTTGAATAGTAATCGTATTACCAGGGCTGTTGTTCTCATAAACAATTTGCACTAAGACAGAATCAATATTCGGAATATCTGAAAAAGAAAGCGTTTTAGGGATGTCCTGATTGATGCCCGTATAATAAGTTTCTATCGCACGTCCTTCTATACAATTAATTTCTAATTCTAAACATGGATCCACATTGACTATATATTCTAGAAAAGGAGAACAATCTACCAAATCAGTCGGTACGTCATCCAAAATAGCATAGATATAATAAGTTTCGATCGCATTATTTACAGGGAAATCAGCTGTTGTAATGCTCCCCATGCCTG
>JAFMDF010000454.1 GCA_017857395.1 Bacteroidota bacterium | reverse complement strand
CTTAGTTAAGTCGATGGTATTGGTAAAATTTAGTTGAATGTCTAATAATTCACCTGCGGTATTATACGCTTCTACTGCTGTTGGCTGATGAATGATGCTTAGTTGCTCGCTTAATTTGCCATTGCTAGTTGCTGTGAAATTTATCGTAAATAAGTTGGTTTGTTGCAAATTACTAATTGCTGGTTGCGGATTGTTCCAACTTGTTGTTATATACCCTTTGTCTAATCGATGTAAGCCGAAATTGTCAATGCTGGTAATACCATTGGTCAATTGCTCAAATTGTAAATTACCTGTACTTAGAGTGAACTGATAACCTTCGATATTGGACAATTCAGTGGTCATAAAGTTGACCGTGTATGGCTGTCCAGCTACTAAATTGATGTTTGGCGTTTCAATCGTGAAAGTCGCTTTGGGGGTTCTACTTTCTCCAGTTAACAAACTATTGGTTCGAGCATTGCCGTTGACATCCCCAATTTTGACAGCGGTGAAATTCATCTCCATATCATGGGCTAAGTTGTTGACGGAGGATAGAGTAGGGTAGTTCTCCGTCGCTGGATTATTTGTTGTGAATTGGTACTTCGTTTCTACAAATTTCCAACTAGTATTATTGATGAATTCGGTATCTAAATTTAAAATCAATCTTCTTAATTGTACCATATCAAAAGCAGTCACCGAACCAGATTGATTGACATCTGCTGCGATGTATTGATATGGATTGCTAAACTGTGTAAGCCCTAAAATATGCTTGCTGATTAAGACCAAATCAAAAGTACTTACTCCGTTTAATGGTTGCACATCTTTGGCTGGTGTAATCGTATAATCTGCGTTCATTAGCAAATTGAATGCATACTGTCCATTTGTAGGCGTCATCACCGCATCCGCATTAGATGCCGTCACTTGCACTGCTTCCACGGTATTGCCTTTCCAATCCATTACTGTTCCTGCTACGATAGCGGATTGTAATTCTAGCCCTTCGCAAGCGCCCATATTATCCTGTACATTGACATACGTTTCACAGAAATCCCAATTGCCTTCTTCGTCAATCACATAGATGCGAATTTCTTGAACGCCTAAATAAGTACAGTTTAAGGTCACTTGTTTTGGTAAACTTTGAACAGCTGCTAAAGTTGTTGGCGCATTACCTAATACAGCATGATGAATGTGAACATCTAAGCGATTGCTAGGCGTACAATTATCATAACTGCCGATGTCTAAATCTTTTGCCCAAACTTGAATCATACCAGCAGGCATTAATTCAGCTGCTAAACCATGGAGACAATAAGGCGTTGGTTTTTTGCAATCCCAGAACTTTTTAGTTTCCGTTTTTGCACCGCCTGAATTACCACAACCATCATAAGCCCAAAATTCAGCTACATATTCCGACTTGTTTTCTACCACATAATCAATGCGATTGGAAGCCCCTTCGTATATCATAATGCCATTTTTAAATAATTTACTGACCCAAGTAATATTTTCTTCTCCTACACAATCAGCAGCTCTAGCAGTCCAAGTTTTTAACTCATCACATTCATAAGGCGCTTGACCTGGTGTGATGTCTTCCATACCATAAGGTTCTGCATCACCGTCTAGGGCATAGATACAAGAATCTGGCTCTTGAATGTAAACGACTGGTGCTTTATCGTCGATTACTTTTAAGACTTGTGTATAGGTTATTTTACCTGCATCTTCATATCCTTTAGCGGTTAGAATGAATGGTGTTTGAACTAACCCATATTTGTCTTCGTCTCTAGTAATCGTGATGCCTTCTTCACCTGCTTGATAAGTACACCAATTAATAATGGTGAAAGTTCGCAGCACTTTTAAACATGCAGTTTCATCTGTTACAAAGGTTTTTTCTTCCATTTCTACCGCCAATAAATCACAAGTACCATTGGTTGCATAGGCTTGTGAACTAGGAATAGCTTCACCACAAGTGCCTGTCCAATCCGCAGGGAAAGTAATTGTCCAATTGGCTTTGTAGTCAATCTTAATTTTTTGCTCCACCCAATTAGAAACATTGCCTTCTCCCATCCAATCAATCGCTCGCACTCTACGCTTAATTTCTAACATACCACAAGGCCAAGGAAGTAGTTGATATTGTTGTTGGATGACTAACTCATTGCAAGTGCCTGCATTATCTGAACAATTTGGCTGACCATATTGTGCATTATAATAAGCTACTTGTGCTTCTGTCATATTGACCCACTCATTTTCTGCCATTTTTCCATCTTCATTAGCATCTGTACTTGGACCAAATTCATCGGCATGTTGTGCATCACAAGTCCCTGTTTGGTCTGCTAAAGCACTACAAATAGGCGCAATTTTATCTTCTACGATGACCTCCATCCAACAAATATTTTCATTGCCATTATTATCGGTAACTCTTAGATAAACGGTTGATGTGTTATGAACATCTTTGCAATCAAAAGTAACATATTCTCCCCAAGTCTTTTCATCTCGACTTACCTCGTATTTCTGAATACCACAAGCATCAAAACTACCCCCATCAAAAGCGGTATAGTGCATTTTGACTGCTCCAACGCCCATAGAAACGGTAATCTTATCGGTACAAACAGCAGATGGTTTGGTGACATCTTGGATTAAAATATCCTGTGTAATGGTGTCATTGATTGTTTGTTCATGACAAGCATCTTCTGCAATCCAACTAATGCGGAAAGAATCAGCATTTAACTGAGTAATTTCCTCCGCAGGGATTTCCCAAAGTTGACCATTTTCAATTCGCTGGACTTTATCCATCCGAACAGTTACCGCCGAACAATTATCAGTTGCCGCTGGATTTGCTAATTTGCTAATATCATACCTACATTCAAAATGCGCTAAATCTATTGTTTTGAATGCTAATGTTTCTGTGGTGAAACTAGGTGGCGTTACATCCTTTAAGTTGATATATTGCGTGTCTAATTTAATTGGGCCACCATTTGGTTGACACCAATCTAAAATATCCCAATAACGGAATAATTTCTTCCCACAATCTGCTTCAATTTGTACGTCTCTTTTTTGCAAAATAAATCCACAAACATATTTTTCCGTACTCAAAGGAAGCGTATCAGAAGGCACTAATTTGCCATTTGTGATTTTACCAATTTTAATTCCTGGTATACCTACTTTTTCCACATTATCAAAATCAGCTTCGGTATCTGTACCACAAGTCAATACCTTATCAGCAGGTTTAACTATCTCATTGATACCTGAACGGATTAAGACAATATTTTGGGTAATCGTTGTTTTGTTGTCACTCTTGTCTACTGCTGCCCAGATAACTTCCGCCCGAGTAGTATCACAAACACCACCATCATCAATCACTTTTACTTCAGAGAAAACAACTTCAATTTCATTACAATTGTCTACTGCTTGTGGTTTAGTTAAGTTCAACCCCGCTTCGCTTAAATTAATCTCGCATACTTTAAAGGTATCACGCGTGACACCGCTAAAAATAGGACCACTATTATCGGCAATTTTAACGATTGTTCGACAAGTGACACTTTGTTCGCCACCATTACAAATATTGAAAGTTAGATTTTCGTAGTATCGTTTTTCAATATCTACGATTAATTCACCGCCATATTTATCAAATTGAGCTTTGGTCACTACTGGGTATTCTTTGCCTTTTCCACCACCAGCAACAATTACCTCTTCCTGGCCATTTTTATCCAATCCTTTTACGGTGATAAAGTAGTAAAGGGTGTCGGTAATCGTATCAAAAGTTCTTTCCAATAAATCGTCAGGGGAAATAGCAATCGTACAATTAGACCCTAGCGGAATATTGACCACATCGTTACAAACATGGGACGCCCCTTGCACTGCGAAAGTAGCTTGTGCTGTTTTAACTGTATCAGATTTTAATTTGTATTCGATTCTGTATTGACCAATGGCAAAAGTTTCTTGGAAAGATTTATCAAAAGCCAAACAAGTATCTATACAAACAACACCTTTGCTATTATAAATTCTGACAATTTGACTATCTACCACAGTGCCACAACCCGCTTTAATAGTCGCAGGGTTAATCGTAATCGCAGTAGTCGTGACTTGACAAGTTAAATTAGGCGGATTAATATTAGGCGGCGTTAATTCAATATCTCTATCCGTACATTCAAAATTACCATTCCAACCAGTTCCTTTATTATTATCGCCATCCGTCACAAAACGGAAAGTTAAACAACTACTTGCGTTTTTACTTGGACTACAAGTAGAAGCGACCCAGCCACCAGTTTGACCAACACCTGCACCAGAGAATTTACCTAATAGCGAATCGGTAACGGTGCGACCATCATAGACCAATAAAGTATCACCAGCATCTAAGTCAAACTCTTTAAAATGATAAGTTAATTGTTGCCACTGATTTTGTGGACACATAGTGAATATATCATTTCTTGGTTTGCCTAAAGTATCAGCGTATAATCCATCCGTTGTGCCATCGTCCGTGAAGGTACTTTTGTTATCGCAGCAGTTCAAGGAATCTACTCGATGCGTACCGTCCGTACCCATGATAAAGGTTAATAAACAAGTATCTTGCTGAATAATTGGTGTACAGTCATCACAAACAGGAGGGGTTATATAATGACAAGATTGGTCATATCGACATTGATTCCCTACCGTTAGATCATCCAGACCATTAGTAAAACAAATAGCATAACCCTGCCCATCAAAATGACGAACGTCAAGGACATAGCGGTATTGACCATCCTCTGTACCACTTTCTTTGGCTACTGTACCAACTGGAATTGGGGAACTATCCTTGAAATAGGCACCTGTGACGCTTTTTGCTGTCCAAGTTTGCCCAGGTTGATTGGATAAAATGGTAATTGTTTCTGTAAACTGCCCGTCATGGGCATCTGGGCTAGAAGCATTATCTAAGCAAGTACATGGGTTGTGCAACTTGATTTGATGGTTTTGCAATAAACCAAAGTCAACGGACATATTTGTTTTGCTATCATTATCTCCATCGGTTATTGGTTCATCGTAAAGTGCTAGTTGTACTAAATCACTCATCACCATGGTACCCATTTGTGAGCCATTATCGTCATTATTAATATCAGAATTAGTAATGGCGCCAGGTTCAAAAGCTCCTTCACCTACTAAATTATCCATTCCTTCTCCATTTGAACTAATATATGGTGATGGAATATCGGTTAATTTAACATAATAGATGCCCGGTTTTAAGTTAGCGAAATAATAATATCCTTTGGCATCGGTAGACATCCGATTAATTTCTACATCGTCATCGCTTTTGATGCCATCTGGCCCTGTTTGGTATAGAATGACTTGAATATTAGCAAAGCCAGGTTCGGTAGCTTCCACTAGACCATTATTATTATAATCATTCCAGACTAAGTTACCAATAGATAAGCAAGGAATAAAGCCGAAATCAACCGTTAGATTTGTATTTGGATCTGTAATTGGATTGGGCGAAGGATTGTCGTCGTTATCATTAGTAGGTTCGGTACATATACCTAGCGTAAATGTATCACTCATGACCATAGCGCCCATTTGGGTACCATTATCATCATTATTTATATCTGTAGATGTGACAAAACCTGGCTCATAAGTACTTGGCTTGGTTCCATTTTTACCAGTTCCCAAAGAACTGACCATATTATCTGGAATGCCATCATTAATTTTAATATAGTAAACACCTTCTGGTAGATCACCAAATAGATAATGTCCTTTATCATCCGTAATCTCTCTCGCAATTTCTACATCGTTTCCAATACCTTTAGTACCATCGCCACCAACTTGATAAAGAATTAGTTCAACACCTGAAATGCCTTCTTCTGTTTGGTCAGCAATCCCATTATTATTGCTATCAAACCAAACTAAATTACCAACACATAAAGTCGGTTGAAAACCAAAATCGTAATTATGTTGATTCATACCTGCTTTTCCAGAAGTTAAGTTAATAAGCGCATAATCACCAGCTATTTCACCATCACTATCTTTTAGGTCGTTTGTTTTATCTTTTTCAGTTAAGGTATGTTTAGCTAAATTATCCTGATCATGTAGGATTCTAATAGCATAAGACATTTCAGGTTGCACTTTGTCATCAGCAGTTGTCCAACTTTGATTAAGAGCGCCATCACTAGTAAAAAAGTAAAGACCGTCTTTATCCGTTGTAGTTTTAGCAACAACTGCATTATTCTTCATTAATTCTACTTCAATATTGGCTATTCCTATTTCACTATCATTTTGAGCACCATCAGTGTTTTTGTCTTGCCAAACATAACCTCCTAGGCAGATAGTCGAGGTAAAGCCAAAATCATATTCGTGGGCATTTTCTCCAGC
>JAFMDF010000097.1 GCA_017857395.1 Bacteroidota bacterium | reverse complement strand
TATTTTGATAATATTTTATTTTATTAACTAATTTTGGGCGAACCTAGCGATATAAGAATTTTTTAGTTGGTTTTGTTTGTTATTGTTGTAAAGGGTATCTTTTGATACCCTTTCTTTATTATATGCTAAACTGGTTTACATTTTCGATAAAATTCCAAATCATACATCTGGGAAACTTTATTCTAAATTCTGAATGGCCTAGATTCACACGCTATAACTGTACAATCGTCAACCCATCCCCACCACGTTCTGGCGGCGCAAAATCAATGGATTGAATATCCTTATATTCTCTTAGTTTCCGTCTTACTGCTTTTCTTAATACCCCTGTTCCTTTCCCATGAATAATTTCTAAATTGCTTACACTTGCCACTAGGGCTTGGTCTACAAATTCTTGTAACACGGCTAAAGCTTCCTCTTTACTCATGCCCCGCAAATCAATTTTAGCTTCAAAATTTGCATTGGCAGCCGTCGTATCCAATTGAATACTTTTGGTGCGCTTAATTTCGAGGGGTTCACCAACTTGTTGTAAATCTCTAAGGGAGACGGTCATGTGCATAATGCCCATTTGTACGACCACTTTATTCTTCCTAATAGATTCTACTTGTCCAGTTGCACCACCTGTTTTTAATTTGACAAAATCACCAACCTCAATTGGTTTAGTAGAACGAGTTCGTTCTGGTTTATAGTAAATTTCTTCTTTTAATTCTTGCACTTCCTCTACAATTTCCTTGCGCTCTATTCGAACCTTTTTGGCGATTTCTTTTGCCTTTTTTAATTTATCGGCTTCCGCTAATTTTTCATTTTCTTTTAATTCCCGAATCCAATTTTCTAACAGTCGATTATCTTGTGCCGTATTTTGTAAGGCTTGTTCTTTTGCTTCTAATTTTTGTTTTTTGCGGCGATACTCTAAATTTTTATGCAGTTCATCATAGTTTCTGATGAGTTTTTCTAATTGCTTGGCTTTTTCTTCTGAAACGGCTAATTTTTCTTCTAAAACTTGTTTATCTCTTTGCAGATTGACCAATAAAGTTTCTACGGCATTCTCCTTTTTACCAACTTTCTTTCGAGCATAATTTAGAATTTTTGGATCTAAGCCTGTTTTTTGGCCAATCTCAAAAGCATAAGAACTACCAGGACGCCCCACTTTTAATTCATAAGTTGGCGAAAGGGTATCTTTATCAAAAATCATTGACCCATTGATAATTCCTTTGGTCTTAAACGCATATATTTTTAAGTTGGAATAGTGAGTCGTAACGACGCCACTTACTTGTTTTTTATTTAATTCCCCTAAAATAGCTTCTGCTATCGCTCCACCAATTTGTGGGTCTGTGCCAGAACCAAATTCATCAATTAGAATCAGCGACCTTTTGGTGGCTTTTTCTAAAAACACTTTCATATTGGCTAAACGAGAACTATAGGTACTTAATTCGTCTTCAATAGATTGTTGATCCCCAATGTCTGCAAAAATATCCTCATAAATCCCCATCTCACTAATTGGGTCAACTGGAATCAACATCCCTGATTGCAACATCAATTGCATTAAACCCACTGATTTTAAGGTAATCGACTTACCGCCCGCATTCGGCCCACTTAACATCAAAATTCGATTGTCTTGAAATAAGATTAAATCGAAAGGAACTGTTTTTTTATTAACCTGCCTATTTTTTAGATAGAGTAGTGGGTGAAAACCACGTTTAATGCCCATGTGCGGTTTGCCAATTACTTTAGGCATCGTGCCATTCATTCTGTAAGAAAGTCTAGCTTTAGCTTGAATGACATCAATTCTGACCAATAATGTTTGGTAGGCGTACATGGAAGGCGCATAAGGCCGTAAAGTGGCACTCAACTCTTTCAGAATTCGATATATCTCCCGCTTTTCTTCTACTTCTAACTCAAAAATATCATTATTAATACTGATGATTTCTTCTGGTTCGATGAAAGCCGTTCTACCTGTAGTGGATTCATCGTGAATAATTCCTCTAATTTTCCGTTTATGTTCGGAAGGGGCGGACAATACTCGCCGACCATTTCTAAAACTTTCCACATTATCCGTTAACCAACCATTTGACCGATATTTGGTGATAACTGACCTAAATTGTCGGTCTAATTCTTTGACTTTTCCGCCCATTGACCGCCTAATTTTCATTAATTTCGGGGAAGCATCAGGCTTTATTTGCCCTTCGTCGTCAATGACTCTTTCAATCTCTTTGATTAATTTGGCATCGAAAATAATGGGTTGGATTAAGGAATATAAAGTAGGATAAACTTGTTGGCGGGAATCTGCAAAATACTTGAAAATAAGATTGATGGACCGCAAAACAATATTGACTCGCTGTAAGCCTTCAATTGGCAAGACATAATCTTCAATTTCCAGCATGCGTAAATCCTGACTTATCTCTTCATAAGCTCGCATCGGAAAAGGGTCATTACCAAGCGTAACTTGATATTCTTTGACTTCGGTGAGCTTTCTAAGAATAATTGGTTTGGCAGTCTCAGGACTAATTTCCCTGACGACTTCTCTGCCCAATTCTCCAAAACATTCCGCCTCTACTAATTCTAATATTTTATCGAATTCTAATTTTTCGTATAAATCCTTTGGCTCTAAATTCATTTTCGCTATTTCTATTTAAATTAAAAGAGATTTATTGCTCTTTTTCTGGCAATCTGCACAATTTTTATCAAAAATAAGCCTATTTGTTTACTTTTGAAACGTAATTTTTTAGAATAGAGAACCGAGCGTAGAGAAAAGAGATTTAAACTAAAGTTTTTATTTAAACTGTTTTTCTTCTATTTCAATGAAATGGCTTTTATGCTCTATTTTCTAGAATAATTACTTTTGGAATTGGAATTAAAAACCCCGATAGTATACAATGAGTTTTTGAAAATAAAGTTCCATAATGCAGAAAATTATTATATATTTTTTCTTGCAAAATGATTCAAAACCTTAAGGATCAAAAATGGAAACCTTTATTTACTCATTTATTCAATCAATCATTTACTCATTTATTAAAATAAAGACAGATGAACTGGTACGAAGTCACTAATATTGAAGCTATTGATAGTCCTGCTTTATTGGTTTACCCCGATAGAGTGCAACATAATATCGAAACGATGATTGCGAATGTTGGCGGTAATCCCAAAAGATTATTTCCACATGTGAAGACCTATAAAATGAGAGAAATTGTACAAATGCAATTGGAAGCAGGGATTGAACGCTTTAAGTGTGCGACGATTTCGGAAATGGAAATGGCGATTACTGCGGGTGCAAAAAACGTATTAATTGCCTATCAAATGACAGGGCCCAAAATTGGCCGATTATTGAATTTGGCTAAAAAATATCCAGCTAGTACCATTGCCTCTTTAGTGGACAATTTGGATTCTGCCCAAGCATTGGCAAGCGCATTTGCAAAGGAAGGACTGACGGCAAATGTATACTTAGATGTAGATAATGGCATGAATCGGACAGGTTGCCCGCTTGATGCGACCACTTTTTCATTAATTAAGTCTATTGCTAAAACTTCCAATTTGGCATTTAAAGGTTTACATTTGTATGATGGGCAATTCAGGTCAAGTAGTATGACAGAAAGAAAAAAAGGAAGTGACCAAGCCTTTCGACCTATTTATGGTTTATTGGACCGGCTTAAAAATGAATTAAACATCCATGCGGAAGTAGTGAATGGTGGTTCCCCTTCTTTTTCGGCGGCTGCTATGCGAGAAAATGTATTTTGTAGCCCAGGAACAGTCCTTTTATGGGATGTGGGTTATGCCAATATGATACCAGAAGTAAAGGCAAAATGGGCTGCTGTTTTGATAACTCGAATTATTTCAAAACCTACGGAAGGAATCATTACCGTTGATTTAGGGCATAAATCGGTTGGTTCTGAAAATCCTTTAAATAAACGGCTACAATTTTTAAATTTATCAGATTATGAAGCCTGCGGACACAGCGAAGAACATTTAATGGTCAAAGTGAGCAATTGGGCCGACTTGAAAGTGGGCGATGTTTTATATGGGGTGCCTTATCATGTTTGTCCTTCGGTGGCTTTGCATGATGAAGCTTGTGTGATTCGAGGGAATGAGTGGGTGGAGAATTGGGAGGTGGTGGCTCGACGGCGGCGGATTACGGTCTGATAGTTCATCCGTAAAATATTTGGGTATGAAAGTGATTATTTAGAAAAACAAAAAACGGTCAGCACAATTTGTACTGACCGTTTTTAGTAGCAATAATTTGCTAAATTTCCAGAATTTAGTAAATTTAAAAGCTGAGAATTATAGATTTAGCAAATCCCGACTTTTTCTAACGATTCAAAACCAATCGTTTCACTTCCACACCATCCGTTCGTTTCAACATCAATAAATAAGTACCATTTATTTCCTTGCTCAAATCCAATTGCACGTTATCATCAGAAATATTCGTCCATTCTTTTACTAATTGCCCTGTTAAATTATATAAGGCTAATTGAACACTTTCCTGCTTCGTATTGGCAAAAGCAACATTTAATAAACCACTAGTTGGGTTTGGATAAATATTTAACGCCGTTGGAACGATTAATTCCTTCGTTTCAACCGATAATTGAACTTCGCTAATTCCTAATTCTTTGGAATATGCTTCCGTTACTAAATATCTATTGCTTAATTGTAGCACGGAGTTTAAATCACCTGCCGTTTTCGCTTTGAATTGTAAAGTGAATAGGGTAGTAGTAGCTGTGGTGATTGCAGAATTAGGTGCAATCCAAACTAGTTGAATCTTTCCTTGATTAATATGTTTAAGCCCAATATTATTATTGGTCATGCCTATAGTTTTATTAGGGGTAATATTTGTCAAACTTAAACCACTTATTTCAACATCTAATTCTAGCTGGAATCCTGCTAAACGATTTAAATCGGTAGTCGTAACAGGTATCTCTACGATGTCACCAGCTTGATAGAACTGATTTTTGATATTTAAAGTTAATTTTTCGGTGCTTCTAGGAGTTATTGTACGAGCATTGCCAGGAACAGTATAAGAAACATCCGCAACCTTTACGGCAACAAAATCCTGACCAGTTAGATTCGCACTAAGATTCGTTAGTGAAATAGACTCAGGGAAAGCTTCCACTAATGGATTATTGGCATCTATAAATTGATAGTTTCTAGGAATAAACCGCCAAGCCGAATTGCCTGGGAAATTAGGATTTAATCCAAGAATAGCTCGTTGAATTAACACTAAATCAAATACGGTAATTGTTCCAGATTTATTAATATCTGCGGCAATATGCTTGTAAGGAGAATCGAAAGAGCGAGTGCCTAGAATATGTCTATTAATCAAGACAATATCAAAAGTAGACACACTTTCTAGCAACGGCGTATTAAGCGCTGGGGTAATATCATAATCGTTTCCTAGCGATAGTTTTTCGATTAAGTAATTTCCTTCACTATCCGTAGTTGGTGTTTTTTCAAAATTGCTTACACCTATTTGGACACCAGGAACAGCACTGCCTGTTTCTCGCACAATATTACCGATTACTTCTGCTGACTCGTTGGTACAAATTTCTCCATTGACCAATTCAAAAGGAATTTCAGCGACTTCGCCTACTATGATTCCAACAACTTGACTGGCGACAGGAGCGGCCACAAAACTAAGTTCTACACAAGTATCTACTTGACTATCAATCATCACCATTAAATTATAAATAACGGTATTGTTTGGTAGACTTTGGCCTAAACCTGTGCCATCAAACCAAACAGTCGTTACCGTATGGTCATCTACTTGGAAGAAATTATCCAGCGTTAATCCTGCTAAATTCGGACTGCTTACGCCTACAATTCTAGCAATTGCGGTATCTTGAAGTTGTAACGTTTTTTGATAAGAAACAATATCTACGAAGTTCTCAACAGTAATTGGTACAATAACCGTATCATTTGCTATTCCATTCAAATCATTAATTACAAACTTAACAGGCCCTGTTACGCCAACAGTGACTGTTTGACAAGTCATTTGTGTACCGCAATCATTACCAATGGTTAAACAAATTTCGTAAGCACCTGCTGTAGCATACGTAACAGTTGGATTCATTTCAGTTGCGCTTGTGCCATCTCCAAAAGTCCAATTATAAGTTGCAGTTGAATCCTGAATAGCACTAGTCAAAGTAACGGTAGAATCACCTACTGCTGCATTAAATTCGGCAGATAAGGTGCCTGCTAAATCAAGTCCAACAACGATAGATTCGGTTACCGTACAATTATTGGTATCAGAGATAGCAACCGTATAAGTACCTGCTGCTAAATCAAGATAAACGCCATTATTGGTAGTATCTCCATTTATGATATAAGTATAAGGCGAAACACCGCCCATTGCGACTAGACTTAATTGACCATCATTTGTATTTGGACAACTTTCATTGACTATTTTGCTATCAGCCATATTTAGCTGAATGTCAGAACCAGTTTCGATTACTGCACTCAATAGTAAGGTTACTCCAGTTGAATCTGTAACGGTTAAATCGTAAGTTCCACTAGCTAAATTTCGTAGCGTGTCGCCCATTAAAGTCGTATCTGACCAAGTGAAACTAAATGGAGCAGTTCCACCAATAAGGGTAACCACGATTGAGCCTAATGAATCACCACTACAAGTATTAGACACACTTGTAAACGTCGCAAGGAAAGAGCTATCGGCTAGAATTTCAATACTATCCATCACTGTACAGCCAATCGAATCCGTTGCGGTCAAGGTATACATACCTGGTAGTAGGTTATTTATTTCACTAGTCGTATCGCCATTACTCCAATTATAGGTAATCATTCCTGTACCATTGATTAAAGTCGTATTAGCGCTTCCTCCTTCTCCATTTGGTATGGCATCTGTAGCTAATGTGAATAAATCAACTGCATCACAAGGCGCTTCACAATTATCATTGACCATTTTAGTCAAAGATAAATTATCAAAGAACGCATCATTATTAGTACCATTTTTTCTTCGAGCTATTAAATTGATGATAGCTGTTTTAGTACCTACAGGGGCTACCGTAGTATCTCCTACTAATTGCCAGTCTGTCAAACTAGTCACTAAACCAGAATCGTAACTTGCCAAAATAGAATCGGCTGCATTTCTATATTCTACAAGAATTTGAGTTTCATCACTGGGTTCTTGGTCGAAAGACCGAACATACCCCATAAAAGTATAAGTTACTAAGCCTGCGGCAATCGCAGCTGAATCTGCACTGAGGTCAATTACTTGTGTTAATTGTCCGAGTTCACTATCTAAAGGATAGAAATAAGCGCCACCATCTTGTGGAACTGGATTGAAACCTCTAGTCGTCCAAGAACCTTGAACCATTTGCCATCCGCCCGAACTTACATTTTGCTCTGCACTTGGATTAATGATTAAATTAGCACTATCCTGTTCTACAGTATTACATTCACAAAAACAATCAGCATCTGCGCAATCAACTAAACCATCACCGTCGTTATCCATGCCGTCTCCGCAGCCTCCAGCTGTACCATTTTCGCCTGTCATCATAAAAGAAGTAGGAGGTGTGTTTGTTTCTTCGGTTTCGATTTTAGCATTATTGATAACTAAATCAATAGCTTGTAAACCTATTTTGTCAGCTTGTTTCGTATAAAATTGAGCAGGGAATTGGGTATCATTTAATTCAAAGGCTTGCGAAAGTTGCCCATCCGCCAAAGCTCTAAACTCCAATTGGAATACGCCATTCGCTAATTGGCGAATAGGTAATTGTTGTTGGTTGACCCAAAGCATTTTTAAATGCCCATATTCAATAGCTGTTTGTCCGAAATTGGAGGCAGACAACCGTAAATAACTATCTTTTGCAGCTCCTTTGAATGCTAACATTTTAGGATTGAAATCTAATCCTAATTGGAAACCTAAAGCAGTATTTGTATTATTGATATTAAAAGGAATCGTAATTAATTCCCCTTTTTTAAAGGATTGGTTGTCTATTTCAAAACCCATGGATTGTGGTAAATAACGAGCATTTCCAGCATTGGCATTTGAAACCACATCTCCTACTTTGATGGCTACAAAGTCAATATTAGCCGTATCAATTTCTAAACGATTCAATGCTATTGTTTCTGGGAAATTCTCTGCCAATGGATTGGCAGGATTCATAAATACATAACTTTCTGGTACAAATCGCCAAGGCTGGTTATTAGGGAAAGTATTAATTTGTTGGAGAATTAGTCGTTGTAATTGCACTAAATCCAAACTACTTATCGTACCAGAATTATCTATATCCGCAGCAATAATTTTATAAGGAGAAGTTAGCGGTTCTTGCGTTAAAATATGTTGTAAGATGCGTACTAAATCAAAAGTAGTTACGCCTAATAAAATTTCATCTGATTTGCTTGCGCCAATATTAAAAGTCGCCCCACCTGGTAAGCCTGGCAACGCATAATTGCCATCATCTGCGGTGGTTGAAGTTACTTCGCCATTAGTCGTAACGGTAACTCCTGCTATATTGACTGCTTCTTCTCCGCTGATATTTCCAGCAATAGAAACGGTGGCTGCAATACAAATTTCAGCAGAATTAAGCGAGAAAGGAGCTGGCACTAATTCGCCCATAAAAGTTTTAGTAAACTGTAAAGATGCTTCGGAGTCTGTAGCAATAATTTGCGTACAAGCATTGGACGGGCCTGTTAGTAATAAATCAATGGTGAAAATCTGCGTGCCACTTGGTAGACTTACTAAATTACTAGTATCGGCTACACTCCAGTCAACAAAAATTAAATTGTCTTGAACGGTGAAATTACCAATCGTTAAATTCGGTAAATTAAAATCTCGAACTCCTTGAATGGCCCCAATCATTGGATTTGTTAATTCAAAAGTACCTGAGAAACCCGCTAAGTCTTCGAAAGTACCAACGGTAATAGGAATACTTACGGATTGCCCTGACAAACTACTAGTATCTCGACCAAAATTTAAACTTACCCCAGGGACTGGAATTTCTAGAATGCGTATCATTTGACAAATCGAATCTATATCACATGGATTGGTTGTAATCAAACAAACTTCATAAGTACCAGTATCTGGATACTGATGGATTGGACTAAATTGGTCAGAGGTCGTTCCATCACCAAATTTCCATAAATATTCAGTAGGGTCATTAAGTGATTGGTCAGTAAAAGTCGCTACTAAGCCTATACTTGAGGAGGTAAAAGCGGCAGTTGGTGGATTTGGCGCCAATGCTTCAATGGTAAAAGTAGTATCTGCTCGACAATTATTACCATCGATAATACCATACCTTTTAGGACCAGCCGTAACACCTAGAATAAAAGGATTGGGTGTGATACCTATTCCGAAATCATACAGTGGATTACCAACGGTATTGATAGCGTTGATTGTAATTCTACCATTTCCAGAATTTGGACAACCAGGAGGAATTATCTCTAAATTGAAATAAATTGGATCAGGTTGTGATAGCGTAACACTTCCTCTACCTTTCTTCCCATCCACATCCGTAACGGTTACGGTATGTGTTCCCGCAGGTAAAGTGGTTAAAGTTGGCGTGGTATCTCCCGTACTCCAAACATAAGAAAATGGAGCAGTTCCAGCTAATGGAGCTGCGGTTGCTCGGCCTCTATTATCTCCATTACATCTTAAATTTCGAGTATCAATAATGGAAATTTGTAATTCAAAAAAAGAAATATTAAGACTGTCTGTAGCGGTACATCCATTAACATCTGTAGCGATCACTATATGATTGCCAGGACTTAAATTATTTATAGTATCTCCAACAGCACCATTATCCCAATTGAAAGTATAAGGCGCTGTTCCGCCTGCAGCAGCTACCGTAGCAATAGCATCCGCATCATTTACACTAGATGCGCCGCTTAATTCAGTGAGCATTAAGTCTATTTGCGTAATTTGCCCAATAGTTGCCGTGTCAATAATTTCACATCCTGCCTCATCGCTAATGGTAACGGTATATACGCCAGGATTTAGATTACTAATGGTAGGGGTAATGATTCCATTACTCCACTGAATGGTATAAGGATTTGTTCCACCAGAAGCGATTACTGTTGCACTACCATCTTGTGTTCCTTCGCAAGTTGCATCTTGCACCGTTGAAGCGGTTACACTTAATAGCGGTGGATTAAGAAGCGTTACACTATCCAAAAGTGTACAGCCTAGAGAATCTGTTACAGTTAAATTGTATGTGCCTGCTAATAAATTACCAATGGCAGTTGTTGTAGCTCCTGTACTCCAGTTGTAGCTGAAACTTCCTGTACCTCCAGTACCAACGGCTAAAATGGCCCCTGTACCAATAGTGTCCATACAAGCGACATCTGAAACGACAAAGTTAATTTTAATTGTATCTCCTTGTTCTAGGGTCGCACCAGCAGTACCAAAACAACCTGTACTATCCGTCACAGTTACTTCATAATTTCCTATAGCTAGGTTATTAATAGTTGCGGTGGTATCGCCTGTATCCCATGAGAAACTTAGCCCATCATTCGTTGCTATATCTATAGCAGAGGCAGTAATCCTACCTGTATTTTCGCCAACACAATCAATATTATTGCCCGTTAAGCCAATTTGAAGACTACTATCTGCAGCTACTTCAATACTATCAATTGCTATACAACCTAAAGTGTCTGTAACCATTGCCGTGTAAGTGCCAAGACCTACATTAGCAAGTGTTTGGCTATCTGCTCCAGTATTCCAGTTGATAGTAAACCCTGTTAAATCGCTTCCTTCATCTATTGTAACACTTCCATCGGTTAAACCTGTACAAGAAACATTGGTTTGACTAAGATTGATGCTTAAAGAATTTAAAGCGACAATATTAATAATACTGGTAGCGGAACAACCAAGGGAATCAGCGACAGAAATACTATAACTGCCTTCTCCAAGATTAGTGATGGTTTGAGTAGTATCTCCTGTATTCCAATTATAAGTCAAGTCAGTATTATCTGTGCCTTCATTAATCGTAATGGCTCCATCACTTAAACCTACACAGCTTACATCTGTTCGATTGACTACTAAAGAGATATTTCTAGTTGCGCCTATAGTTACTGAACCCGTTTCCGTACAGCCAAGTGTATCGGTTACCGTATAATCATAAGTTCCAACTGATAAACCATTGATAGTTTGTGTACTATCTCCTGTGCTCCATATATACCTTAATCCTTGATTATCCGTCGTATCATTTAATGTGATACTCCCATCATTAATACCTTCACAAGTCGCATTGGTACTAGAGACCAATGCAGAAAATGTCATTCCTACATTAATTACCGAAGAATCAGCGACAGTGCATCCAAAGGTATCTCTTAGGGTTACATGATAAGTACCTGCTCCTAAACCTGTTAATGCTTGTGTGCTATCTCCTGTATTCCATGAAATAGAAAGTCCGCTTAAATCACTGCCCTCATTTATGGTAATAGCTCCATCATTGACACCATTGCAAGTGGCGTTGGTGATCGTATTGGTAATACTTAAATTTGGTGTAAGACCGATACTTATGGAGTCATTGGCGATACAACCAGCGGTATCTGTTACCGTGATAACATAACTACCATTAGATAAATTACTGATAGTTTGGGTGGTATCACCTGTACTCCAGTTAAATTGATAACCCGTTATATCTATGGTGTCGCTAATCGTAATGCTACCATTTGAGGCAACTTCACAAGTAGCATCGATACTATTGCTTGAAAATGTTAATTGACGATTATTCGATACAGTAATAGCAGTACTATTAATACATCCAGCAGTATCTATGATAGCAACGGAGTAATCTCCTGCTGCTAAATTGCTAATCATTTGTGTACTATCGCCTGTGTTCCAACCAAATCTTAATGCGGTGACATCCATACTATCATTAATAATAATACTTCCATCGTTAACGCCCTCGCAAGTGGCATCCACAACTGTCGGAGCTAAGGTAACTTCCCTTGTCGCTAGAATATCTATGGAATCTGCATTTAAACAGCCTTCTGGACTAGTTACTAATACAAAATAGGTGGCAGGACGTAAATTCATTAGCGATTTAGTGGTATCACCCGTATTCCACAAATAACTGTAGCCAGTATCCATGATGGTATCATTAACAATAGCAGTACCATTATTAATACCAAAGCAAGTTGCATCTGTGCCCGTTAATTCTAAACTGGCTCTAGTACTATTATTGATGGTAATGGTTTCTATGGTCGGACAACCTAAGGTATCACTGATGGTAACCGTATAGATTCCACCAGCTAAATTACTTAACGTATTGGTTGAATCTCCTGTATTCCATCTATAAGAGAGGGAAGACGTATCCGCAATGGTAATATTTCCATTCGCCACGCCAACACAAAGTGCATCATTAGCGGTAATCGTATAGGCTAAGGGAGGTTTATCTGCAATGATAATTGAGTCAATCAAAGTGCAACCATCTAGATTGGTTACCCTCACGATATGTTTGCCAGGACTAAGATTAGTACCCATTGCGCCAGTTGCGCCATTATCCCATCGAATTACCAAAGGACCAGTATTGCCCTCTAATTGAATGACTGCGGTTGCATTGGTATCTCCCATACAAGTTGGAAAACTCATTTGAATGACGGTATCGGTCAAACCACAAACGGTGTCGAGCCGCATTAAAGGTGGAAGTGGTTCAATGTCATTGTCTAAATGGGTGGACAGGTTATTGCTAAAGAGGGGAGCAGTAGCAAAACTCAATACTACAAATAGACAAGCTTGAAAATATACACTAAATATTCTCATAGAAGATAAAATTTGTTGTTTCAAAACGGGTTACGGATTTAATGGTTAATCGCAAAATAATTGCCATTAAGGTGTTAAATCTAGCAAAAACAATCCTTGTTTTTACACTATTATTTTTAAGGAAAATAGGTTGGGAAAAATGCTAGTTATTAAAGTTGAAAACGACGAAAAAATTCGTTTATCAACATTTAATAATAAATTTTTCCAAAGATGGCTAAACGATATAGGTAGATATACTTCTTTAAAAAGTGAACTAACTAATCGTTCTGTCTTTGTGGTGTGATGGTAAAATATATCTTTTAGGTAATAGTCGATGTGCTAAAACAGTAGTTGCAAAACGGGTGTAAATAATGCCCATGTTAAAATCTTTTTGTCGGTTTCTGAGAAAATGGTACTACTTATAAACAATTTTAAAATAGTTTTCGACAAAAATAATTACAAAATGTTGAGGGTCAGTATCTTGAAGATTTTTTGCCAAAAATGTCTAATTTTTAATTGTTTTGGTAACAAATTTGAGAAAAAAATGGCTTGGATGCCCGAATTTTTGAAATTAAAAAGACAAAAATTTAGCAAACTTGATTTTTCTATTAATTCGTCCTTTGTGATTACGTTGGAAGTAATTTAAGGTTACAAAGTCGGATTGAAGAAATGTTGTATTTATTAATTGTTGGTTATGAGCTTTTAACTGACAGACCAAAAATTGATTTTCTAATAAGATGTCAGAAATCAGACCGTTTATTACATAAACTGTCAGAAGTCAGAAATAATCCAATTAAATTGCTAATTTTTAGGAATTTAGAGTTGATTGGTCTGACATCTAAAAATACAAAGCCCTTACAAATTTCAAACTTGTAAGGGCTTCTGCATTGAGTACTAGTCAATTCATCACTCATCATTTATCACTCATCACTAAATAAACTAGTTATTCGCATTATAATCTTTCAACGCTTGATTTAATCTTGGCACAACCTCGAACAAATCACCAACTACCCCATAATCAGCAGCCTTAAAGAAAGGCGCTTCTGGGTCTTTATTAATCACTACGATTATCTTCGAACTATTCACTCCTGCTAAGTGCTGAATTGCTCCTGAGATACCCGCCGCAATGTATAAATTTGGACTAACGGCTACTCCTGTTTGACCTACATGTTCGTGGTGAGGTCTCCAACCTGTATCTGCAACTGGACGAGAACAAGCGGTAGTTGCACCTAAAGTTGTTGCTAATTCTTCAATGATACCCCAATTTTCTGGGCCTTTCATGCCTCTACCCGCAGAAACAACTAATTCCGCTTCTGGTAATGGTACCGTACCCTCAACCGTCTTCACTTCTTTAATCGTCACTCTTGACGCAGGTACCTCAACCGTCAATGCTTCTACGGCAACGTCGCCACCAGTAACTTCAGGTTGAATGGCATTACCCATTAAGGAGATTACTTTATTATCAGAATTGATTTGATATTCTGCAATTGCTTTACCAGAAAAAACGTTTGTTTTTACTTTGAAAGCCCCATCATTAGTTGGTACGGCTTTAGCGGCTGAAACAGAACCAGCATCCATTCTAGCGGCTAATCTGCCAATCAATGCTTTTCCACTAGAAGAGTGGCTAATCACGACTACGGATGCCCCAACTGCTGCTGCTGCATTCGCAATAACTGCTGCATGTACTTGGCTATCAAAACTATTTAAAGCGGCATCGCCAACGCTAACTACTTTGGATGCGCCATACTGGCCTAATTGTCCAGCATTTTCTGCATCACCGAGTGTTAAAGCTACGCATTGAGTGCCCAATACTTGAGCGGTTTTATGTCCGTAGGTAACTGCTTCGAAGGCAGACTTTTTAAATTTACCTTTAGGACTTTCTGCATATACTAGTACCATATTGGTTTAATTTTTTTGTTGAATAAATAAAAAGGTATCCCGTATTAGGTTTCGGGGGACAGGTTAAATATCCGCTAACCGAGACCATTTACAGTCAACCGTCCTAAATAACCTTTGCTTCTTCATGCAATAATCTCACTAATTCATCCATGTTTTCTGGATCAATTAGTTTAACTGCTGATTTGGCTGGAGGTAACTCATACCCTGCAATTACTGCTAAGTCTACTGCATCTATAGCAGGAACGACTTTTAAAGGCTTACGCTTTGCCATCATAATTCCTCGCATGTTAGGAATACGTTGCTCTGCCAATCCTTTAGAAGCACTCAAGACAAAAGGAGTATCAATATCTGCTACTTCCTCACCACCTTCAATTTCTCGTGTCACAGTAGCTGTCGTACCATTTACTTCCATTCCAGTTGCAAAAGAAACATAAGGTTGGTCTAATAATTCAGCAACCATCCCGCCTACTTCAGAACCATTATAGTCAATTGTCTCCTTACCTAAGAATACCATATCATATCCTTCTGCTTTAGCATGCGCAGCAATCTGCTTAGCTACGAAAAGTGAACTTTTAGGCGCCGCATCAATTCTAACGGCATTGTCTGCACCAATAGCTAAACCTTTTCTAATAACGGTGTCGTTAGCTTTTGGGCCAACATTAATAATAGTTACGGATCCGCCTGCTTTTTCTTTTAATTCTAAAGCTCTAACTAAAGCATACCATTCATCATAAGGATTCATGATAAAGTTGACGCCAGCTTCATTGAATTGCGTGTTATCTCCCGAAAATGATATTTTTGCGGTTGTTTCCGGGGTTTTACTTACACAAACTAATAATTTCATATTTTCTATTTGTGGTTATAATATAAGTGCTTATTGATTAGTTAAGGAATAATAGACTGCTTAAAAGTTGTTGTTTTTATAGCTAATCCAGTTTTTAGAGATGCTATCTCGTAACTTTGCTAATCAAAAGTATTTATTTGAAAATGATTTAAATTATTGATTTTGATAAAATTACGTATTTCTGAAAAAATAGTTTATCGAAAATCTATAAATTGAACGGCAAATATACTTATTTTGTTTTCAAATAAAAACCCAATCTAGCGAATTTTCGCTAAAAATGATTTTACCATGACCAATTCTAGACTCACGAAGTTGATGACTTTTTTGCAAGACAGTCCAGATGATTCTTTTATCTTATTTGCGATTGCCAAAGAACACGAGAAATTAGGTGCAATAAGGGAGGCATTTGACTACTATGAAAAGTTGACTGGGGTTGACCCTGATTATGTTGGTACTTATTATCATTTAGGTAAATTGCACGAAGAAGAGGAGGCAACAGCCGAAGCTTTAGCGGTTTATCAAAAAGGCATTGAAATCGCCAAAAAAATAAAAGACCAACACGCCCTGTCTGAATTAATGAATGCAAAAATGAACTTGGAAATGGAGTTATAGTATCGTACCGTAGCTTGGACATTCTTGTTCGAGCATATCAAGTAAGATGACTGCTCGGACAAGAATGTCCAAGCTACGGTTAATGAAAAAATATTGAAGTAAATGAATATTACCAGAACAGAAATAGTAGCCTACCTAAAAAAATTGCAAGATGATATTTGTCGACAATTAGAAAATGCGGATGGTATTGGCAAATTTAAAGAAGATAAGTGGGAAAGACCAGGCGGTGGCGGTGGTCGTTCGAGAGTTATTCAAGGCGCTTTAATTGAAAAAGGAGGCGTGAATTTTTCAGCGGTAGAAGGCAATTTACCCGAAAAAATAAGTCAAGCTTTAAACTTACCAGCATCGCAATTTTTTGCAACAGGCGTTTCTATTGTCTTGCATCCTGTTAGCCCAATGGTGCCGATTATTCACATGAACGTGCGGTATTTTGAAACGGTCAATAAAGAGAACCCTGAGCAAACAACTTGGTGGTTTGGTGGTGGTATTGATTTAACCCCTCATTATGTGGTGAAGGAAGACAGTCAGTTTTTTCACCAAAGCTTAAAAGCAGCTTGTGATCAGCATGATGCCGATTATTATCCAAAATTCAAAAAATGGGCAGATGATTATTTTTATATCAAACATCGAAAAGAAACAAGAGGAATTGGTGGAATTTTTTATGATAGATTGAGCGAACAATATGGTTTTACGAAGGAACAACGATTTGATTTTATGCAATCGGTAGGAAATTCGTTTTGTCCAATATATCTGCATTTAGCCGAAAAAAATAGGCATTTACCTTTTGGAGACCAAGAAAAAAATTGGCAATTTATTCGCAGAGGTCGTTATGTAGAATTTAATCTAGTTTGGGACAGAGGTACTAAATTTGGTTTAGATACGGATGGACGGACGGAATCTATTTTAATGAGTATGCCGCCAGTTGCTAATTGGGTTTATAATCATCAAGTAGAAGAAGGGAGTAGAGAGGCGGAGACTTTGAGTTTGTTGAAGAAGGGAGTTGATTGGGTTTAAATTCTAAGTAATGCTGAAAAATTGAACAGTTAATAGATAGCCAGGTGAAAAATTGATAATCATCCGTTGTCTTCATTCATCCGTTGGCCTATATTCTACCAACGGATGAATGAAGACAACGGATTTGACGAGCTAGAAGAGATTTTAAATATTATTTTAATATCATTTTTTTAGCGGACGCTCTAAATATCTGAGGTACTTTATTAATCCGAGGTATATCAATTATAATTTGTCCATCTTATTATCCGTTTCAGAATGATATTATATTGAAATATTACGCTAAACAAAAAAAGAGACACTCAACAAGCGTCTCTTTTTTTATTCAAAGAATAAGCATCATTAAAAATTAAGAAAAATACCTAAAATCATGCCCATCTTCAATATTCATTAGCGTTTCATAAATCAATTTTATCACACCTTCCACATCCTTCTTATGCGCCATTTCAACCGTCGTATGCATGTAACGCAAAGGCAAAGAAATCAAAGCAGAAGGTACGCCACCATTAGAATAAGCAAAAGCATCCGTATCTGTTCCAGTACTTCTAGAAGCCACTTCTCTTTGGATGTCAATTTTATGTTTTTCTGCGGTATCTATAATTAAGCCTAATAGTTTATTGTGAACAGCAGGGGCATAAGTGACAGAAGGGCCGTTACCTGCTTTTACATCTCCATGTTTCTTGACATTTACTAAAGGCGTATGGGTATCATGCGTTACATCGGTAATGATTGCCACATTAGGTTTGATGGTATCTGCAATCATCTGCGCCCCTCTTAAGCCAATTTCTTCTTGCACGGAATTGACAATACAAAGTCTATAGGGTAAGTCAATCTTATTTTCTTTAATCAAACGAGCCACTTCTGCTATGCAAAAACCACCCATTTTGTTATCCAATGCTTTCCCTACGTAATATTTATTATTCAAGAAATCCATTTCATCTATGTAGGTAATGACACAACCTACATGGATACCCATTTTCTCCACTTCTTCTTTATCTTCTGCCCCCACATCAATGAAAATATTCTCAACAGTTGGTGCTAAATTAGCATCTTTTCCTTTACGAGTATGAATCGCTGGCCAACCAAAAACACCCTTTACATAGCCATTTTTTGTATGGATATTTACCCGCTTAGAAGGCGCAATCATTTGGTCAGAACCACCATTTCTCATTACACCAATAAATCCGTCATCAGATACATGATGAACAAACCAAGAAATCTCGTCTGCATGACCTTCAATCACAACCGTATATTTCTTCTCTGGATTGATAATGCCATAAACAGTACCATAATTGTCGATTTCCCATTCATCAACATAAGGCTTAATATATTCTAACCATAATTTCTGTCCCGGTGCCTCAAACCCAGTCGGAGAAGCATTATTTAAGTATTTTTTTAGAAATTTTTCTGATTTTGCAGTAATGAGCTTCATTAAATGTGGTTTTGTAATCAGTTTTTTATGACTAAAATTAAATCTAGTAAAATTTTACAGATTGAATTTTAGGTGTAAATGTCAGTTGTTATTGTTCTTACGCTATTAAAAATGCACAAATGTATAATATATTATAAAAATGTTAATACGATTTGATAATTTTTTAATGTTTACTTGAACTTTAATTTTTTTCTTGGATAAGTGATGGGAGATTATTTGATGGCTTTATAGATGAGCTTGATAATAGGATTTAATATTTATAGTGCTTCATCTGATTATTTTTTAATATTGCCACTATTTACTTTTTTTCGCCAATTTTTGAGCAATTGTACGTCGGATTCCGCTATAAAGTTTGTTTTTAGCGCCTCATTTATTAAAATATCATAATTGGAAAGCGTTTCCATTTGATAACCCGCAGCTTTAAACGCATTTTTTGCTTTATCGAAACCATAAGTAAAAATAGCTGCAATGCCTACTACTTCTGCACCCGCCTCAACTAATGCATCAATCGCTTTTAACGCACTTCCTCCTGTAGAGATTAAATCTTCAATAACCAAAACTCGTTCTCCTTTATGCAATTCCCCTTCAATCTGATTTTGCCGACCATGTTGTTTGGCTTTATTACGCACATAAATAAATGGCATATCTAGCGCATCTGCTAAGAGGGCGCCATGAGGAATACCTGCGGTAGCGACACCCGCAATTTTATCAAATTTTGGAAATTTTTTGGAACATTCTGCAAAAGCAGCTTTGACGTAATTTCTTGCTTCTGGATGGGATAAAACAATTCTGTTATCGCAGTAAATGGGAGATAAAATACCAGACGCCCAAGTGAATGGGGTTTGAGGACTAAGCTTAATTGCTTTAATTTGCAGCAATCTTTTGGCAACTTCAGCAGCTATATTCATCTAATCTAATTTTTATTGGATAGCAGCCTGCCGAGAAATAACAAAATTGTGCAATTTTCAGTAAACTAATAAATTAGGTAATAGTAGACTGAATAAATTGATAAAACTGTTGAAAATAGTTTAACTATTTGATTATCAGTTGTTTAATTCGTTTCTCCCAAAGGGCATTCATATCATTTAAAATTCCTAAGCAAAATTTTTGGCAAATGTACGAAATTCACATCAATGAAACCCCATTATTCCTAATTCAAAATGACGAATTGGTTACAGATTCTTTAGATACAAGTAAAAATTTATTGATTCGGTATAATGGAAAAGCTCGTTCGTTAATGAATCCAATCGACATGTTGGAAAAAACACAACGTTGGGATTCTGTCACGGTGTATCACCATGATGTTCAGCAACTAAAGGCAGATTTTGAAAGTTTATATAAAATTCTAGAAGCTGGAGGTGGCGTAGTCGCTAACGAAAAAGGAGAAATATTGACGATGTATCGAAGAGATTCTTGGGATTTGCCTAAAGGAAAAATTGATAAAGGGGAAACAAGAGCAGCAGCAGCCATTAGAGAAGTACAAGAGGAAACAGGCCTAGATGTAGTTGAATTAGGGGCGTTTTTGCTAGAGACCAATCATACCTATAAAAATAGAAAGGGCAAACGAGTCATTAAGCGGACTTATTGGTATAAAATGACGACTAAGGAAACGGTACTGAAACCTGAAATTGAAGAGGATATTGAGTTGTGTGAATGGATGCCTGTTGACACATTTTTACAGAAAAGACCGCTTTATAATACGATTCGAATGGTTGTTCAGGCTTATTTGAATCACGGATAATTTCCTGTCGCGCCAAGCTTTGCTTGGTGACATTTCACCACGAATGAGGTATAACACGAATTATAAGATGGCTAATTTTTAGAAGATTCTAGTCAATGATAATGCGGATTATTTGTGGTAGCCTCCTCCTGTAGAAAATGTCAAAAATCCGTCGTTTGTAAATTATTTCAAAAAAAAGATTGCCCCGATGAAATAAATTTAGCAATTAGCAGTTAATTAAAAGTTATTAGTAAAATACTACTAACTTTTTAAACGAATTATATCCAAAACTTTTCTTTTTACCAAAAACTTAAATTTTAAAATTTCCATGAACACCACAAATTTTTTGAACAAAATGACACTGATTAAAACGACTATTACTACCTGTTTTCTGATTGCTTTTACCCTACTAACTTATGCACAAAATTCCACTTCCCAATTATTAGCCTCCAACGATTTAGCACCCAAAGGAATTATTCAAGAAGAATGGTCTTTCTTTTACGATGCAGAGAACAAAATCTACTATATTGATTTTGAGACAATTAGCATGAATCTAACTAAAGTGAAAGTTGTAGCAAAAGATGGAAAAGCGATTATCTCAGATGATGTAGTGGACCTTCCTGTAAATACTATTTACGAATTAGACTGTAGCAAATTGACAGAAGGTGCTTATACGGTAGAATTACATTCTTATACCGAAATTATTAAAAAAGAAGTAACTTTAAAATAAATTTAATCAAACTTTGTTAATAGAAATCCCGAATAGCTGAAAAGTCGTTCGGGATTTTTTATTTTAGCAACCAGCACTACCGCCTACTATGCTCCATCTTTTCCTGAATTTGTTTGGCCAATTCTTTTAGGTCAAAGTTCTCTTCTGCAAACATCAATACACTTTTGTCTCTTTTTTCTACCACTAAAATATGGTCGTCTCTTATGACTATTTGGGAATTGATTAAGGATTTTTCTTGGTCATTCAAAATACCTGCTCGCTTTATTTGTTTATAAGGCGTTTGACCGTGGTAAGTTTCCATATAGGTCTCATAAAGTTTTACTGGCTGGATAGTTTGCAAATGCCAAATAGTAAATAAGGTAGTGGCAAATGCGATAAGCGATAATAAACCACCTAATAATAATCCGATTTGGCGATAAGGGCCGCTAATACTTTTTATTTTTTTGTTTTGGATTAAATAAGTAAAGGTTAGCAGCGTAACTATTGCGCCAATTAATAGGAGTAAGGTCGTATAATTTTTTGTGGGCGTAGCGGTATATAATAATTCTTCCATGATGCATTAAAAATTTCTGTAAAAGTAATCAATTTTATTCGTTCAATATCGAACAAAGCCGTCCAAAATCGGACAAGAAAAAAAGTTAAAAATTTTAATATTTGTATTTAAATTATTGATAATCAGATACTTGTAAAATTGGCACGCCTGTTGGAATATAATAGGTAGTTACAACGAGTAACATATTTTTTAAAAAACGGACAATTGATACCCAATTATTTTGATATATTTTAATGGTGATTTATAAATGGCGATTGTCCGAAAGCAATAAAATTAATTGAAGCAAACAAAAAATAAAGCTTATGAAAAGTTACGAATGGAATGATTTAATTTTTGACTTAATGAATCGCTAAAATTTTAAGAATTAATATAGCGATTCATGCAACCAAGATCTAAACGCATGGTCTTTTGAAGTATAAAGTGTGATAGCTTAAAATATTAAATCGTTCATCACTAAAAATTACCTTTTGGTCACTCAAGTTTACTAAAATCGGTAATTATCCTGAACTTTGACAAAATAGAAATTTTGTCCCCCTTTCTTCGGATTAAATGACTTAATAAAAGATGGATTGAATGCAATAATTCAACTGGCAACACTATTGTGCCATCTTTTATTTTGAATATCTAAAATAAACGAACTTTAAATAATAAATAAAATATTTTTTAGTATTTAATTTCGTGAAATTGAAAATCGAAAAAATCCTAGCGTTTATCTAAAAATAGCCTTGAATGGTCTCTTAAAAATGCTTTAACCTTATTTTTTAGGCATTTTTGTAAGGTATTTAAAACTAAAAATAAAAGATAAACATCATCGGGTATAATTTATAAATCACCTAGAACGACTAAAACTAAAAAAATGAAATCTGCTCCTTTTAAAATATTTTTATGCTGTTGTACCTTAATTACCTTAGGCTTTCAACAATATGCTTTAGGGAATACTGACCCAACGATTGCGCAGGGATCAGAAGCAAAAACTATTTTTAAGACTTTAAATACAACAGATATTTTGACAGTTAATGTTAAAATGGAATTAGATTCAATACTGCTTAATAAGAAAACAGAAAAATCATTTCCTGCTAATATTAGCTATATAGATAGTAATGGTTTTATTATTAAGAGAAATATTAAAGTAAGCCCAAGAGGACGCTCCAGAAGAAAAGTTTGTGATTTCCCTCCTTTAAAGATTAAATTTAATAAGAAAGAATTAGTGGCTTCTGGTTTAAGAACTTCTCATAAATCCTTGAAATTGGTAACGCATTGCAATGATGATAAAGGGGCTTTACAAAATGTCATGGAAGAGTATTTGGCTTATAAGGTGTATAATGAATTGACTAATAACAGTTTGAAAGTACAATTGATAAAAGTCAATTATGAAGACACTAATTCTGAGGAGAATTTTAAACGATATGCTATTTTAATAGAAGACATTGATGAGTTGGCAGAACGTTTAGGAGGGAAAGAGGTAGAAGGGTTTAATAAAGGAATGGATGATTTTGATGCGGACTTAATGAATACTTTTGCGATGTTCCAATATATGATTGGCAATGAAGATTGGAGAGTTGAATATATGAGAAACATTAAATTTATTCAAAAAGAAGGACAAGAACGATTAATTCCAGTTCCTTATGATTTTGATGCTTCTGGTTTGGTGTCCGCTAATTATGCAAAAGCAGATAGAGACTTGAAATTGCAGAGTGTCCAACAGCGGGCTTTTATGGGCTTCTTTAATACTAAAAAAGAACGAGCAGCATCGGTAGAGTTATTCAATGCAAAGAAAAATGCCATTTATAAAATGATTCAAGATTTTAGACCACTTAATAAAGTAGCTAAAGCAAGAACTATCGCTTATTTTGATGCTTTTTATGAAATTATTAATACCCCTAGATTGCTTAGAATGGCAATGCCATTGAAAGGTAGAATTTCTATTCCTACAGGAATTGATGGAACTTATACCGCTAGAGGATAGTGAAAAAGTATCTTTAATAAGTGGGAAAAAGCTAGAGGAGAAAATCTTAGTCTTGTGATGCAAGACTAAGATTTTCTTATTTTATGCGATTCTTTTATAACTTATGATTTTACATGAAAAAATAAAATTTCCCAACATAATGCTTTTTTTTTGACTTAAACTTTCATTTCCCTATTTTTTCCCCTATTTTTATGCCCAGTTAAACCTCTTCAACAAAAGCTTTATTCCTAATAACTATAAAGCACTTACCAGAAGGAAAGATTCGATAAAAATAATTTTTTACTAACAAAATCGTTAGTAGACTTAAAACATGTTGTGAATACCTTAAAATTTAGTCCATTAAGGTATTCACACATTGTTTTGTTCATTTTCCTATTATTCTTTAACACAATCGGACAACTATGAGATTTCTCCAAACGACTTGGATCCTATTATTAGGTATTTGTATAATGCCTTTGGCTTTATCTGCCCAAAGTGGTCTTCGAAAAAAGGCAGATAAATATTATCAGATACACGATTACGAAGAGGCAATAAAAAGCTACCTTCGTTATATCAATAAAAATAGAGATGAATTAACGCCTAAAGCAAGATTAGCCGATAGTTATCGACACGTTAATAAATTAGAAGAAGCGGCAAAATGGTATGAAGAAATAATTTATAGTAATAAAATAAGACCTGAGTTCTATTTCCAATATGGAGAGACCCTAAAAGGACTTGGTAAATATGAAGCGGCTAAAAAGTGGTTTTTGAAATATGCGGAAAGTAATACAGAGAAAGGGCTTCATTATGCGGCGAGTATACAACATGCATTAGGTAAACTAGGTAGCCCAGCAGCTTATAGAGTAAATGCGGAATTTGTAAATACAGGGGCAGCTGATTTTGCGCCTACTTTCTTCAAAGACCAAATTGTTTTTGCTTCATCTAGAATAGATTACAGTGGAAGTAATAAAGGAAGAGATGAAGTGAATTACCCTTTTATCACAAGTAGAGATCAGAATAATTATCTTAGAAAACCAGCCTTATTACATCAAAGAATTAAAGCGGCTAACGAAGGACCCATTTCGTATTCAAAAAATGGTCGTTGGGTTGCGCTTACCAGAAACAATTTTGTCAATGGTAAAAGGCAGATTCCTTCAAGTGGCGTTAACTTAAACTTACAAATTGGGGAGGCATTACCCAATGGCGAATGGCAGAATGCAAAATATTTCCCACATAATGTTTCTAATTTTTCCACTGCTTATCCTTCTTTTTCAGCTGATGGGAACACGTTATATTTTTCTTCTAACCGACCTGGTGGACAGGGAGGTTTTGATATTTTTGTAACAGAAAGAATAGGAGTTGGGAATACTTGGTCAACTCCACGCAATTTAGGCCCTACGGTAAATACGCCAGGAGACGAAATTACACCATTTTTTGATGGAAAAGATTTGTTTTTTGCTTCTAATTGGCATAAAGGAATGGGAGGATTAGACGTTTTTCGAGCAGTAAAAACAGGTGGTGCCTGGGATAGAGTTTATCACTTAGATACTCAAATTAATTCTTCTAGAGATGATTATGGGTTTATTTATGATGAAAATAAAAATTTAGGCTATTTTGTTTCTAATCGTCCAGGTGGAAAAGGACAAGAAGATATTTACCGAGTCTCAAAGGCTTCGGATAATTTGGAAATTACGGTTTTAGATGAATTAAGTATGCAACCAGTTGTAGGGGCGGACATTGATTTTTCTTCTTGTGGTCAACCTATTTTTGTAACAGATATTAGTGGTAGACATATCTTGCAAGTACCTCAAGGACTTAATTGCCAAGCTATTATTCGTAAAAGTGGTTACCAAGCTAGCACCTTAAATGTATCTCAAAATCAACTAGGAGGCGCTCAAAGTTTACAAGTATTGCTTAGGCGTTCAGGTAATGGTACTAATCCTAATCCAACTAACACTGCTGTTTATGCAGGGCAAATTTATGATATAACTAGTGGTGCTGATGTACCTTCTGTTTTTATTGCTGCAACCAATCAACAAACTGGACAAGTTTTAGAAACTAGATCTGATGGTACGGGGACTTACGCTTTGTCATTGGCCCCTTATAGTAGTTATTTAATCACTTATTCTAAGCCTGGCTACGCAGATGTTAGCCGAAATATTAATACAGGGAATGGGCAAGAGCGAAATATATTAGGGAGTTATCCGATTCGGACTTCGGGTGTTACGACCCCTGTTACAGATAATAATAATGGTGGAACTGGTCAACCGACTATTGGTGCCGGTTATGCTATTCAAGTGGCTGCTTTTAATTCTTCTAGAACTACGGACCTTAGTCGTTTTAAAGCTTTAGGAACTATAGGGAATGTATACAATAGATATCAAGGGAACAAGACGAAAGTACGAGTGGGTGTTTTTGCTACTAGGGCAGAAGCAGTGGCAGCAGCTAAACAAGCGAAGGCCAAGGGATTTAAAGACTGTTTTGTAGTGACAGAATCCTTAGAAGGCTTAGGTCAAGAAGTAGTGGTTACAGATGCCAATATTTCTAAAGGAAATAATACCAATCCTAATACTAATACAGGTATTACATCTGGTTATAAAGTAAGACTAGCGGCTTATAAGAAACCACAATATTTTCAACGGTCTAAGGTAGAAACGATAGGTGCGGTAGAACAAAGAATAAAAGGACCTTGGACGATTATGTTGTTGGCGGGGTATGCTAATTTAGGAGAAGCACAAAGAGCGGCATCTGCTGCTAAGGCGGCTGGTTTTGCCCAAGCACATGTAGTGATGGATAATGGGGTAGAATTGACGAAAGTAAATTAGTAACCTTAATTGGCTAGAAATATATTTTAAGATTTTATCCAAAAAATAGCGGTTTTCTTCGGAAAGCCGCTATTTTTTTTGCTCAAACTTTAAGTACCTTTATGCTCCCAATTGAAAACCCGCCAGCCTGATGGATAGTCGGGCAGGTTTAAAATTATAAATTGAAAATTCCCAAAGATGTTACAACCGTTAGCAGAAAGAATGCGACCTAAAACTTTAGATGCGTATGTTGGGCAAGAACACCTGACAGGGCAGGGGGCTGTATTGCGGCAATCTATCGAATCAGGTAAAATACAATCTTTTATTTTGTGGGGCCCTCCAGGCGTTGGAAAAACGACCTTAGCAACGATTATTGCCAACCAATTAGATCGTCCGTTTCATACTTTAAGTGCGGTAAATTCTGGAGTAAAAGATGTTAGAGAAACGATTGCTAAAGCTAAAAAACAACAATTTTTTAATCGACCCAATCCGATTTTATTTATTGATGAAATCCATCGTTTTAATAAGGCACAGCAAGATTCTTTATTAGGAGCGGTAGAGAAAGGGACGATTACTTTAATTGGCGCAACTACAGAAAATCCTTCTTTCGAAGTCATTTCTGCTTTATTAAGTCGTGCCCAAGTGTATGTTTTAAAGCATTTAACCAAAGAACAACTCATTAATTTAGTTGACAGGGCATTAGCAGAAGATGAATTATTAAAAAAGAAACCAGTTGAAGTAGTAGAGTATGATGCGCTTTTATTATACTCAGGAGGAGATGCTCGAAAGTTAATGAATGTCTTAGAGTTAGTAACGAATTTTCAGGAAGGAACGACCAAATTATTGATTACCAATGAGTTAGTAAGAGAAAAAGTACAGCAAAATATAGCAGTTTATGATAAAGCGGGCGACCAACATTACGATATTGCTTCGGCTTTTATTAAATCCATTAGAGGCAGCGACCCCAATGCTGCGGTATATTATTTAGCGAGAATGATAGAAGGCGGAGAAGATATTAAATTTATTGCCCGAAGAATGATCATTGCTGCTTCAGAAGATATTGGCTTAGCTAATCCCAATGCTTTATTGATGGCAACAACTGCTTTTCAGGCGGCAACAGCAGTAGGTTTGCCAGAAGCAAGGATAATTCTTTCTCAAGCGACTGTTTATTTAGCTACTTCCCCCAAAAGTAATTCTACTTATATGGCGATTAACAAAGCGCAACAATTAGTTAGAGAAACGGGCAGCTTACCCGTTCCTTTGGAAATCAGAAATGCACCAACTCGGTTGATGAAAAATTTAAATTATGGCAAAGGGTATAAATATGCCCACGCCGAAAAAGGTAATTTTGCGGATATGGAATTTATGCCAGAAGCGATTAAAGGAAAGGCTTTATTTGAACCAAGTAATAATCCTACGGAAGAAAAAATTCGCCTAAAAATGCGGAGTTTATGGAAGGATAAATATGGGTATTAAACCTCCTCTTTTACCAACTCCCAAAAAGCTTCCCAAACACGCCATCTGCTTCACTAGCAAAATAACTCCCCTCATTCAAAGAAGATTGAATAATATAAGGTGCTGTTCTAGTCGTATCTCTATACGCTTTAATAAGTATTGGACTAGCTATATTATTTCCTTCTAAAGAAAGTGTTTTGTACAATAGCGACTGACTTTGAATCTCCTCAAAATTATTGACAAAAGTAACGCCTGAAACGGTTTGTAAACCAGTTAGATAAGTAGCAATAGCCGTAGAGTCTACTGTTGTTCCATCCTGCGTCCAATCTGCAATACCTTTTTGTAAAACAGTCGTTGTGCCTAAAGTATTAATAGCAATTTTTGTCACCTCCTCTTTAGCCAAGGAAAGGATTTCTTTATTCCTATAAGCATCAAATCCTTGCCCCATCGTCATACTCAAAAATCCATCTACGGCATAGACTTCATTCCCTTTAGTTAAGCGAACATAAGAAATTCCTTGACGAGATTCTTGATTAAAATTAAAGCGACCGACAATAAAATCTTCTAATAATTTATCTCCTGCATAAGCTTTTATTCGACTGCCACTTGATTCTTCTACTTCATAATCTGCCCATTTTTCTGGACTTTTAGAAGCAACTCTCTTGGTTTTAATTAAAGCTAAATTTCTAAGAATTGACTGTACCGCACCTTGATTGGCTTTAGTGGTAATATTTCCTTGAACTAAATTAAACTTATTAAAAAATAAAATATGTCATTTATTTCATTGATTT
>JAFMDF010000453.1 GCA_017857395.1 Bacteroidota bacterium | reverse complement strand
TTATTTGTATTTTTATTTGTATTTAATTGATTATCAGTACTTAAAGAATTGCTGCCCAATCACCGCCAAGATTACTGGGTTTTCATCACCTCGGAACAACCCCTCGTACTTTTGACCAAGGTCATCATATCAATAGATTACAAGAATTTATAGCAGCAGAAACCGAACTAACATTTGATGATTTAGATACCCAACAACAAACGGAGATAAGATTGCAAATGGAGGAAGTAGAAAATGCACTTGATGCCGCTACTCAATTTTTGGATACGCCACCAGCCTTATTAAACACAGGTAGTTACAGTAGTACCTTTGAAAGAGGTAGATTGGATGAACATAGTATGGATCAATATTTATTTAAGTTAGGTTGTGCTATTGTTGATAATCGGTGGAAAGAGCTTGGATAGTATCATTTGAATTTTATTACTGATAGGAAGGTAGCTTATTCCGTACTTGGAAGGTAGTTTGATTGGAGAATCAGACAAGTTTATCCATATAGTAAAAAGTGTCCACTAGCTAGATAAACTTGTCTTAATTTTAATCTACTTTCACAAACTTCCGCATCATCCGTACACCCCCATTAGCCATATTTAAATAATAAATCCCATTTTTTAAATCGCTAACGTCTAGTTGGGTATGTTGGATATTTTGTCTCAATTGTTGATAAATGACTCGGCGGCCTAAATAGTCATACACTTCAAGCTGTGTTTGTTGTTTTGGAAATGGAAATTTAAAATCGACTGATAATTGATTTTGAACAGGATTGGGATTTATTTTTAGCTGCTTATTGGCAAATTGACTTTTCGCTACTTGGTCGACCATTTCTTTATTGTTTGCTCGACTATTACTAGCAACGCTTGGCATACTTTCCACTTGTTGATAACAAATATTATCTACGAGAAAATTGCTGTATGGAGCAGCATAAAAATTGACTCGCCCTAGACTAACGACATAATCACCAGACTGGTTGTATTGTCGATTATTAATAAACAGGGTGTATTTATTGGTCGTTAAGTCAACAAAGAATTCTATATCAACCCATTTGTCCTGAAAAGCGGAATTGTTTTGGTCAAAAATATATTTCAAGCCATTATCATCGGTTGAGGGATGCCCAAATACGTTAAAATAAGCGCTCTGTCCCTTTTGAATAAACATCGTCCAAGAAAGACGAAAAATTCCGCTAAAATCATCCTTTAATAGAAAGTTGACATCGGACAGGTTCGTCCGCCTAAAAGCCAATACCTTATTTTCCTTTTCCCCTTCTTCAATGGTCTCCACAAAAGCACTACGAGAACTATTCCCGAATAACGCCCAATTTTGACTTTGTGCCGCAATATCTGCTCCATCTGGATAGGCTTCAAAATCTTCATAAAGTAAGCCATCTGCCCCACAGGCTACTTGCCCTGACCCTGTATTACAAGCTATTGTTAATTCAAATTTTGCGGCATCATAGACACCTCTTGCATCTACCACAAAAAAATAATCCCCTTTGGGTGCATTGGGAATGACTAACATGGATTCTTCGCTATCAGTGGATTTGAGGAAACCAATGCAACTATTAATCTGGCAAAGGTCGTTTAACACAAATAAGCCTAATCTTCGATAGTTACTTTGGCTAAGTTCTTTAAATCGAATGATTAAATCGCCAGGCTGATTGAGTTCAAATTTATAGAAAAATTCTCGCCCATTATACGCCTCTGTCGTGCAATCTCCATAGCTATGATGCGCGCTAGTGCCTCCAAAAGTACTGTTTGTTATCGTTTGCCCACATTGTATCAAACCATCTACAAATTGGTTGAGGTCGTAAGGACAAGGGTCTAGACAATTGATAATGCCATCTCCATCACTATCAATTTGTGGTGGCGTCCCACAACCACATTCGTCTGGTTCGATTTTAGTAGGGTCGTTTGGACAGTTATCAAAACAATCCAAAGTGCCATCTCTATCTGTATCAGGAAATCCTTCATCTACTAACCCATCTCCATCATTATCTTTTCCATCACAGGTTTCCGTATCTTGACAGTCTGCCGTTCCATCTCCATCTGTATCGGGAAATCCTTCATCTACTAACCCATCTCCATCATTGTCCTTGCCATCACAGACTTCCGTATCTTGACAGTCTGCAATTCCATCTCCATCTGTATCGGGAAATCCTTCATCTATTTGACCGTCTCCATCATTATCTTTTCCATCACAAATTTCTGTGTCTTGACAGTCTGCCGTTCCATCTCCATCCGTATCGGGAAATCCTTCATCTATCCGACCATCTCCATCATTATCCTTGCCATCACAGATTTCTGTGTCTTGACAATCTGCCGTTCCGTCTCCATCTGTATCGGGAAATCCTTCATCTATTTGACCATCTCCATCATTGTCTTTTCCATCACAGATTTCTGTATCTTGACAGTCTGCCGTTCCGTCTCCATCCGTATCGGGAAATCCTTCATCTATTTGACCGTCTCCATCATTATCTTTTCCATCACAGATTTCCGTGTCTTGACAGTCTGCAATTCCATCACCATCTGTATCCGCAAAGCCTTCATCTATATTTCCATTTCCATTATTATCTATGCCGTCACAAATTTCTATTATTGCACAGTCTGGAATCCCATTGCCGTCCGTATCGGGAAATCCTTCATCTATCCGACCATCACAATTATTATCTATGCCATCACAGATTTCTAGGACGCCAGGGTTTATGTTTTTATCTTTATCATTACAATCTGGTCCTAAAACTTGACTATAATCCGTGCAGCCAATATAATAACCGTCACCATCTTCATCTATTTTGGCATGGCTTACTGTTGCTTCTTTCACAACCACACAATTAAGCGCATCGCTGATGGACACTCGATAAGTACCAGGCGCTAGATTAGCATTGGTTGCCTGAAAGACATTATTACTCCATTTGTAGGTTAATTGTCCACTATTTCCCGTTGCACTCGCTTCTAGCGTACCAGTAGTCGCCCCACAAGGAATGATATAATTAGACAAACTGCCCACTAATCCACAAGTCGGGTCATTTAGTTGGAAATTACAAGTCTGTTCACAATTATTATCATCTTTTAAGGAAATACTATAACTACCTGCCAATAAATCTAGATTCACTTCCTGTGCTTTCTGAAAAGTTAAATTAACGACTGACCCTGTAGATTGATTTTTTAAACTAAGCCTATAATTCGGCAGCCCCCCTTTTAGAACAATCGACACTTTTCCTTGTGCGCCAATACTCGGTGGTTGTGTGACCACCTGACAGGAAATACTTAACAATTCTTTGTTTTCGATAGTTGCCGAAGCAATAGATTCACAGCCACCTGCATCCGTAGCGGTGACCTGATATGTTCCTGCACTAAGTTGAGTAATAGTTACCGTAGTTTGGTTATTCGACCATAGAAAACGATAGGGCGTAATGCCATCTTCCGCAAAAGCTGTCAGGGAACTCGTTGCCGTTGAACAATCCGTATTGCCTTCCGTTAGGGACACTTTAAACGTACAACTTTCTACATTTACTTGAAAATCGCCACTTGTTTTACAATTAACTTGGTCGGTTATTTCGTAGGTAAACTGACCTGCGGGAAGTTTATTAATAACCGTCATAATCCCTAAATTAGACAATTGGCTAAATAAATTTCCATTTGACTGATAGATACTTAAACGGTATGGCTTTTCCCCTCCATTAATATTCAATTGCACTTGCCCATCCTTTGATTCCTTCGTGCTAGCATCAGCCACAATCGTACTGATGCCAACTAGTTTTTCAGGGGCTACAATACTAGCTGATTTTATCACTTGGCAACCACTTCCATCTGAAATAGAAACGGTATAAGTTCCTAAAGACAGGTTGGATACCGTCGCACTAGTTGGCCCATGTTGCCATTGATAACTAATCGGTGCTAAGGCATCGGCAACTACAGGGCTTAAACTCCCTTTGTCGGTAGCACAGCTAAGGGTTTGATTATTTAGCGTAGCCGATAATTGGCAATTCTCTGTTGGCATTTGAAAAGAAGCGGTTGCTTCACTATTGCTGCCATCTGTTATACTGATTTGATAAGTGCCAGCAGCTAAATTAGCAACCTCGATTACATTCGTGCTGAAATTACTTAAAAATACGATTTGGTTACTGCTATTACTGATTTCAAGTTGATAAGTGGCTTGTCCGCCATTTACAATCACTTTTATTACCCCATCCGTAGCACTGATACTACTAGCTTTTTTAATAATTTCAGTTGTAACCTGAAGGGCGGTATTGGGTGCTTTAATTGTTTCAGTAGTACGTTTATTTTTTAGTAGGTAGCTTGCCGATTCCCAATTACTATGAGCATTAATGGTAGGCAACAGCATAACCGCTAAGAATAAAAATCGAAGAGTCGTTTTAGTCGTTTTGTGGAGGGTATTTTTTACTAAATTCTTTGTAGGTTTTAATAATTTCATGGGAATTAAGTTCTGTGGGGTTTGGTTAGAAGAAAAGGAGTAGCATAATAGCGTTTTTAAATGGGATAATTGTAGGTTCTAAAGAAAAATCTACAATTGTCCTCCTCAATATCCCTGAGCAGCGTAACTGCGTTAGGGGAATTTTTGTTAATGAATTAAGCTAACTACTTCGGATTGTGTTAAAAGTCCCGATTTACTAAATCTTTGAGATTTAGCAAATCGCTGCTCTGAAAGGCTTTTTTACACAACCTCAAAGTGAGTATTAGTGTTTATGCTAAAATAAATCATAAGGAAAGTGCTTCCAGAACTTGGAGTTCTGGAAGCACTAAACCTATTGGTAATTAAATCTATATTCCTAAGCGTTATCACCGAACAATAATCAACTTCTTCGTAATCAATTGTCGCTCGTTTTTCAAGACCACATGATAAATACCATAAGTCAAGTTATCGGGCAAAAAGGTCACTTCATGATTGCCTGATGGATAAAAATCTCCGTTAATTAAGCGGCGTACCAAACCTCCTTTAGGATCATAGATCTCTAAATGAATATTGGAGGCATTCCCCAATTTAAAAGAAATTTTTGTACTGCCTGACGTTGGATTAGGCGCAAGATTTAATTCGTCTATGGTCGGTAAAATGGTCGTTGTAGTTACTGGGGCTGTTCGTTGCGTAGCAGGTGCTGCTGGTTCCTCTAAGTTTTCGGTACAAGGGTCAATCATGGCTAAAAAGGTACTCGCTGCTTTGGCATGAAAGCCAGGGCTTAGCACAATACTTGTCCCTGCTCTCAATTCCACATTGCTTCCTGCTTCCACTGTTCCAGCAGAAGTAATGTTTTCTGCCTGTCTGTGAATGCCTTCTGGCAATTCGCCATTCAGGTCAAAAGAGATACCACAAGTTGGTTCATGCGTACTAACCACATTGATACTAACACTAGAAGCCTCACAATTATCTGGGGAAGCAATGGTCAAGGAAACATTAAAAGGACCCATTGTTGTATAAATATGTTGGGCAATCATCTCCGTAGACGTCTGACCGTCGCCAAAATCCCAAGCGTACATATAACTCGCACTTTGCGTGATCGGCGTAAAAGTGACCGTTTGATTATTAATTTCTGGGTTTTCATCACTCACCTCAAAACTAGCACTTCCTACGGAACTTACAACGATAGGCACATCGGTAAAATCGGATTGACAAACGCCATTGATTAAAGCCAATACTTTAATGGTTTCGGTCTCCTGACGATTGTTTAATATTAACTGAGTGCCTGCCCCTAATTCCGTTCCTTCGGCATCAAACCATCTAAATTCAGCATCTGGCGATTCAGAAGAAGCAATCAATGCGATAGAGGAACCAAGGCAAATGGGGTCTGCTGCGCCAATGACCGTAGGTGCTATAATATCATTACTTTGATTAAGAATTTCAATCGTCTTCGTCACTGGTACATTCCGAATATCTTTGATGCTAACAGTATAGCTACCCGCAGCAAGTCCTTCTACTCGATTCCCTGTTGCGGTATCATCATGACTCCAAGCATAAGTAGGAGAAAAGGCATCAATAGGGGTAATCTCAATAAATCCAGTATTATCTGCTGTACAAAAGACATCTTGTTTTTGTACGGTAGCTGTAAATAAAGAGATTTCAATTGGATGAGGGTCGGAAAATTTCCCATAACCTAAACTACCTCCGTTCTCTGTTCCTAAATTCAAGGAGAGTTTGTCTTCCACTTCAAACACTTTATTAGCTGCTGCATTATAATAATATAAAGTGTATTCCTCTCCTATTTTGACACCGCCAATTAAGAAACTTACTTCATAGCGATTTACGGAATGCATCATTTTTATAGCCCCAAGGCCTAGCGTGTTCAAAACGAATAAAAAAAGACTTTCTATTTTTGTAGTTACAACA
>JAFMDF010000452.1 GCA_017857395.1 Bacteroidota bacterium | reverse complement strand
ATTATTTCGTGTAATTTATGTATTAATCAAAAATTTGAGCGAACCTAGCGTTACTGGAATTATATAAAAATATAGGAGATACAGCACTATTCCTCAAGACCCAATTCTACATAATAGAAGGAAGAATTAGAAATCTTGGAGAAGTAGCCGATGGTTTGGTAGAGTTAGAAGAATTATTAGCGGAAGCTAAGCAATTAAATTTGACAAGAGTTGTTCGATATATGCAGATACGGCTCAAATTTTTGTACGAAGTCTATGGCTTTTCCGATAGACTGGTGAAAACAATTGAAGCGCTGGAAAAATATCCTCAATCAGACCCCATTAAGCCAGAGGAAACATTATCGGCGTTCCATGCTACGGCTGGACGGGCTGATTTATTGATGATGGATAAAAAATATGATCAAGCTCACACCCTCTACCTGAAAGCTAGAGACATTGTTCGCCCTAGATATTTTACCTTCCATGATACTTGGTTAGATATATATGCACTTCAACGATTAGCCAAACTAGAATCGGAGCGAAATCGGCCGAATCAGGCAAGTGCCTATTTGGATTCTGCCTATGTGCTTGCGAAGGATAGTAAGATGCATCATGACCTCCTCTTCATTTTAGAAAAACGAGTTGAAATAGCGGAAGGGGAAAAACGCTTTTCCGATGCGCTTAATTACACTAGAGAAATAAATAAACAGCAAGCTATTATAGATAGTACCAGCAAAGGTTTTGATGAACAACGATATCAATTGGAGTTAATCAGAAAACAATTGGTAACTGAAAATGAAAATCAGGCATTCCAGCTCCGACTGAAAGAAAATCAAATGCGTAGTTTCTTTATTACGGGTACTTTATTTCTACTGTTGGTAGTGGGACTTTTCGCTGGTCTTTATAAACTACGGAAAGATAAAAAAGCATTAGCTGCTAAAAATATCCTTATTCAGCAACAAACAGAAGAACTAAAACAATTAGATATTGCAAAGTCTCGTTTTTTTGAGAATGTGAGCCACGAATTACGCACGCCTCTAACGCTCATTCTAGGGCCTCTAAAAACCTTGCTTGAAGGCAATCAGCCCCCTGAAAAACAAACGCAATTATTGAAGATGGCTATGCAGAGCGGCAAACAACTTCAGGAATTGGTAAAGGAAATACTCGATCTCCGAAAGCTGGAGATGAGCAAAATGGAATTATATCCAAAACCAACAAACCTCGCTGTATTTTTTAAGCAATATACCGCTCAGTTCGAGTCCCTTGCAGACAGCAAGCAAATTGATTTTTCGTATCATACAGACCTACAAAACAGTGTAAGTGCAATTATAGACAGGGAGAAATGTCGTCAGATATTGCACAACCTACTGTCCAACGCCTTCAAGTTCTCCCCTGTCAAAGGTAGCGTAAAGGTAGCACTTTCCTTAGAGAACAATCTGCTGATATTAGAAGTTACTGATACGGGTGCTGGCATACATGCGGATGATCTGCCTTATGTCTTCGACCGTTTTTTCCAAACCACTCGCCCAGCCGAACCAGCACAAGGAGGAACGGGTATCGGTCTGGCGCTCTGCAACGAATATGTACAACTCTTTGGCGGAAAAATGGAAGTGGAAAGCACTTTAGCAATAGGCTCTGTGTTCCGAGCAAGCTTTCCTGTCACTCTGTCGGAAAGTACCTTGGAAGAAGTTGAGTTCGTAGAAAATACCATCGGTTTTCATCCCAAGGCAAAGACAAGTAAGCTACTATCATCGAAGCCCTCAGATAATTTTAGGCGCACTATTTTAGTAGTAGAAGACAATCCGGATTTGCAAGCGTATGTAAAATTGATTTTGAAAGATAAATATCAGGTCATCACAGCTGGAAATGGAAAAGAAGCACTCGACCTCTTCAAAATTAAGAAAGAAGGCGAGAAGCATGATATTGCTGCCTCTTTTAAGCCAGACCTGATTCTCTCCGATTTAATGATGCCTATCATGGATGGCTATCAATTGCTAGAAAAATTGAAATCGAATGATGCGACTCGTCATATTCCCGTGGTCATGCTAACTGCTCGTGCGGAGTTGAAGGATAAACTGAAAGCATTGCGAATTGGCGTAGATGATTATGTAGTGAAACCTTTTGAAGAAGAAGAATTGATGGTTCGAATCGAAAATTTACTGCGCAATCAAACGACAAGAAGCACCGTAGCGGCGGCGGAAGTAGTGTTAACTCAGGCGGTATCATTACTCACTCAAGAAGATCAAAAATGGCTGGAAGCATTTGAAGGGTTTGTACAAAAAAATCTTTCCAATGATTTTATTTCCGTTCCTTTTTTAGCAAAACAATTTACCATGAGTGAATCTACACTATTGCGTAAATTAAAACGCTTGATTGGGTTGACGCCAATTCAATATTTAACAGAAATTCGACTTGAAAAGGCAAAGCAGTTAATTGAAAATCGCACTTATAACTCCATTGCCAAGGTAGCTTACCAAATCGGTTATGCTGATGTCAACTCTTTTTCTCGTGCATTTAAGCGTAGATATGGAAAACAACCGTCCTTGTATAATGGGGAATGAAAATAGGATGTTGCTAGTTCAAAGTTATTGTTCTCCTAGTTTTTTAAGGGGGAATCTAGTTTTTTGACGGAAAATGCAGGCTTTTTGACGGAATAAGATTATTGAATAATACTAATTTTGTAGTGTTCTTTTTAATTGAGTTTGTTGATTCAACTTAACAATTTGATAGAAGCGTATAAGATACCTGATAATTTAGATAACAAAAAAAATGCAGTATTTTCAAATGTTGGCGAACAGCATTCTTTACCGAAAAATTAGCGCAGAAACAAATCAATCACCAAATGAATATATTCTACATTGGATAATAGCTAGGACGTATTTTAGATAGTCAGGTAAATATGATAATCATCCGTTGTCTTCATTCATCCGTTGGTCTATTTTTTACCAACGGATGAATGAAAACAACGGATTTGACGAGCTAGAGCATATCAGCTATGATTAAGCAATAATCAGGAGGTTTTGTAAGGTCATTTTTTAGCTGATTTAAGATGAAATTTCTATTGATGCTATATTTTGTCCAAGGAAAAGATAACTGAAATACCTAACTCATTTATTTAGTCATTAGTCCTCAAATTGGTCCTTTTGCTGAAAACAGATTGAATTTATTATTACTTTAATAAATTTTCAATAAATTTTAGGTGAAAAAATGTTATTTTTTAATGGCTGGATTTTTTGGTTTAAATATTTGATTATTAGTTGTTTATGTTGTTTTTATTAAAAGTTTAATCCCTTTTTTATTGTGGTAAACCTCTTAAAATGTCTTTGGCAATATGGGCTTATTTCTGGCATCTTTGTAGTATAAACTATAACCCCAAAAAAATGGTTACTCAAAAAAGTAGTACAATTAATTTTTCAATTAATGCTGTCAGAATGCAAGGTTCAGAGAAATGGTTAAATAGGTTGCATGCTGTTATAGAAAGGAACCTAAATGACCCTTCTCTGAACAATGAGCAAATAGCAGTAGCCCTGATGGTTAGTGAACGGCATCTTTTCCGAAAGGTAAAAGAATTGACGAATCTACCCCCTCAAAAGTACCTTAGTCAATATCGTTTGCAAAGAGCGATTGAGTATTTAAGAAATGGAAAATTTAGAACGGTAAAAGAAACCTGTTTCGCCGTTGGTTTTCGACATACAAGTTATTTTATTAGCCAATTTGAAAAAAAATTTGGCCTAAGACCCTTACAAGTTTTACAAGAAAGTGGCTGGAGGTAAATAAATGGCGCTTATGTTGCATTAATGGCGCTTGAATTATATTAATGTAACTTATCTTTGCAAATATAAAATAATCATATATCCTCTCTACCCATTCTATCTTATTCAACCCACTTACACACAAAAAATTACTTTTTATTTCCTATTAGACTAAATGGAATAAGCTAAACACAAATTCCCCTTTCATCGTCTATTAATAACGATGGAGAACTAGCATTACTCCCATGTTAAAAAATTAAATTAGCTGCTTACAGCGACTAAATAGCCATCTTTATGTTCTAATCCAAGGTTTTAAAAATAAAATAACAATAAAAAACCCTATTAATTTAATTAAACTTAAATTTAAGTACATGAAACTATTTTTATTGAGAAAAGTTTGTTTTTTGTCGGCTTGTATTTTCCTTGTTGTTGGAACACTGCAAGCATTTGAAAACCTTGATGTAGCAGAAGATGCTGTTTCAGGTATTGGTTGGTATAATGGTACGGAGTGGGTATCTTTTGAAGTCGCATCTATTAGTGAGCAGAAAGCTGCTGTTGAACAGACGGCTTCTATGGTTGCTGCCATCCAGAGTAATGGAACTGGAGGTGGATCATGGAATCAGACAAGTACTTGGGCAGGAGGCGTTATACCTACCGCTGCTGATGTAGTGACCATAGACTCTGGTGATGTAGTTACAGGTGCAGCTCTTAATGAATTTACTACCCTCCAGATTGAAGCAACTGCCACGCTTAACTTGCATGGAGGAACGCTTTCAGGTGCAGGAGCTGTAACGAATGATGGTACCATAGCCATTACACTCAATGGTGCTAATGGTAATCTGACCTTCGATTGTGATGTGACGAATAATGGGACGATTAATTGGAGTGGCCTCAATTTGACTAGTACCATAGGTTCTGCTTGGACCAATAATGGTATAATCAACTTGCAAAGCCATCAATCTATTTCAAATATTACTTTTTCTAATGAAAATGGGGCAAGTTTTAATAAGCCAGGGGGCAATACAATTACAACTGTCGTACAAAACTTTACAAATAAAGCAGGCGGTACGATTAGCGTCTCTGAAGGGTTAAGTTTAACCTTTCAAGGGGATTTTGCCAATGCAGGAACGATAGATGCTGCAGGTACTTTAATATTTAATGATATCAATGGCACGTTTACAGGTGGTACGATAGGCGGAACAGGCTTTTTAAATATCCAAGGAACAGATACTATTACGGCAACTTCTGGGGTAACATTTTCGGTGGACACGATAGAACACTCAGGGGCTATTATCGGAACAGCAGGTTCGTCGATGACCATAGCAGCAGCTAGTACATGGAGAATGATAGTGAGTACTAGACTTTCGATGGAAACGGTGACGAATAATGGAAAAATAGATTTATACATTACTAATTTTAATAATGATAGGCGTTTTGATGGCGACCTTATTAATCATGGTACGATTGAATGGACCAATGGAGGTTTATCAACAACGGATGGAGCAATTTGGACGAATCACGGAACGATGAATACGTCGATACATGCAACGGTATCGGGCATAGAATTTATCAATGAGAATGGAGGAAATTTTAATAGACTAGTTGGAGGAAGCTCATTGCCATTGGTTATCCCTACAAGTTTTACGAATAAGTCAGGGGCAACGATTACGGTATCGGAAGGAGCGACCTTAACGCTTGAAGGAGTATTTACCAATGCAGGAACCATAGATGCCGTAGGTACCTTAGAATTTAATAATATCAATGGTACGTTTACGGGCGGAACGATAGGCGGAACAGGCTTTTTGAATATTAAGGGTACAGATACGATTACGGCAACTTCTGGGGTAACTTTTTCGGTGGATACGATAGAACACTCAGGGGCTATTATCGGAACAGCAGGTTCGTCGATGACCATAGCAGCAGCTAGTACATGGAGAATGATAGTGAGTACTAGACTTTCGATGGAAACGGTGACGAATAATGGAAAAATAGATTTATACATTACTAATTTTAATAGTGATAGGCGTTTTGATGGCGACCTTATTAATCATGGTACAATTGAATGGACCAATGGAGGTTTATCAACAACGGATGGGGCAATTTGGACGAATCACGGAACGATGAATACATCGATACACTCAACGGTATCGGGCATAGAATTTATCAACGAGAATGGAGGGAATTTTAATAGACTAATTGGAGGAAGCTCATTGCCATTGGTTATCCCCACAAGTCTTACAAATAAAGCAGGTGGAACGCTTACGGTAGCCGAAGGCGCTACTTTAACGCTTAATGGTAATTTATCTAACGCAGGAACAATAGATGCAGCAGGTACTTTAAATTTGACGAATGTCAATTGTACGTTTACAGGGGGTACGGTAGGCGGAACTGGCTTTTTAAATTTTACAGGGATAGATACGATTACGGCTACCTCAGGGGTAACTATTGGAGTAGATACCATAGGGCATTCGGGAACGATTGTGGGGACAACAGGTAGTGCCATGACCATTGGAGCAAGTAGCACTTGGAGAATGCTTACGAATGCCAAGCTTGCTATTTCAACGGTCAATGACGGGAAATTGGACTTATATATCGCTAGGTTCGCTCAAATTTTTGATTAATACATAAATTACACGAAA
>JAFMDF010000096.1 GCA_017857395.1 Bacteroidota bacterium | reverse complement strand
TTTTGCTTTGTAACCTTTGGTTACCTAAAGTTTTATTGTCCAAAGTCTAAAATTAATGACCTTCGGATTTTAGTACGTTCATCCGTTGTTGATTTAATCCGTTGTTAAAAATAATAAAAACAACGGATTAAATCAACAACGGATTTTTCATGTGCTTAATTCAATGGTCTATCAAAACTAAACGTGTCAGATACCAATATATATTATCAAACGAAAATCAATCAAGCCTTAAGTTTATATCAATAAAAATGTAGCTACTGGCAGTTGCCAGTTTGACGCATTAACTGACAACTCACAACCGACTAAAAACAGCGAAGCCCCGATGACAAATCATCGAGGCATTCACCTTTTATTGAGAGAATATATGTTTGGGTAGAATACTTATTTCATAAAAAGGTTCTGGTATATTAGAGCGTCCGCTAAAAAAATGATATTAAAATAATATTTAAAATCTCGGCTAGCTCGTCAAATCCGTTGTCTTCATTCATCCGTTGGGCTATTTTCTACCAACGGATGAATGAAGACAACGGATGATTATCAATTTTTCACCTGACTATATAATATAGTTGTATAGACATCAAAATTACGGTTTTGTCACGTATTTTATAAAGTCTTGTCGTTTTTTCTACTAGATTTATCGGGTAAAGTGGTCATTTTCGGACAATTCCGCCTATATTTAGGTAAAATAATTTTCTAACTAAACCCAACTAATGAAATTTTTTGATCGTTTAAGCAATGGCTGGCAATTAGCAAAAACAAGTTTAGCCATTATTGAAGAAGAAAAATCCTTATTATTATTCCCCGTATTATCCACTTTAGCACTCATTATGGTCTGTGCGACTTTCTTTGGTGGTGGATATTTTATTTTTGGAGAGGAATTATTAGCAGCCGCAGATACCGCAGAAACTGGTTCCGCCACTAGCCCTTTTGCTTATGTACTCGCTTTTCTTTATTACTTTGTCACCTATTTTGTGATTATCTTTTTTAACTCGGCTTTGGTGCATTGCGCCGTACAAGTTTTAAATGGAGAAGAGACGAGTTTATCAGCAGGCTTGGAATTTGCCACTTCTAAATTGGATAAAATATTGGCTTGGACCAGTATTGCCGCAACGGTTGGCTTATTCTTAAAAATATTACAAAGCAATGAAAAAATTGGACAAATAGCGGCAATGATTATCGGGGCAGGTTGGTCTATTTTAACCTTTTTTGTCGTGCCTGTTATTTTATACGAAGACAAAGATGTCATCGGTTCAGTTAAAAGGTCTGGTAGTATTATGCGGGAAAAATGGGGCGAATCGCTGGGTGCTAATTTTGGTTTTGGCTTTATTAATTTTATAGGGATTCTACTAATTGGTGTACTTGCCGTTGTTTTAGCGCAAATCAATATCATCCTTGCAATTATAGTCGGTATTTTTTCTTTGCTTTTATTAGGAACAGTAATGTCTGCCGCCCAAACGGTCTTCTTAGCCGCTATCTACCAGCATGTCAATAACAAACCTACTGGAAGATTTGACGAAAATGTATTAGATGATGCTTTTATGACGAAATAAATAGAGAAGCCAGATGTCAGACCGAAAAATAAATTTTTCTGTCAGAAGTCAGACTTGTGACGTGGGCAATGTCACGCATCTGACTTCTGACAGTTTTAGTAATAAACGGTCTGACTTCTGTCTTCTAACTTCTAAAATTAGAATTCCCTTCTGCTGCACTAAATAACCAATATTTTCTTACCTTTACGCTCTATTTGTTTGACGACCACAACCTATAAATATGAAGCGTTTTTCCCTAATTTTCAGTTTAATTCCCCTTTTTTTTTCTAGTTTAAGTGCCCAAGATGTTCCCGTAACGGATGTTTATGCCTTTTCTATGAAAAAGCTAAACGATACCACCTATAATTTTAGCAATCCTAGGTTTCTGACCAATTTCAATATGGACGGCTATAATAATCAACCTCATTTTTTCAAAGAAAATGAATTATACCTCACCGTGCAATTTCCTGATGCAACGCAAACGGACATTTTCTCCTTGAATTTGGACAATAATGAATTGACCCAAGTTACGGCGACGGTAGAAGGCGAATATTCTCCAACTATTATGCCTGATAGAAATGAATTTTCTGCAGTGCGCGTAGAAGCAGATGGTCAAAATACGCAACGACTTTGGAAATTCCCTCTTGATAGAAGTACGATGGGAGAACCTGCTTTTAAGCATATCACAGGCGTTGGTTATCATCATTGGATTAGTCCATATAAAGCCGCTTTATTTGTAGTAGGTCAACCAACTAAACTTGTTTTAGCCAATACTTTAACAGGTTCTACTATCGAATTGATGGATAATATTGGTCGAGGGATGCAACGACTACCTGGCGATAACTTAGCATTTATTCATAAAATAACTGCTAATAATTGGATGTTAAAAGAAATGGATACTTATACTTACCGCTCTAAAGATGTTGTCAAGACTTTACCGAATAGTGAAGATTTTCTCTATTTAGATGATGGTACTTTTATCATGGGCAATGGTAGTAAATTGTATAAATTCAATAAGTATAGCGACCAAAATTGGAAGGAGATTGCTGATTTTCGATATTTTGGGGTGAAGAATATTACTCGGTTGGCGCTTAGTTCAAATGGGACGATTGCGATTGTAGACAGAGTGAAATAAAAAGGTAACAAGGTTGCGAGGTATCAAGGTTACAAGAAGGTAAAAGCAATATTACAGATACAATTTTGAACTACACAACATCATTTTTTAACTAATTAAAAACAAAAACTATGGGAAATTTTAAAGATTTATGGGTTTGGAAAGAGGGGATAGAATTAGCCGCAAATATCTATGAAATCACTAAACAAAAGCCTTTTTCTAATGATTATGGGCTACGAAATCAAATACAACGAGCAGTAGTATCGGTTTCCTCCAATATTGCTGAAGGAGATGAAAGAGACTCTAACAGACAATCTGCTCATTTTTTCAAAATAGCAAAAGCTTCTAATGCAGAGGTCATTACTCAATTACATATTGCTTATAGAGTTGGTTATATTGATAAATCAACACTTGATAAATTAGAATTACAAGCTAAAAAAATTAGCTCAGGATTATATAAATTAATTGAAAGAAGAGGTGGTTACGACGCTAAGAACATGCTAAAATGGTTTATCCTTTCTATTTTTGTTCCAATTTAACCAAGGTCTACTACTCTACAACCTTGTAACCTCGTAACCCTTTCACCTTGTAACCTTTAACAATAATGAATCACTTAATAGCGCCATCGCTACTTGCAGCCAACTTCGCAAACCTAACGCCCGACCTTGAGTTGGTCAATAACAGTCAAGCTGATTGGCTACATTTTGATGTCATGGATGGCAAATTTGTCCCCAATATTTCTTTTGGATTTCCTTTGTTAAAAGCTTGCAAAAGTGTTTGTACCAAGCCAATTGACGTCCATTTAATGATAGTCGAACCCGAAAAATACATCGAGCAATTTGCAGAAGCGGGCGCAGATATCATTACCGTACATTACGAAGCTTGTCCACATTTACATCGAACGATTCAGCAAATTAAGGAAACAGGGGCAAAAGCGGGGGTGGCTATAAATCCACATACGCCCATTAGTTTATTGGAAAACGTGTTGGAAGATGCCGATTTATTTTGTTTGATGTCGGTAAATCCAGGATTTGGTGGACAGAAATTTATTTATAATACGATTCCGAAAGTACGGCAATTAAAGCAGATGTTAATTGAAAAAAATACGCAGGCACATATCGAAATTGACGGCGGTGTTGGTTTGCAAAATGCGGAGGCTTTATTAAAAGCAGGAGCAACCGTCTTGGTTGCAGGAAGTGCCGTTTTTAAATCGAAAGACCCTACGGATACTATTCGGCGTATGAAGTCAATTGGAGAAGATTTGTATATGGTGTAAAATTGCTTGTAAATATCCGCCTACCGACCAATAAAATATCAATAATTAAGTTATTAATTGATGTAACTACCCTTTCTAGAAAGAGTAAAACCAGAACAGAGGATTTATGCAGTAATGTTCAATTTGTTCTAAAATTTTCATTTTGAAAATTGAAAATTATAAATTGAAAATTGAAAATTGAAAATTATAACGACGGATTAATGAGATATATTTACGCCCTTGTCTTTGTCTTATCGACCATTTCCCTATTCGCACAAGACAGAGATGCTTCTGTTTACGGTACAATTAAAGATGCGGACTCTGGAGAAAACATTGATATTGTTACGGTTTATATTAAGAATACCAATTTTGCCGTAGAAACCAATCTATCTGGTTTTTATCGAATCAAAGTGCCTTCCAACCAGCCTTTTACCATCGCTTTTTCTAGAATTGGCTATAAACCAACTTCCGTAGACATTACGGGAATGAGTACTGGAAAGTCTAAAAAATTGGATATTGGGATGGTGTCTACCACTTCGGATTTAGAAGTTATTGTCACCGAAAGTAAAATCGAAGAGGCGGGAATTATTCGGGAAGAAATGACGGAATTAAAATTATTACCAACGACAACAGGTAATTTAGAGAGTGTTTTGCCTTCGATTGCCTTAGGAACAAGTAGTGGAACGGGTGGCGAATTAAGTTCACAATATAATGTACGAGGTGGTAATTACGATGAGAATTTGGTGTATGTCAACGATTTTGAAATCTATCGACCGCAGTTAATTCGTTCTGGGCAACAAGAAGGATTAACTTTTCCGAATATTGATTTAATTAGCAATTTATCTTTTTCTTCTGGCGGTTTCCAAGCTAAATATGGAGATAAATTATCCTCTGTTTTGGATGTGCAATACAAACGACCAGAAGAGTTTAAAGCCTCTATAGGCGCAAGTTTTTTGGGTGGTTCGGCGCATATTGAAGGAAGTACGGATATTGGCAAGGGTAATTATCGAAAGCTTCGGTATTTGGTTGGCGCACGCTATAAAACAACCCGATATTTATTAGGCAGTTTAGATACCAAAGGAGAATACACGCCTAATTTTGGAGATATTCAAGCTTATATTACTTATGATATTAGTCGAGATTTGCAATTAGGAATTATTGGTAATTATAATCGAAGTGAGTATAATTTTATTCCAACCGAACGAAGTACAGCTTTAGGATTAATTGACTTTACACTAGAATTATTCTCTGTTTTTGAAGGCCAAGAAGTAGATGATTTTACGACAGGAATGGGTGGGCTTTCTTTGACTTATTTACCAGATAGACAAAAAAATCCTATTTATTTAAAATTACTAACTTCTTCTTATCAAAGTAATGAAAATGAACGGTTTGATATTTTAGGATTTTATCGTTTAGGCGAAATCAATACAGATATTAGTAGTGATAATTTTGGCGAAGTCGTCAACACTTTAGGCACAGGAACACAGCATCAATTTGTGCGTAATTCCTTGACTTCCAATGTGTCTAATATCCAACATAAAGGAGGTATTGAATTCCAATTAACCGACCCGAATGCACCGAAAACAGTCAGTCATTTTGTACAATGGAGCGCTCGGTACCAACGAGAAACCATTAGTGATCAATTGAATGAATGGGAACGATTGGATTCCGCAGGCTATTCCCTCCCCTTCGACCCTAATTCGGTACAAGTTGCCAATGTCCTAAAAACGACCAATGATTTAGCGTCTAATCGCTTGACGGGTTCCATACAAAATACTTATACGGTTAGAGAGGAAGGCAAAAGCGAAATGCAAATTACAGCTGGTTTAAGAACCGCTTATTGGGATTTAAACAAAGAGTTTTTTGTCACGCCAAGGGTACAGTTTTTATTCAAGCCTTTAGACCGTAAAAAAGATATTTCTTATCGTTTAGCGGCTGGTTTATATTATCAATCTCCTTTTTATCGAGAATTAAGAAGATTAGATGGGTCGATTAATCGAGATTTAAAATCTCAAAAGTCGCTGCATATTGTCGGTGGATTCACCCAAGATTTCTTTATGAAGAAGGTGAGTAAAAAACCTTTCCGTTTAATATTAGAAGCTTATTATAAAAAATTATGGGATGTCGTTTCCTATGAAGTGGACAATGTACGAATCCGTTATTCTGGCGAAAATGATGCAACGGGTTATGTCGCAGGTTTGGATATGCGGATTAATGGAGAATTTGTGCCTGGGGCAGAATCTTGGATTAATTTATCTTTATTAAGGGCTAGAGAAAGTTTGGACGGTGTGCAACATCAAGTACGAGAAATTGGAGATGCAGAAGGGCAAAATGTTACCGACGCACCTCGACCGACAGACCAATTTTTGACTTTAGCCATGTTTTTTCAAGATTATTTGCCCGGTCGAGAGAACTTTAAAATGCATTTAAATTTTACAGTTGGAACTGGCTTGCCTTATGGTTTAAGAGGTAATAATACCGTTTTTAGAAACACTTACCGTTATCGACCTTATCACCGAGTAGATTTAGGGTTTTCGATTGGACTTTGGGACAAAAGGAATCTGGCTAAAAAGCCTAAACATTTCTTGCGCTCTACAGATAAGGCTTGGTTAAGTTTGGAAGTCTTTAATTTGATGGATGTGCAGAATGTAGCGTCTAATACTTGGATAAAGACAGTATTTTCTCAGCAATATGCCGTTCCTAATTTTTTGAGTTCTCGACGGATTAATTTGCGGTTGAAGGTGGATTTTTAAAAGAAACATTGTAACAATTCAGCATGTTGGATAGTTATCTATATTGTTACCATTTCAGACATTTAAGTTCATTTAAGGAAAAAGACAAACTAAACTATATGAACTTAAATAACTAAATGGTAAAAAGACGCACTTATTCTATTTTTGGTGAATAATTACGAAGTATTAAATACCCCATCCCAAAATTTATATTTAGAATTCAATATATTTTCAGTTGTATGAGCGAAGAAAAAAAAATCCTCTCTAAATTTGAATGGTTTCTACTTTCCGTTGCACTAGGACTATTAGCACTTGTTTTATTACAAAATCAAGGCATTCATCCAGTAGAAACGGTAGAGCATACAGAAATTTCAGATGCACAAGAAGTATCTAAAAAGGAAGTCATTCGCAAAAAAGAGCGGTCCAAAGAATTAAAAGAGTTAGCCAATTATTTTGCAGAAAATCGAGCCAATGCCAAAAAAGAAGGAAAAGACGTAGGGTTTAATTGGAATAACTTAAAAATTGCGAAAGATGAAGAAAATTATTTAAAAAATAAATACGGAGAGGCAGTTAAAGAAAGTCCATCGAGAGATTGGCTATCCACCATTAGCGAATCTTATAAAACTTATAAGTCGGTTAAATCGACCTTTGAAGAATTAGGCATTGATGCTAGTAAAATTATCAATGCAGAAAATGCAGCTAAGGCTTTGTCTAATCCAGTAATTGCTAATTCTGTTTTTAAAAAAATGGAGTCCGATTTTGGTATTCCTGCGGAAAGAAGTCGAGCTTTTGCTGAAAAAAATCAGCAGAATTTAGAAAAATGGGCAAGTTTTGTTGAAAAGGAAATTAGTAAAAAATGAGCAGTAGGCTGACTGCCTACTGCCCATTACTGACTGTTTTATAGACTTAAATCAATATTCCAACCTCTAATTCGTCCTGAATCTCTAGGTGCATAATCTGCTACTTCTAAAGACCATTCTCCTTTAGCTTTCGTACCGATAAAAGCTGCTAAAGCTTTTTTATAGCTTTTCTTTAAATCCTTCTTACTACCCGCTTCTCTATCGTGTAAAACAACAGATGCGCCTGGTCCTTTTAAGGTAACCACCAAATCGCCAATATAACTATGCTCAATATCTACAGAAGCTTCGATTCCTTTAATCGTTCCTGCTTCCGTGCAACTTTGTTTACTGACCAATGATTTACCTTCCCCTTCTGGAATATAAATTTCAGAAGTTTTATCCGTACAGTCCATTCTAAGGCTCCAATTATTTAAGGTTCCTTCATCTCTAGGCGCAAAATCTTTGACGGTTATCGTCCATTTTCCCTTCGCTTTTTCTCCTGCAAAGTCTTTCACCACGGCTCCATCAAAAACTAATTCAATATTGTCTTTACTACCGCCTGCTCTCCCATGTAAAACTGCAGATTTACCGGAAGGCGCAGTTAAACTTATTTCTAAGTCCCCACTATAAGAATGCGTAATATTAACTCGAACAGATAAGCTATCTACTGTTCCTTTTTTAAATACTTTAATACTATCCTGTAATCCATTATCATCATTATCAGGAATGACCGTATTAATAACTCTTTGTTTAATTATAAAAGCCATGATTTTTGTTATTTGAAGCTGTCTGGTTTACAATAAAACAAACAAGACAGCGATAATTTGAAAATTTAAATTGAAAATTATCTCCCTCCATCTAATTCGTCTTGCCACTTTTTTAAGTCTTCCCAGCGACCATCTGCTGCCATCCCAGCTTGTTCTGGCCAAGTTGCAGGGTTATGCATTTGATATCGTTTACCTGCTTTTTGTAAAATAGCAGCGATCGTACCAACAGAACTTTCGCTTAATTGGCGGAAAGTGTAAATTCCCGCATCATTTAATAAACCATTAATTTTGGGGCCAATACCTTCTACCTTAGTTAAATTATCTTTTCGGTCAATCCCCGCTCGAAAACCTTGTGTCTCCGTTTCTATTATTTTCCCTGAGGCTCGTTCGTCCCCTTCTCGGATATAACTCTCTCCCGTTACTTCTGTCATACGAGCTTCGCCTGTAATTTCTCGACGCTCTACTACTTTTGCGTCTCCAGCAGTTCTAGTTTCCCCAACTACATTTTTGGACACTTCTACCGTTGCCATATTCGTCATCATTTTTTGTAGCATCTCAAAGTCAATACCTTTTACGACCTCTACTTCTCTAACAATCTCAATCGGTATTTCTTTAATAATTTCTACTTCCTTGATGACTTCAATTATCTGGTAAGATTCCATGCCTACTTCAACAGGTACTTCTTTAGTTACTTCAATTTCTTTTACCACTTCATTTACCATTTCCACTGCCACTTCTCTTACTAATTCTACCTCTACAGGTACTTCTACTGTATTGGTAGTTGTGACAGGTACTTCTCTAGTCACCTCAATTTCTTTCACAACCTCTTGCACCATAGGAACAGGCACTTCGATTTCTTTCGTGATATTAATCACTTTTTCTACCTCAATTGGTATTTCTTTTGTAACTTCTACTTGCTCTATTTTTGCTACCTCTTTCACGACCTCTACCGCTTTTTCTCTAACAACTTCTACTTCTATCACTTTCGCCACTTCCACAGAACGGTCAATGGGTGTTGTGACTTCACGGGTTACATGAATAGATTTCACCATTTCTACAGGAACTGCTTTAGTCGTCACAATCGCCTTTTCTTTAGTGACTTCAACAACTTTAGCTTTCTCTATTGTTTCTTTACTCGTTACTGCTTTTTCTTGAATGACTTCTATTGGTTTAGCCATTTCTACAAAGACTTCTCTAATGACTTCTACTTCTTTAATGACTTCTTTTTCAACAGGCACTTCTACAATCACTTCTTTAATCACTTCTACCGCTTTCAAGACCTCTTTAATCACTTCTACTGGTTTTTCAACCTCCCGCACAACATTCATGGATTTCACCATTTCAACGGTTACTTCCTTAATTGATTCCACTGGCACTTCTCGAATCACTTCCACTTCTTTGATAATCTCTACCTCTTTAATTACCTCTACAGGTACTTCAACAATTACCTCTACCTCTTTAATCACTTCTACAGGTACTTCTCGAATCACTTCTACTTCTTTAATCACCTCTACAGGAACTTCTTTAATGACCGTAATTTCCCTAATGGTTTCAACAGGAACTTCTACAATCACTTCTTTAATCACTTCCACAGGCACCTCTCGAATTACTTCCACGGCTACTTCCTTAATCACTTCTTGGTGCAAAGTATTATCCTTTATTATCTCCCTAACGATTTCTACCTCTTTAATTACCTCTACAGGTACTTCTTTAATAATCGTAACCGACACCTCTTTAATTACCTCTACCGCTTTTGCTACTTCAATGGTTTCTTTAGTAACAACTGCTTTTTCTCTCAGCAACTCTACTGATTGCAAAGCACCAGGTGTTCTCAATTCTACAACTTTCTCCGTAATCGTATTTATTTCGTTGATGCCTCCAGTTGTAAAAATACTATCCGTATCAAACAAACAATTCAGGACAATAGCCGCTTGTTTTTGCGAGATATTTGCCTCCTCTGTAATTTTTTTAAGTAATTGACGCTTGTCAATAGATTTGTTATTAGCCATATTTCAATGTTTTAGTTAATTCGATTATCTTTTAAGATTTGGTGTTTAATTTGTATAATGATAGTTATATCCTAAATATTCCAATCAATTGAATATAAAGTCTTTAGCACAAAATATACCTTGCCCTTATTATCAACAAAGAAAAATTAAGTGATAGTGTTCCTTTAATTAGAAGATGGGGCATTTCTATAAAATAGGTTGTGTAACTAGTCTCTTGAGTATGAGTATGAGTAAGATTAATCTTTAAGTTTTCCAAGTGGTAAGGTAAGAAATTCCTTTGTTAACTGAAAACAAAAATGGTAAAAGATTTTAATAATTCCTAATATCCAAAAACATAAATTGTTTTCATATTAGACAATAGATTAATGCAAAGGTTTCGCTTTTACTTTCTTCGAAAAACAATAATTTACTTATTTTGAATTTCCTATTCCATAAGACTTAACTAAAAGGAAAGAAGTAACGAAAATCGTTATTTTTTAATATTTTTTTTTGTTCCCCACGAATTTTGTTTCAGGGTTTTACGCCCTACATGCCACTGCCTTCTATCTCCTAGTCATTCCCTTATTCTGTTAATCATAAGATATCTTGTCATCCTGTAGATTGTTAGGTGGCTTGCATTTTAGTCATCGCCTTAAAAAGTAGGTTAGGAAAAAACCGCCGTAAATAGACCGCCATTTTCGTTTTTCCATCAGCAATCAATAATTCTGAAGTATTATTTTTGATGCCATTCACAATTTTACGAGTACATACTTCTACAGGAATACCATTCGCAATTAAGGGGTCGGTCACATTATGTTTTTTGCCATCTCCTTCTAGTGCATTCACCGAAATATTTGTTTTAACTGAACCAGGTGTAACGACTAGCACTTTGATATTATCTGCATGAGATTCGGCTCTCAAACTATCCATAAACCCAATAACCGCATGTTTTGCGCCACAATAAGCACTTCTCATCGGTGGACCCATTTTTCCTGCTACACTACTAATTGTTACAATATGTCCACTTTTTCTAGCTAACATTTGTGGTAACACTTGCTTCGTCAAAGCAATCACCGCAAAATAGTCTAATTCCATAATTTTTCTGTCCACTTCTAAAGCCGTATCTTTTGCTAAAGAGCGTTGAGAAATCCCTGCATTATTGATTAAAATATCAACTTTCCCTGCTTGCTCAAATACTTCTTTTGCTGCTGCTGGAATAGCGGCTACCTTTAGTAAATCCATTGGATAAACAAGATGCCCTGCTCCCTTTAAATTAGCTTTGACCGCATTCAATTTCTCTGTATTCCTAGCCGTCAAAATAATTTTTGCCCCTTGCTCCGCCATTTGTATGGCTAACTCCTCTCCAATTCCATCCGATGCACCCGTTATCCAAACTGTTTTATTTGTAAAATCTTTCATAAAAAAGGTCGATTGCTTATTGTGAAATTTATCGCACAAGGTTACAAAAAAAAACGGAGGCATTTGAATAATGCCTCCGTTTTTTCTTTGCTACCGATTCTTATTGATTAGATAGATTCATAATAATTACAAATGTTACTAACCTTAAGTCGGCTCTTCTTCTGATTTTTTACCTGTAAAGAAATTCTTAATACCTGCACCAACTAGACCACGGGGCAAGATTTAATTTAACGGGTATGAGCCTAAATGAAAATGGTAGAAAAGGCTTAACCATTTATAATAAGCAATTAACAAGAAATACACTACTCGTATTTTTTTAAAAATAACGGGTGTACTCATAGACTTATTTGAGTGAAACTGGAGCAATTCAGTTCTACTTTTTTATTCAATTCTTCTTTTTTTCCCTAGCTTTGCCAAAATTTTTCCTTTTACTCAATTTTAATTCATGTCAATTTCCAAGCAACCTTTCGGAAAGCTTCCTAATAATTCACTTGTTGATTTATTTACCTTAACCAATAAACAGGGCATGCAAGTGAAAATTACGAATTATGGTGGCATCGTAACGTCTATCCAAGTCCCCGATAAAAATGGGGTTTTAGGAGAGGTTAATTTAGGATTTGATAATCTAGCGGATTACTTACAAAAGGAACAACCTTATTTTGGCGCAATTATAGGCAGATTTGGTAATAGAATTGCGAATGGACAATTTACGATTGATAACACCACCTATACTTTAGCGACCAATGATACGCCTAATCATTTACACGGCGGTAATAAAGGGTTTGATAAAGCAGTTTGGACTGCTAAAATGCTTGAAAAAGGAGGGTTTCCTAGCCTGATATTGGCTTATACAAGTCCAGATGGGGAAGAAGGCTATCCAGGGAATCTAGCCTGTATGATTACTTATAGTCTAACGAACAAAAACGAGTTACGCATTGATTATCAAGCGACTACAGACAAGTTAACTGTTTTAAATTTAACCAATCATTGCTATTTTAATTTAAAAGATGGCGGGGCCACTTCTTGTCTTAATCATGAATTACGTATTTTTGCGGATGCTTTTACCCCTGTTGATAAAAACACTATTCCAACAGGAGAAATTAAGTCGATTAAACGAACACCTTTTAATTTTTTAAAAACTAAGAAAATAGGTGATCGTATTGAACAAAATAATCCACAATTAAAAATTGGCAATGGTTATGACCATAATTTTGTTTTAAAAACAGGGAAAGGATTAAAAAAAGCAGCTAAAGTAGTTGAACCCGAAAGCGGTCGAGTTTTAGAAGTTTTTACAACTGAACCAGGGCTACAATTTTATACAGCTAATTGGTTAGATGGTAGCATGGTTGGGCATCAAAGCATAGCTTATCAAAAACGCTCTGCTTTTTGTTTGGAAACTCAGCATTTTCCTGATTCACCGAATCAGCCTGGTTTTCCTTCTACTGTTTTGCGACCAGGGGAATCCTATCAATCTACGACTATTTATAAATTTTCTGCTAACGGATAGTTTTTATTTCCTAACGGATTTTTATTCTGTTTTGAAGTTGAGATTGAGGTTTAAGTTGTTGTTTTTATTTTGTTTTTGAAGTTGATTTCTCCTCTATTTCCAGCCTTTCCAGCCTGGTCCACGCACTACTCTTCCTCCAAATTGTCCAGTGGCCTCTCCGTCTTCTAAGACCTGAATGCCATTGACAAAAACATGGGCTACACCTTCCGCATATTGATGTGGATTTTCAAAAGTGGCTTTATCTTGAATTCTTGCAGGATCAAAAATGACAATATCAGCAAAATAGCCTTGTTTTAAAAAACCTCTATTTCTAATTTTTAAATGTTCGGCAGGCAAAGAAGTTAGTTTTTTAATGGCTTCTTCTAAAGAGATAACTTGTTCGGCTCGGACATATTTCCCTAATAAGCGAGCTACATTACCATAGGCTCTCGGGTGTGTACTAGATTTGATAAAAGCGCCTTCTGTCGCTAATGCACCTGCATCTGAACCAAAAGTAATATAGGGTAATTGTATTTGTTTTTTAATATTTTCTTCAGACATCAAAAAATAGACCGTTCCTACTCTACTCCCATCTTGAATGACCAAATCTATAGCCGTATCTTCTGGATCCGTTCCTCTGATAGTGGCTACTTCCGCTAAAGATTTTCCGGTATATTTTTTTAAACTATCACTTTTAAAACCTACCAATAATAAATTAGCTGCCGAGCCCGCAGAAAAATAAAGATTCTCCCAATCCGTCGCATCTTTTTTCATTTCTGCTTTTACTTTCGCCCTAATTTTAGCATCCTTCAAACGGTCTACCCAAGCTTTATACCCGCCTTCTTGTACCCAAGGTGGCATAGCAGCATCCAAACCCGTTGCACCTGCTACGTAATTATACATATTGGTCGTAATATCTAAACCTGCCTGCTGAGCACTATCAATTTTGGCAATCATTAAATCCATTTTTGGCCAATTATTTTGACCACCAGCTTTCATGTGATATATTTCTGCACCAATATTTGCTTCTTTAGCAATTGTTAGCACTTCATCTACCCCTTCTAATAATTTATTGCCTTCACTTCTCATGTGCGTAATGTATCGACCTCCGTATTCTCCCGCAACTTGGCAGAGCGCAACCAGTTCTTCGGTTTTAGCATAAAAAGCAGGAGCATAAATTAAAGAAGAGCCAATCCCCATCGCACCTTCTTCCATTGCTTGGCGAACTAAGGCTTGCATACGTGTTAACTCTTCTTCGGTCGGTGGTCGGTCTTCATAACCTAATTCATGAATTCTTGCTGTTGTTGCCCCCATAAAAGAAGCTACATTTGGTGCAATGCCCTTCTTTTCTAAAAATTCTAAATATTCGCCTAAAGTTGTCCAGGGAATATCATATTTGATATCTCCTTGGCTTTTAATGCTATTGGCTTTCATCGCTTCATTTATTGGTCCCATAGACCAACCTTCACCCATTACTTCCAAAGTAACGCCTTGCTTAATATCGCTCATTCCCCGTCCATCTTCGATTAAACTTTCTGTCGCCCAACTTAGCATATTGATAAAACCTGGACTTACTGCCATCCCTTTGGCATCTATCTCTTTTTTACCACTGATATTTTCTAGGTTACCAAGGTCTGCTATTTTATCTCCATTAATAGCTATTGAACCAATGATAGGTTTTTCACCACTACCATCATAAATAGTGGCATTGGTAATTAAAATATCATATTGTGTAGCAGGATTGCCACAAGCAACTAGTAAGCAAATAAAGCTTAGGATTATAATTCGGTACTGCATTTTTCTATGTTTTCTTTATTATACAGCGATAAAGATAAGGGCTGTAAAATCAATTCAAAATTTTCTAGCTTTAATTTTTAAAAAATAAGTAACCACCAACAGTAACAAAGGAGCGACAAAAAATATAAACAAAAGGAATTTTTATACACAAGGATGGGTTAATTAAATCGTTCATTAATCATAAAAATTATCTTCAAATAAAATAAACCATGCAAGACTACATTCAAACCAATAAAATTCTCTGGAATAAAAAAACAGCCATCCATATCCACTCCGATTTCTATGATAATGAAAATTTCTTGAAAGGAAAAACTTCCCTCAAAGACATTGAATTAGCGCTGTTAGGAAATATAAAAGGAAAAAAGATATTACATCTACAATGTCATTTTGGGCAAGATACTTTATCCTTAGCACGAATGGGCGCACAAGTAACAGGCGTAGATTTATCAGATGCAGCAATTCTGGAAGCCCAAAAACTGGCAACACAATTAAAGCTGTCCCAGCAAGTTCAATTTATTTGTTGCGATATCAATGAATTAGATAAACATTTAGACGAGCAATTTGATATAATATTCACCTCTTATGGTACAATTGGTTGGTTACCCAAAATAGATAAATGGGGACAGTTAATTGCGCATTTTTTAAAACCTAAAGGGCAATTTATTTTTGTAGAATTTCATCCTGTTCTTTGGATGTTAGATGATGGATTCCAACAACTAGCATATCCCTATTTTAATACACAAGTCTTTCATGAAGAATATACTACTAGTTATACAGATGGTACTGCACACAATCCTTTAATGGGATATAGCTGGAATCACCCTTTATCAGAAGTGTTTAGCACTTTATTGAGCAATCAATTATGCATAGAAAAATTTCAAGAATATGACTATTCTCCGTATGCTTGTTTTCCCAATATTATAAAAATTAAAGAAGGCTATCAGATAAAGAATTTGGAAGGAAAGCTACCAATGGTCTATTCTATAGTAGCTAAAAAAGAAGGAAGATTATATAAATCTCCAATAGAGGCCGTTAATCTAAAAGAAAAACGACCTCATACATAGAGAGAATCATTAAAGGCAATACAAATAAACGTCTTATTTCGGAGAATTCAAAACATCTCTTATCAATTCTTTATCCTAGCAGTAATAAATAGGTTTTTGTTTAACAATACTTCCAAGCCTACTAAACAACTGATTAACACTAAGATATCGTCTTTTGTAAAGAGGTCGTCGTTATATAATAGAATATAGAATTCTTTTTTATTTAAGATCAATATTTACTTGGCTACATTAAAATGTAGCATATAATGTTTTTTAGACTCAAAGTAATTTAGGTGGGTTAAACGTAGCTTAGACCCAAATCATTTTGAGCCTTAAATGCTAGGATTTAGGGGAAAGTCGTCTAGCAGAAGATAATAAAATATCCAAGCTATATTTGAGGATTTTAAAATTCATTCAACCTATACAATTAAAATTAGGAGCATATGAAAATCTAAATTTTGTGTTCTTTCTGGCCTCAGAGAGGTCGAATATTTTTAGGAAATCAACTACAAAAAGTCGAATGTTAAAAAATGAATAAACTTATTACGTGCGACCTCTCTGAGGTCGTAAAAGTTGTCTTTTCTAACATTTTCTAAAGACTTTTGACCTCTCTGAGGTCATTTGATAGTAGGATTTTTAAACCTTTTATTTAATTGTACCCGTCTAATTCATTCATTATAATTCCTATGCTTGTCCTAAAGTACTCGTTTCAATAGGGGTACCAAGCATATTGTCAATAAATAATTTTGCTTCTTCACAATTTGCATAAGCTATCATTCCTACAACTACTGTTGTTATCAATAAAGCAATAGTTAAAATAGCGACAGGTTTAATAATTTCTTTTATGTTTTTCATAATCCTATTATTTTTTGACTGAATGATAATGCCTTTTAGACGGAGAAAAATGATAAAAATCACTTTTAGGAATGATTTATATACATTTTTTTTACTCAAGACGATAAAAAACACTTGTTCCCCTAGCATACAACCAAAAAAATAACCTCGACATTATAAAACGCCGAGGTTAATCTAAGACAATGTCTTAAAAGGAACTACTTTTTAGTTATTTCCTAAAATCATTGGCAAGCCACCACTTTCGCTACTTCCTACAATCACTATTTTGGAATTTGGAGAATTAGCCAATTCCAAAGTTGCTTCAATCCCTTTATCTTTTAAGATATTGGATGTTAAACTTGAACTTATAATTTTATTCGCTTCTGCTTTTGCTTTTGCTGCAATGATAATTCTTTCTGCTTCTTGTTGTTCTTGCTGAAGGATATACTTATATTTTAAAGCGGATTGTTCTGCTTCAATCTTTACCTCAATGGCATTCTTTACTTTATCAGGTAATTCAATATCTCGAATTAAAGTGGCTTTTAAATCCAAGAAATTGTCATCTAAGGACTTTTCTAAATCTTCTTGAATCAATTGCTGTACTTCATCTCTTTTAGAAGAATATAATTCTTCAGGCTCAAATCGACCAATAATATTTCTTACAGCAGAACGAATTTCTGGTCGAACTAAAGTATTAATATAATCTCGGCCAAATTTTTCGTGTAAATCTCCTATCTTATTGTATTTAGGATTTACCCGAACAGTCACATCCACTTCAATTTTTAATCCATTATTGGATAAGACACTCATTTGTTCGTCTAATTGTTGCTCTCTTACAGGATAGACAAACAAATCGTTCCAAGGTGCGACAACATGAAATCCAGGTGTATAGATATTTTCTTTATCCAAACCCGCTCCAAATCGTTCAAATAAGACCCCTCTTTCTCCTGGTTGTAGGGTAATAAAAGTACTATTAGAAAAGGTTAATAATGCGATAAAAGCAAAAAATCCCATCACGGCATAACTAATAAATTTACTTTGCATGATTTACTTATTTACGTTTTTGAATTTGATAAATATTTATCAAATCGCTTAATATTAATGAAATGTAGCTTTCGGGCATGAAATTAACAAAACTTTGGAACATAGAGTTGTGAAATTTAGATAAATTACTACAGATAGCCGATGAAGTGTAAGATTACTACTTATTAGGCGTTCCAGAACTGTTGTCAATCATTAAGCGTTATTATATTTTTGCAAAAAATTGATTAATCCTTAAGGGGCTAATTGTCGATAAATTAGAAAAACACTAACGGCTATTGCCTCAAAATAAATAATAATAATAAATGGAGACTTGGAAATTAAATTTTGAATGGTTAAGAATTCAACATTTTGTAAAAGATACTTTTAAAAAAGATGCCTTACCTGATCTTAATGCCGTATTATATTTAGTCGGGATGCAGGAACTAGCCTTATCTAAAACCAAATTTAGTAAAGAAGAAAAACAGGATCTCATGCATATTGCTATATGTCGACTGCTAATACCTGATGGTTATTACGAATTTGAAGGCTTAGATCAAGATGGTTGGCCGCATTATAAAGTGCTAAAAGCCATACCTGTAAATGGCGTAGCAGCGCAAAGTGAATTTTTAAAAGAAAAAGTGGTACAATATTTTGAGGAGGAAGGATTATTAGAGCAGGAAAAGAGTGGTGAGTTATAAATGATGAGTGGTGAGTAATGAGTTTGCCTTGCTCTCCAAAAAAATCAACGCTCTAAAATCAGGAAAGTATTACTGATATTACAAAATCTCCTGATTATTGCTTAATAATAGTTGACATCAATCTTTTATCTGACGCTCTATTTAATCTCAACTAAGTATAAATTACTAACTTATAACTCATAATTAATTTACATCATGAAACAATTATTAAATGTTTGTTTAGGATTATGCCTTTGTGCCCTAATTAGCAGTTGTGGCAATCAAAATTCTTATGTACTAATCGAAACGGAATATGGTAATATGAAAGTCTTATTATACAACGAAACCCCTATTCATAAAGAAAATTTCCTAAAATTAGCAGGAGAAGGTTTTTATGATGGTTTATTATTCCATAGAGTCATGAGAGGATTTATGATTCAAGGAGGTGACCCTAATTCTCGGGATGCCGCACCAGGAAGGTCTTTAGGTAATGGTGGTCCAGGATATGAGCTTACCGCAGAAATTGGTTCGCCTCATTTTAAGGGTTCCTTAGCAGCAGCAAGAACACCTGATGCTGGTAATCCAGAAAAAAAATCTTCAGGTTCTCAATTTTACGTTGTCCAAGGCAATAAAGTATCCGACCAACGACTAGATCAATTCGAACGAATGAAAGGCATTAAATATACAGAAGCACAAAGAGCATTGTATAAAGAAGTTGGAGGTCGTCCAGATTTAGATATGGAATACACCGTTTTTGGAGAAGTAGTAGAAGGGTTAGAGGTAATTGATAAAATTGCGGTAGTAGAAGGAGACAGAGCCAATCGACCAGTAAAGGATATTAAGATGAAAATTCGAGTGCTTTAAAATCAAAAATTGTTAATATTGTTATATTGCTATATTGTTGACGAACAGACATTTAGGCTTATTTAGAGCGTCAGCTAAAAAAATGATATTAAAATAATATTTAAAATGTCCTCTAGCTCGTCAAATCCGTTGTCTTCATTCATCCGTTGGTAAAAAACAGGCCAACGGATGAATGAAGACAACGGATGATTATCAATTACACATTTTAAACAACAATAAAACAATATAGCAATCTAACCATCACGCAGTTTATCCTTCCATTAATATTTAACGAAATCATGACTAAAAATTATTTTTTTCTATTACTTACAATTATTGGTTTAGCGTCTTGTGCTCGACCAATCGCTAATTTCACCATTCAAGGAGCAGATAGAACCGCACCTGCGGAAATTCAATTTGAGAACGACTCTAAAAATGCCGAAACCTATGAATGGGATTTTGGGGATGGCAAAACATCTACAGATTCTACTCCAAGTCATAGATTTGGGTCTTCTGGTAATTATCTAGTTGTTTTAAAAGCTAAAAAAGGAAAAAAGACGAGGAAAGTAGAAAAACGAGTAAAAATTGATGCTCCAGAAAATTGCCTAATAGAAATTGAAACAGAATTCGGTATTATGATTGCCGAATTATCTGATGAAACACCTTTGCATAGGGATAATTTTTCTAAACTAGCAGAAGAAAGTTATTATGACGGGCTACTCTTCCACAGAGTCATGCAAAATTTCATGATTCAAGGAGGCGATCCTAAATCTAAGAATGCTCCTCCAGGAACATCGCTAGGAAATGGAGGGCCTGGTTATGAAATTCCTGCGGAATTCAGACCGACCTTAACGCATGTGAAAGGTGCATTAGCTGCGGCTAGGACGCCAGATCAAGTAAATCCTGAGAAAAAATCTTCTGGTTCTCAATTTTATATCATCCATGGAAAATCTTTGAGTGATAGTGAATTGGACAGAATCGAAGGACAAAAAGATATTCGATATACGCCTGAGCAAAGGAAAGCTTATTTAGAAAACGGTGGTTATCCTTTACTAGATCAAAATTACACTGTTTTTGGCCAAGTTATTTCTGGTTTAGAAGTAATAGATAAAATTGCTGAAGCCAAAAGAGATGGAAGAAATCGACCAGAATCAGATATAAAGATGAAGGTTAGGTTGATTCGGTAATTAGATGGGAGGTGATTCGAAGTTATTAATAGCTTCTAATACCTTTCGTTAAAAATATATTAAATAAATAATAATTCGTACTGTCCTATTTATTAAAGTCGTTATATTTGTAAAATAAATAATATGAGACAATATAATATGAAAAAGGCAGAAAAAGTTACCCGAACAAAAGCTATTATAGCCACCTTATTGGTGCATTTTGGCTTACTTTATGGATTATTTTACATGAATAGTGACCAACCGAGTGATTTAGTACCCGAATTTGTAAAAGAATGGGTTAATAGTAAGGAATCAAAAGAAGTGGTTGCAACTTACGGCAAAAGGCCATAAAACTAATTTAAACTGTCAGATTGTCCCCAATCGAAAGAGTATTTAATTCTATTTCCATTACCGAAATGCAATAAATCAATCTGGCAGTTTAAATTGGAATCAAAGTGTTAATCAATCATTTTATTGAAATAAACCATGCAATTCTCCTTGGACGAGATTAATGACCGTGCCCAAGTCTTCTTTATTATTAAAGAAGTCAATTTCATCTGCGTTAATAATTAGTAAATTCCCCTTATCATAACCTTCTACCCAAGTTTCATATCGTTCATTCAATCGTTTTAGGTAATCTATGCTAATACTACCTTCGTAATCTCTTCCTCTTTTTTCAATATGAGAAACCAAGGTTGGGATACTAGCTTTCAGGTAAATTAATAAATCTGGAGGTTGAATTTGAGAAGACATAGTATCAAATAACGAAAAGTAGTTCTCAAAATCTCTAGTAGTCATCAAGCCCATATCGTGCAAATTGGGCGCAAAGATATAAGCATCTTCGTAAATAGTACGATCTTGAATAACCGTCTTATTTCCTCCTAATATTTCCAAGACTTGACGGTATCGACTATTAAGAAAGTAAATTTGCAGGTTAAATGACCAACGATGCATATCCATATAAAAGTCACTCAAATAAGGATTATCTTCGGTTGATTCATAATGCACCTCCCAACCAAAATGCTTCCCTAATTGGGTAGTTAGGGTTGTTTTTCCAGCGCCGATATTTCCGGCAATTGCGACGTGCTTAATTTTTTGTGGTAAGAGTTCCTTAGCATCCATTCCTCAGTTTTTTGTGTAGTTTGATAAGAAAGTTATCCAATATTAATAGGCTTAGATTGATTATTTAAAGTCGGATAGTGGTAAACAGCATAAATCATTCACTCAAAATTCTTGTAACATCCTACTCCGTCAATAATAACCTTCTAAGCATTTTAATAATTTCAATAACTATTCACAACTGCTAAGTTACTATTCTGAATGACATTTACAAAAAGATAATTAAAACTTACTAGCAACCTTTAGTTTCAATTTTCTAGTATAGTCTTCTTTCGCCCAATCTCTAAAATTTTTAGTGCTATTACAAATACAGTAGCAATATCTACGAATACGGTCTGAGATATTCTCACTCAACAATCGAATCAATTCTAATGCCTCTCCATAATCCACACTATTTTCGTAAATCATTGCAGCATGTTGTTCAATCGCACGATCTAAGACAACTGAAGTTCTCGACCCTTCTTTTACTACTCTTTTGTTTTCTTCTTTTATATCAAAATAGGGATTTTCCGTCTTGCTGAATCGAACTTTCAATTCCACAGGCATGATGTATTTGAAATTTCGTTCAATTTCATCATCTGTAATGATATTCTGTAAAAAGTATTGCGGAGAACGGAAAATCTTTTGCCAATCTATCTCTGCTGACCAAAGACCAAATCGAGCTGCATTATTACCTAAATCAACTACCTGAAAAATAGATTTACCAGGAATCACCCGAGAGCCTCGACCTATCATTTGGTAATATAGCGCCAAAGAACGAGTTGCTCTATTTAGCATAATCCCGTCAATAGTAGGTTCATCAAAACCAGTTGTTAAAATACCTACAGAAGTTAATACTGCATTAGGCGTCACTTTAAACCAAGCTAGAATATCTTTCCGTTGATTTTTGGTCATCGTACTATCCAAATGCCTTACAGGTACTTTTGCATCTTTGAAGGTCTCATAGACATTTTTTGAAGTCACAATACCTGCATTAAAAATCAACACTTTCTTTCCTTTCAGTCGCTGATTATAAGCATATAAAAGTTTATTCTGCATGATCGTGCTAGAATATAACTCTTCGGAAGATTTAATGGTATAATCCCCATTGATTCCGACTTTTAAAGACCCCAATCGCACATCATAAGTAAAGGTTGTTGCTTTTGCTAAAAATCCTTTCTTTACTAAAGAAGAAATATCGTTTCCGACAATTAATTCCTTATAAATATCCTTCATCGGAAGATTGATGTTAGAACTCAATGGTGTAGCCGTGACCCCTAAAATAAAGCATTGCTCAAAATATTTGAACAATTTACGAAAAGAATTATAATGCGCTTCATCAATAATGACTAGACCAATTTTCTCTACTTTAAATAATTCATCTTGTAAGCGATTTTTTAAGGTTTCCACCATTGCCACAAAACACATAAAATCATCTTGATCCGACAATTCTTTGACTTTGCTATCAATAATTTTATTCTTCACCCCAAATTCTGTCAACATTCGACTCGTTTGGCCACATAATTCTATTCTATGCGTCAAAATCAACACTTTCTTTCCAGTCTGCTCTAAATATCGTCGAGAAATTTCAGAAAAGACAACTGTTTTTCCGCCACCTGTTGGTAATTGATACAATAAATTATAATCAGCAGGGCAATTTTTTAGCCTTTCAAAAATAAGGCTTAAATCTTCTTCCTGGTAATCATATAGCTTCTTTCCAACCTTTTTATCCGAGATACTATCCGTCAAAATAATGGTATTAATGCTTTAAAAATGAGGGCGTAAAAATACACCTATTTTTGACTTGTCGAAACCCTTTTGTACAATTAAAAAAAAAATAATTTAAATAGCTGAAACTTTCAACTGATTATCAGCAGTTTACAGAATGTCTTGATTGTACAAAATACACTTTCTCGCTTAAATAGTCCTTAGAAAGACTTACCTAATGAATATTTAAATAAATTTCAATTTCAAATGCAACCTACACTTCAAGTCTAAACCATCTTTGGCGGGAATTTTGAATTTGACTTTGATATTTTCGCTTGAACTGAAAAATTATCGATTCCGATTTGTATCGGAATTAGTTTTAAAATTAAATGCTCCCGTTAAAATTTAGTAAAGTCGATTAATTATCAATTTTTTTGTTGCTCCTTTCCTACCATCTGGTTGGATTTGCAAAAAATAAATGCCATTCTGAAAAGCATGCAAATCTATCCTTTCAGGTAAACTACCCACTTTTGCAATATAACGTTGCCATACTTCTTGACCAAATTGATTCACCAAACGCAATTGAACGGATTGATTTTTCAAGGTTTTTAAATTCAAAAAAGTCGATTCTAAGGCAGGATTAGGCGACAGCACAGCATAAGCTGCCTCTATTTCTTTTAGTGTATTATTCCTATCACTAAAAGATACCCCAACGTCGGCTTCATTTAAATTCACTGTAATGATTGTTTCACAAATAGGAATCCAATTTTGATTGTAGAAATTAACATAAATTCGATAAATTCCTGTTGGTAAATCCAATAATTTTATCTCGGCTTCACAATTTCCAAAGCAATTGAATAGTATGTTATAATTTTCATCAAAAACTTTAATAATCTCATTGGAAGCTGTGAGTCCTGAAATACTGATTTTATCAGTAGTCGCATTAATCATAATATCGGCACAAGTAGGCGTATTTGTTAGACAGGTTGCTAGCACATTAGCTGTAGAGTTGCAAACAAATGGATTATAGTTGAACGTAAAGTTGGCATTATTACTACCAAAAAATGGGTCATCATCTAATAAATGCGATAATCCACAACAGTCAGATAAAGAGACGTTATTTTTGATAATTACCCGCCCTTCAATATAACTAACGGACTCTAAAAAATCCAAATTTTCCAATTGCGCATTATTTTCTAAGGTTAAGCCAAATATAGAATCGACTATTAATTCAGGTAATTCGCTTAATTGATTATGTCCTTGTATAGAAAGTTGCTGAAGATTAGTAATTTGGGTTAATTCAGCTATTTTTTCTAACTGGCTATTATTTTGTAAATCAATCTTTTTTGCTTTAGTCCAGCGGTCGAGCCCATTGAGATTTTCCATGTTAGGATTATCTTTTAGCTGAAATTCATTACCTATACTGACCAAATTATTAAGTCCTTGTCCATTTTTCAAAAATTGATTAGCCCTAATAATAAAATCTCTTCCTATTATCCCTAAGTTGCCTAAATCATTTAGATTTTCAAGTCCTGTATTCAAAATAGATACCGTACCGTTTACTTGTTCAATCTTCTGCAAACTAGCCAAAGAATTAATATCACTATTTCTTGTTAAGTCACCAATTTTCAAATCTCCTTCAATAATTGGACAGGCACAAAGCGCATCAACGGCAGCTTGTGTAGTAAGCGTGATATTCCCAAGACAAACGCTATCATCGCATGGCTCAGCATCTAATTCCACCTTTACCTCTTCTTGCCTATTGCATATAAATTGCCAATTAGCCGTATACAATTGAATATCGACGTGATAAATACCAGATAATAGATTAGGAATTACTTTCGTTCTTGGGCAATTGAAAAAACAAACATCAATTAAATTATAAAAAACATCAAAGACCTTAACAATCTGATTAGGTGCATCTAAACCAGAAATAATTAATTCATTTCCTTCAATTTCTATCTCAATCTCAGAACAGTCAGACACCAAATCCCCATCAATAATTATCGTTTCTTTTTGGTCACAGATAAAACGCCAATTATTGGTATAAGACTGAATATCAATATAGTACGTTCCTTTAGATAAATTATCTAGTTTTATTTTCTCCGAACAATTACCATTACATTGATAAACTAAGTTATAAGACGCATTAAATATTTTCACGATTGATATAGGCGCAGTTAAATTATCTATTTCTAATTCGTCCTCGGCTACTTCTATTGTTACCTCAGGGCAATCAAAGAAATTATTCGCCAATACAAGTGAATACGGAGTTGCCGTTAAAGCTAACATCCAAATTATCTTTCTCATAGCTATTGCTAATTTTAGAATAAAAAATAAGGATGGGATTTATACGGTAATAAAGTGTACAAACAAGTTAAACAACTTGCACTTTATTTGACCATTTCTTAATTAGTAGGTAATATTTTTATTAGTGGTTACAGCAATTAAAATAATACTAATACAAAACTGTATAGGGGAAAGTTAATTAGTATAAAATGTAGGAAATAATAAAATGGAAGGAGTAACTATAAAATAAAATATACCTTAAAGATAAGTATTTTTTCTAAAAAACAAAATTTATAGCTGATTAGGAAACGGAATAATTTAAGAAGATATTGCTAAGTTGCAATGTTTTTGTATCAATCACACCGCAACTCAGTAACGTGTACAGAATAAGGTCGTAAAATTAGGGTAGTTTATTTTGTTCTTAGTTTTTGCTTTGCAACTAGGAGTTATGTTGATATAATAATTATTTGCAAAGTAAAAAATAAGGATGAGCAAACACCACTTGCGGACGGGATGCCAAGAAACAGTCTAAATTATGAAGTTATTTCGTACACGTTCCTAAGCTAAGAGAAACGATTCAATCGTCAAATTATTTAGTCAACATAGCACTAGCTTCTTTACTTTTAATATAAATTTCTTCGTCTTTATATTTAGAAGGGCACTTCATTAGCATATCTGACGCTAAAAAGTCTTCACCTTGCATTTTTCCAGTCAAAACAATAGATTCAGAACGTTCAAAATCTTGTGGTTTGGCAGAAAGTAAGATAACTTTCCGCTCTTTATTTTGACTATCTTTTAAATAGAAAGTAAAGTAATTCGGATCCTTTTGAGGATTATAGTACATCTCTTTATCCTTACTCAATTGTCCTGAAATTTTCACTGTTTTCCCAGAGGCAATCGCTTCTGAAAAAGTAGTAAAAGTACTAACATCATTAGATAAAGACATCAAAATAGCGATAGCCGTAGCAATCAAGACGATACCAATAATATGTATTTTTTTCATTGTATTATAATTTTAGACCATTCAATTTCTAGAAATTAGAAGACTAATTAATTTAAAACTTTCCACAAATTTACTTTTTTTTCTATTCCTAAGCCTGACAAAAATCATCAATCAGTAGATTTCTAGGAATTATTTGTAAATTTGACAATTGACTGATTAATATAGTTAGTTATAGTTGAGGTCAAGACAAAATTACTACACCGAAGTGCGTATCTAAATGGAAGAAAATTTAATTGTAACATTAAAGGAGGCGAGTGTTTTTCAACAAAAAACACTAATACTAGATAAAGTTAATCTAAAAATACATAAAGGCGAATTTGCGTACCTAATTGGTAAAACGGGAAGCGGTAAATCAAGTTTATTAAAGACTTTATATGGCGCACTTCCGTTACAAAAAGGTAAAGGCAACATAGCAGGATTTGATTTAAAAACCTTAAACAGAAAAACCATTCCTCTATTGCGTAGGAAATTAGGCATCGTCTTTCAAGATTTTAATTTACTAACAGACAGAAATATTCAAGACAATTTACATTTTGTATTAGATGCTACAGGTTGGAAAGATAAAATGGCTAAAAAAAATAAAATCAAGGAAGTATTAGAAAAGGTAAATTTGAGCGATAAAAGTTTAAAAATGCCTTATGAACTTTCTGGTGGGGAACAACAACGAATCATCTTTGCGAGAGCCTTATTAAATAATCCAGCTATTATTATTGCAGATGAACCAACAGGAAATCTAGACCCGGATACTTCTGATGACATCCTTATATTACTCAAACAATTAGCCGAAGCACAAAATACGGCCGTTTTATTTGCTACACACGATTATCGAATTCTGGAAAATTTTCCCGCTAGAATTATTCGTTGCCAAAATGGTCGAATTTTAGATGAAGAAAATTTTTTAGTTTAAAACTACTTATTTGAGACCTTTCATCCTGTCTATCTTACGGAGTATCTGCTTACTCCTTTTAATGACGAGTTGTCATCAAAACAACGCTATTCAAGAAATTTCTACGCCTTGCAAACTCGGAGGCGAACCCAATTTACACATTTCCAAAGATGGTCAAGCTTTTCTTTCGTGGGTAGAATATCTAAATGATACGACAGATGTGCTGGCATTTGCCAACTTAGTATCGAATGAATGGTCTGCTCCTCAAATAATAGCTCAAGGCAATAATTGGTTTGTTAACTGGGCAGATTTTCCATCGCTGGTCACTTATAATAATGATAGCAATCAATTAGCCGCTCATTGGTTACAAAAAAGTGCCGTTGGGACTTATGATTATGATGTTCAAATTGCCCAATCTTCGGATGGTGGTGAAAAATGGACAAAATCTTTTGTGCCACACACCGATGGAATAGCTGCCGAACATGGTTTTGTTAGTATGCTACCTGTGGGAAAAGACCAAATATTTGCTACGTGGTTAGATGGTCGCTTTACCAAAACAGAAAACCATTCTGATGGACATGATCATGAGGGACAAGGAGGCGCTATGACTTTAAGAGGCGCTTTTTTTAATGCACAAGGTAAATTATCCGGAGATATAGAATTAGATAATAAGGTCTGTGATTGTTGTTCGACGACTGCTGCGTTGACTAAAAATGGAGTAATCGTTGCTTATAGAGACCGTTCCGAAGAAGAAATCAGAGATATTTCTATTGTTAGACAAATTGGAAAAGATTGGACACAGCCAAGAAATTTATATGCAGATAATTGGGAAATAGCAGGTTGCCCAGTCAATGGACCAAAAATTATTGCAGATGGCGCCAATAAAGTAGCTGTTGCTTGGTATACCATGTCCAATGACCAACCACAAGTTAATCTTGCTTTATCTTCGGACGCAGGCGCTAATTTTAGCGAACCAATACAAATAGATGACGGCAACCCGTTAGGAAGAGTAGATTTAGTTTTTGATAATAAGGAGATAATTGTCAGTTGGTTGGAAAACTTAGGCAATGAAAAAGCAGCTATTAGATTAGCCAAAGTTCAATCAAATGGACAAATAGAACAACGAATGACTGTAACTCAAACCAATCCAGCTAGAAGCAGTGGTTTTCCAGTTATGGAACGTTTAGGCAATCAATTGTTAATTGCTTGGACAGAAATACTTGATGAAGATGAAAATACGACAGTTAGAACAGCGCTGGTTAATTTTTAAAGTTGCAATAAGACAATTTAATAGTTAATTCAAGTTGCAAAAAGTCCAAAATGGTTATATTGTTTTATGGTTATATTACTGACAGCAGTCAAAAACATTGATTATAGCCCTAGAACAATATATCAATTTAACAATACAACAATTTTGCGCAACTTACTAGTAAGACAAATAAATATTTACCCCGCAAATCTTGGTTCTTCTCGTCCTTTAACATTGGTTTCCAACATAAATAGACGACCATTTAAAGGCAACTCTTGCATTTGTTTTTTGGATAAGCCTCTCTTAGCAGAAGTAATAAATAGCGTCGTCATATCTGAACCACCAAAACAACAACTAGTAGGCTGTAGCGCAGGCACTGGAATATCGGCTATTCGTTTTCCACCCGCA
>JAFMDF010000451.1 GCA_017857395.1 Bacteroidota bacterium | reverse complement strand
TTGAAACCGCTCTGATTACTCATATTTGACCGATCCTTATCCAAAACTCACGTTACTTAACAAAGTAGTTTTTTTGATTACGGATTTAAATGCATCTGGTTACTTTTTAAGAAACTAGAGTTTATTGGATTTATTGGGAGTTACACAATAGGAACGGAGACACGATGGATTTTTTGGATTTGACAAAGGAGCATAATCATCTAGACTTAAACCCTCGGTAGGCTATAGCAGAACAAAAGAGTTAAATATTATTGTGAATTGAGCATATAAATAGTTTGCAGACTGTAATATTAGTTCAGGCATCCGACTATCAGAATTGTAAATTTTATTCCTAAATGCTATAGCATAAAATTCCTCTTGAATGGTACGATGAAAACGTTCACAAATACCACATTTCTTTGAGGGAATCTTACCTTTGTTCGGGTGTGATCTATATCTTCGCTATCATCATAGGAGGTAGGGGAGTAGAACAATTACTACCAATTTAGGCGAAAATAATGCCTATGGAACATTTTCTGTTTTTGTTCGATTTTACCCTATATCCTGCAAAATAAATAATGCTAACAATCTTAGGAAAAAGGTTCGTTATTTTAATCCTTTTTTGGAATCAATCAACTACTTTTATAATCCTTTTTCAATAAACGAAATGGCTTAGATATATGGGAAAGAAAAAAAAGGGAGGCAACCCTAATCAAATATTTCAACAAATAAATGAAGAACTACAACGAAAGAACTTTGCGGCTGCTGCTGCTATTTTAAGGAGAGCTAAATTTCCACCACAAGAGCGAAAAAAAGCTGACCAATTCAATATAGACATTCACTATTTTTGGGCATTAGATTATTTTAATAAAAAAGATTATCTACAAGCTATTACGACGCTGCGAATGTTCGTAGAACGATTTAAGAAAAAAATAAAACTCCCTTTAGAAAAAGCCAATACCTTATTGGGGCTAAGTTATTTTTATACCAATGATTTTGTAAAATCGACTACCTATTTAAAAACTTCCAAAAACACGCCTGCTACCCATTCTTTTTATTTTTACTATTTACTAACTTTAATTTACCAAAAAAAATACACCAATTTAGCTGCCTTATTTACAGATCACGAAAAAGAACTTCCCTTATTATCAACAGACCAAAAAGCATATTTGGCAATTGCTTTTGCAATAGTGCAAGCTGATTATGAAAAAGCAACTACGTTATTAGCAGCCTACCCTGCGGTGGATGAACCTTTAGCTAGCAATATTGCTGGATTAAGGGCTATTTTAGCAGATACTACTTACAAATCTGAGAGTAAATCACTTAAACCGTTGTACAAATCCTTTTTGAAGCTTGAGTTAAGTGCAGCTGAAAAACAATTTTTTGCTAAGATACCCGCTTTTAAAGAAGAGGTAGAAAGTTTACAGAATAGTGAATTACAAGATACTTTAGCGATTCCTTTGCAAAAACTTTGCGAAGATGGGGAGTCATTGACAGCGAAAGAATTTGAACAATGTATGCGATTGCCAGAAGCTTATCGGTCCTTTGTTGTTTATAATCAGGTAGCGGCTTTATTTAATGAAGATATAGAAGAAACAGAAGCTGACATTATAGCCATTATAAAAAAACATGAATGGCATTTTTTCCAAGTACCAGAATCCATTTTCCTTTTTGCACAAATTATTTATTGGGATCCAGATAATTTCACCCCTTCCTTTTTTTGGAAAAATTTAGAGGCTAGTTTAGATCGTTTTGGTAAATCCTTTACTCCAAATCAACTCAATAAACTTAGTTGGCGAATTTTGAACTGTTTGGAAGATCCCGATTATTCTGGCAAAAAAATATATACTAGACGACAAAATAAATTGGCAATTGCCCATCCTCAAATGCTAGCACTAAAATTCTGGCAAATTATTGATGGTGTTACAATGCCCGATACGGAGGTGCAAGAAACTTCTTTAGATGTCTTTACCTACCCCAATTTTAACCTTGGCAGCCATTTAGCTAAAGATAAATGGGAGCTTTTTCTAGAACACATGTATCCTGACCTTAGTTTGATACCAATGCTTTTAGGGGACAATGATTTCTTTTTTGGTAGGGATGATAATATTAAGACTATTGAAAAACGAATGGATGAAGTTTATAGTAATATATTAAACAAAACGCAAGCTGCTTTAATCAATGCTACGACCAAACACGAAGTACATTTAAAAAATAAAGTTGTGTTAGATTTATTCAAATTGACGCATCAAGCGATGAATAAATTTGAAAAGGAGCGAGCAGTCGTTTTAAATAAAGAAAAGAAAACAGCATTTTTTAAGGCTTATCATCAAATGATTGTCTTTTTTGAAGAAGACCAGCCAGATTCAGAATATTTGCAAGATTATCAATTATTGGAGCAGGCGCCTAAAATGAATCAATTGGCAAAGGTGATTAAAGGATATGACAAAACAGCCGTCATGGACTTATTCCGAAAGCATCTTGCCGCAGAAGAAAGTAACCTTATTCATCAAGCATTAATGGACGAATTGAGGTATGGAGATACTATGGATAATGGGCTACCTACAGCCCTTCTTTATTTACGAATATTAATAGATGAACAAGAAACGGAATTGGCAACTATTGTCGAGCATTTTGGAATATTATATGTTAAAAGGTTGAGGTTGCCTTATGTTCCCAATTTTCCAGATTCTAATTATTTCCATATTTTAGAAACACTTGTAAAAGAAAAGCCAAAACCAACTAACATTTTAACTATCCTTACGCTGACAGAAGTGTATATGCCTTACTTAACTAGAGTAGTAGAACCGTTTTATTATAATATGGTGGAAAAATTGCTTAGTTATTTTATTAAAGCAAAAAAGAAATATCCTAAATTTGACTTTAAGCCAAAAGTCATGCAAGAATTACAAGGATTTGTGAAAAAAGCAGTCGTCAAGCGAACTTTAAAAAAATTGGGAACGACTTTAGCGACTGCTGAAAAAGTATTTCCTTAGCAATATTCTTGTTTAGACAATTAACTCCTAGCTGATTGTTTAATTATATACTACACAGTGTAAAATTGCTAGATTGTTTGTATTACGTTGACAATCAAACAATCTTTTTCTAAGTGATTTTTTTATCCAATTTACAGTATAACTTATTTCTATTATTCAATAAACGCTAGAAAATATGCCTGCACATTCTCCTTATGAAATACTGGAATTACCCAAAAATGCAACCACTAGAGATATAAAAAGACGGTATAAAGATTTAGTACGAACATTTAATCCAGAGCATCATCCAGAGCGATTTATGGAAATTCGAGCGGCTTATGATATGCTCCTGAGTAAAGAAATGAATGCAGAAGAAACTTTTCCAATCTATAAAAAACCTTTGGAATTTTTACAGCAATCTTCAGGAGAGAAGGGAACGACTAGTATTAATAAACATTTATTAAGTGTATTATTTGAAACGCCTTATAATACAGACGCAGCGTTAGAAAAGCTATTTAAACAAAAATGACAAAAGAAGCACTAAAAGCATATATTTCTGAAGCGGTCGATGCGTTAGATCCTGTTGATTTGGAGTTATTATTTCCTGTTAATAATCAGCCAGACTTATACACCGTCGTAGAAGAATTAACGGGTTTAAAAGGAGCATTTAATAAACTCTCCGGTTCTACTTTAAAGCTTAACCACGAAATTCATAGTTTAGTAGAACAAGTTGATTCCCAACAGGAACAGCAGGAAAAATTCCTACTTACACTAAAAGAAGAGGAAGCTGCCAAAACAGCAAATGAAGGAGAAGCATTGGATACTGACCTAAAAGAAATCCTTCTTAAATTGTTAGAGATGGATGAAGTCCTCCAATTAGCGACAATTAGTTATCAAGAACTACCCGAACCAACTTGGTTAACGCTTAATCAATTTAAGGTAAAACTGGCTGCTTGGCAAAAAGGGTTTGATATTACTTTGAATAGATGGGGAAAATTTTTACAAACCACGAATCTGTATAAAACAGGGTTGGCAGGGGAAGTATTTAATCCAGAATTACACGAAGCCGTAGCAGTCAAACATCAAAATGAATTAGCAGATAATATTATTTTAGAAACAGAACAAGCTGGTTTTCTATATAAAGGAAAAGTCTTAAAATTAGCTAAAGTAGTTGTTAATAAAGTAAAGATAATTAAAGTAGCAACGCCTATTCCCGATAAAGAATCAACTACTATAAGTCCAACTAAAATAGCCGAGGAGATTATAGTTGATAAAATAGAAAGCGAAGAAACATCAAAAGCTATTATTGAAAAAACTAAACCCAAACCCAAGCGACAAAAAGGAAAAGGAGGTAGGAGAAAAAAGAGGAAGCGGAAACGAAGTTAAATTGGCGGCCAGGTATTTTGCGTCTAACCTGATACCCGATAGCTGAAACCTATAATTATTATACAAAATAAACTATAGAGAAACATATCATAAAATACACAGAAAATGCAAACTCCAATCGTAGGAATTGATTTAGGAACAACGAATTCTGTTGTTTCGATTTTAGAAGACAAACTACCTAAAACCCTATTAGTCGATGGTCAAAAATTATTGCCATCTGTTGTTTGTTTGACCACAGATGGTATGCTAGTAGGTAAAGTAGCTAAAAATATGGCTATTTTAGAACCCGAAAATACCGTTGCTTCTATCAAACGTAAAATGGGTCAGGATGTAGAAATTACCATTGGTAATCGGCAAATGCGCCCAGAAGAAGTATCGGCAGTCATTTTACAAAAAATAAGACAAGCGGTTCTTGACCACTACCAATTAGCTGCTGATGCCATCGTGAAAGCAGTTATTACTGTGCCTGCCTATTTTACAGAAGAACAAAGGGAAGCGACTAAGCAGGCTGCAGAATTAGCGAAACTTCAGGTGGAACGAATTATCAATGAACCAACAGCAGCAGCTTTAGCTTACGGCATGTCTCATTTGGAGGAAACCATCTTAGCTATTTATGATTTAGGTGGTGGGACTTTTGATATTTCTATTATTGAAAGTGATGCAGGATTAGTAGAAGTAAGAGCTACGACAGGAAATAATCAATTAGGAGGAGATGATTTTGACGCCTTATTGGCAGCAAAAATTTGGGAAGATTTTCTAGCGACCAATAAACTCGGCAATATAGCCGCATCGAGAAAAGAACAGGCAAGATTGAATAGAATAGCTGAGCAAACAAAAATTAAATTATCTACATCGGAAAGCGTAGACATTCAGGAAAGTTTCTTCTTTAAAACCAATGATACCAATTATCATTTGGAACAAACGATTACTCGAAAGGATTTCGAAGCTTTAATTCACGATAAAGTAGCCGAAACCGTCACCCACTTAGCTAAAGCGATAGACGAAGCAGATTTAACAAAAGCAGACTTAGCAGGTATCATTTTAGTAGGAGGTTCTAGTCGAATTCCATTAGTGAGTCAACTGATAGAAGCGCAACTTAAAATGAAACCTGTGCTGATTGATTTACCTGACGAAGCAGTAGCGCATGGAGCGACGATTCAAGGAGCTATCATCAATAAATTAGACATAGATACGGTTTTAGTAGATATTACGCCACATTCTCTAGGAGTTGCAGTAATAGATGACCTAACCTATTCTATGGAAAATGTGATGGAGCTAATGAAACAGAAAGAAGCTATAGAGGCAGGAGAAGCAAAAGAAGAAGATTTTCCAGATGATTTAGCGGCAGCGGCCATTATTACCAAAAACTCCCCCATTCCTATTAAAAAATCTAGTTTCTTTCATGCCTCTTCTCCTTTTCAAAAGAAATATTTAATAGAAGTTTTTCAAGGAGAAGGAGAGCGATTTCATGAAAATAGGATTATTGGAGAAGCTCGATTAGAAGTTAAAGACCCTGTAGAAGACGGAAAAATAGAAGTAACTTTTGAATTAGATATTAATGGGCTCCTAAAATTAACAGCGGTTGAAACCAGTTCTAAAGTGGAAGTAAAAGCAACATTTCAGTCCAGTAAGGGCAAAAAGATGAGAAAGAGTCAGTTAAAAGAAGTGGAAGTTTTGTCTATCGAAGTGACCGAAAATACCTTAATAAAACGAGCGGAAGCCCTGTTAGTAATACCTACTATAGACGCAGAAGATAAAGAAGAATTGCAAACATTAGTTGATTCCTATAGAACCGCAGAAGCGAACGAAGCTGTGGAAGAATTAGCTAAATTAGAAGATGAAATTTTAGATTTATTATATTACTTAGAAAAAGCAGAGGCTTAAAATGACGATTAAAATTAAATGCCCCGTCTGTAATGCTCGGAATACGTTAACTACTGAAAAAAAGTCATGCCGTCGATGTGAAGAAGATTTAAGTTTACTTTATCAGGTAAAGGGCTATTCCTATAAATATCGCTTGTATTTATTGCAAGTTTTACATGATAAAAACAATGTTCAGCGGCAACAACTGGCTAATCAAGCTCGGTTTTTGAAACAATAAA
>JAFMDF010000450.1 GCA_017857395.1 Bacteroidota bacterium | reverse complement strand
AAAATCCGTTGGGACACAAAATCCGTTGGGACACAAAATCCGTTGGGACACAAAATCCGTTGGGACACAAAAATATTAGAGGCTATCCTTATTCTGACACTTTCAAAACAGCCTCCGAAATAGAGACTCCATCCACCAAAACATCTTCCAAAGCCGCTTTCCCCTGATGAACAACCACCAACCCATATACAGTTGACGAAGAATCGCTCCATAAATCCCGAAACATCGCCTCTGCTTTTGGTGCTTTATGTTCTTCCATATAAAAACGTTCAAAAGGATACTTTATCCTTATTTGCATAGGATGTTGATTCCAAACGCTTCCGATTTCTGCTTTTATAAAATGTTGCCCATCCGTTGGTGCAACTCTTTCAAGTCCAACAATTTCAGCAAAACCTGCTGAATCATTTTGAATTTTTACAAAAACAGGGTCGCCTTGAAACCATGGTTGACCGTCAGTTACCGTATATCTATTCGCTTCATAATTGAGTACTACAAATTTACCTCGAAAAGGGTCATTCGGGTCAATAGGGGCGGTCTTAAATTTAAAAGGCGTCCCTTCTTTTAGGATGTTTTCTTGCTGCATGATCATATTGAATGGCACAAACCATTGTAAAAGAAAGGTAGCAATGAGCAAGATGAATGTTATTTTTTTCATAGAGTTGATATTATAGGAGGTAAATATAATCAACTATTATCGAATAAACTATTTGTCATTCTCTCAACTGAAATAAAGATTTGCCAAAAGTAATCAAATAATTACTTGTGATATTTTTATGATATCTATTATAATCAATCATCCAATTGGTTCTTTCTCTACTTTCTTGCCAAGTTAGACCGCCGTCATTCGTATAAGCCAATACATCATTCACTTATCTTCAATAACGGCAATTTCTTCAATGTTAAAACCTATCAGAGCTGAGAATTCTGTAATAAAATTGCAATTTTCAAAAGGAATGAAAGGCGTAGTGTTGTCTTCTTTTTTACATACAATCAGAAAAAAAATACAAATAAGTAGCCTGTAATTTTTCATGATATTTATTTTCTATTACAGACAGGCAAATAGGAAATAAACGTTGGGTGTTAGCACTTATTGTTAGGTGGAAAAGTCTACCGATTGAAAGATTAGGAAGCTTTATTCGTTAATGGCGATTACATTTTCGGCAATTACAGTCTTCCTTTTTTGAGCAATTTTATAATTACTTCGGTAACTCTTTAACCGTCGTTTTTTAGTAACAACCAGCGATTTTTTAGGAGGAGTTTGTAGAGTGATTGACTTAGCGGAAGTAATAGTAAATTTTTGAATACAAATTTCATTCGTAGTTTGCTGTAGATTAGAAGTTTGTGCAGTCAGAAACATTGTGAAACTACAAGTCAATAACAAAATGAATACGATTCTGTGATTCTTCACAAGTAAGTGTATTAATGAATAAATAATGGTCAACTGTTATAAAGACGAAGGAAATTTTCCTTGCCCCTAATACAAATCATCTTTATACATGATTTGCATCATCTTTTTTTTTAAAATAAATGTAAATTTGTTTTATATTAAAAATAGACTCTGATTAATTTTACTTATTTGCCTATAAATCTTAACAAATTAATGCACACTACAAAAACAGTTCTTTTTACTACTTTTCTCTACTTGTTTGGAAATGTTTTTTTGCTAAATGCCCAAGCTGATTTTACGCCACTTTTTAAAGCAACGACGAGTCAAAGCAGAAATGATTTTCAAACCGACCAACGAGATACCAAGCGAATCAATTATTTAGAGTTGAATAATACGGGGAGAAATAGCTTAGCTAATTTACCCGCCAAAATGCAATTCAATCTTTTTCCTGATGTGATGATGGATGTAGAATTAGAAAAGTCAACCAAGACCTATTATAAAAATATGGAGGTCTATCGAGGAAGAAGTCAGGATAGACAATTTGCACATTTACAGCATTACAGAGATGTAATTGTCATTTATAATCCAACTACCGGAAAAATCACAGCTCAATTAGAAACGAATAAGGGGGCTTTTCAAATTAGCCCAACCAGGGAGGGGAATACTTATGAAGTTTCAGAATGGGAAAATGACGAAATTGATTGCCAAAATTTTTATGAAAGAGCAATTCATCAACATAACTACAAGGCTACTAGTAGAAGTGGTTGCAATGAAAGAGATGCGGATGGAAAATATGTAGCCGATTTATTTATCGGTTATTCTTATGAGGCGTCGATTCGAGCGAATGACATTGATGCCCACGCTTTAAGTTTGACCGAAATGGTGAATAATGGCTTAACCAATTCTTTGGTCGATAATATTTATATCCGACTAGTAGGAACTGCCATTAGTGAACATAATCCAGGGGTAGTGACGAGTGTTTTAGGAAATGTTTGGACTTGGTTTTCCGATGAAATTGCCCTAACAGGTGCAGATTATGTTGCTAGTATCCAAGTGCCTACTGGCGGACCATCAGAGGCAGGAGGTTGGGCAGGCGTTGGCGGTTATTCTAGTGTAAATAGCATCAATAGTGCAGCAGCCGTTTTCCGCCATGAATTGGGGCATAATGTCGGAAGTAGTCATTGCACACCAGGGATTTTACCTTATGCTGCTGGTTTTAATAATGGGAATGTAGCGACACACATGTGTGGTAATAATATCAATTTTTACTCTACACCTTTAGTGAATGATGCCAACGGTACACCAATTGGAGATGCTGCAACCGCAGATAATGGAAGAGTATGGAAAGAACGAGCACCTACCGTTTCAGCTCGTCAGCAGCATACTATTTTATTTGATGAAAACGATACAGGTTGTGGAAATTCTGTCTTAGTCAATGGGCGCTATTATATTCAGAATATTAATAGTGAGATGTATTTAGCAACGGATAATGGGAATACGGGAGGTGGTACAAAAATCACCCAAGCAACTAATCAAGCAACGAATAATCAATGGGATTTAATCGGAGTGACGCCTACTTCTTTTAGAATGATTCATACAGTATCTGGAAGATATATTGATGTACCTGGTAGTTCAAGAAGTGCTGGTACGGATATGATTTTATGGTCGGCACATGGAAATGCCAATCAAGTTTTTAGTATTGAAGAAATGGGGGCGGATACTTTTACGATGAAGGCATTTAATGGACAATGTTTACAAATCCAAGCAGGAGGTTTAATAGAAGGAGACACGATTGAGCAAAATACTTGTGATAATTCTTTGAATACGAAGTGGCGATTTATTCCAGTTCCAGGAGCTAATGTCTTAAGTTTGGAAGTGGCGACTACTGATGTTAGTTGTTATGGAAATGAAAATGGAACGGCTACGGCTACAGCCACTGGAGGAACGGGCAATTATACTTTTTCTTGGAGTAATGAAGTCACAGGAACAAGCATTAATAACTTAGCACCAGGAAATTATACCGTTACAGTTGATGATGGAACGACTAATTTTCCTTTTGCTTTTAGCATTAAACAAGTTGCTCCATTTGAGGTCACCCTAACTAAAACGCAAGCGACGGCTCTCGAAGAAGCGAATGCCACAGCTACAGCCGTTGTTTCAGGCGGAACAGCCCCTTATACTTATGCTTGGAGTAATGGAAATAGTGAAACGACTGCTACTAATTTGAGCGCAGGTTTACATGAGGTGACTATTACAGATGCCAATAGTTGTGCTTTAACCAAAGAATTTTTCATTGATTGTCCTGATGCTTTTAAACTTTGTGATGACGGTAATCCAAGTACGATTGGTGACCACATTGACAAAAATTGTAATTGTATAGGCAAGGTTTTTACTTGTGATAATGGCTTAGCGGTCTCTAACGTGGCAATCGGCAAAATTGCGACTCAATCTAGTACAAGTGGTGCTGGTGATGCCAACCGAGCCCTTGATGGTAATCGTGATGGTATTTTTAATAATGGTTCTGTTGCGGCAACTAATGCGGTAGAAGGCGTAAATGCTTGGTGGCAAGTGGATTTAAAAGACACCGTTGATATTACGGGCATTTTAATTAATAATCGAACCGATTGTTGCACAGGAAGATTAGAAGATTATTATGTGTTTGTTTCTTCAACACCTTTTGAAAGCGATGATTTAAACACAACCATCAATCAAGCAGGTATTGTATGGTCACATAATTATCAAAATGCGACGCCTTTACCTGATACCTTAATCGAGCCAAATATTACGGGACGATATGTCAGAATTCAATCGACGAGTGACCGAGCTTTAAATTTAGCAGAAGTTGGCATTTTTGGTTGTGGTGTACCGACGAGCCAAACGATTACTGCCAATCCTTTAGGGAATAATTTATATGAATTAAAAGGTTATGTGATTAATAACGGTGCTACCATTACTGGGGTAACGGTAGAACATGGTGCGACAGATTTTACTGAAAGTGAAGGGATTAATATTACTGGGATTAATAGTGTGGATACCTTTTTTGTAACTGCTATAGTTGATATTGGAAATGCGACTGATTATCAATTTAGAATTAAGTTCGAGGATACAACGAAAAGTTATTTTAGCAATGATTTTGCCTTTTCTGTAAATGAGGAGTATTGTACGCCGACTGTTGATAACACGCTTTGGTATAAAAGATTTAACAGAGTCGTCTTAGAAGACAAAATTTATACAGATGGCGGCAATGTTAATTACGAAGATAAAACCAGCTTTTCTTTTGGAGAATTTGAAATGGGGAGTACAGATACTTTTCAAATATCGACGCCTAGCAGTTGGTTCAATCTAACTTATCTAGTTTATGTCGATTTGAATAATGATAACGATTTTGATGATTATAATGAATTAATAGGAACGGGTCTTCCTACTAGTGACCCAACAGATGTCATCATTACCATACCAACGGAAGATGTTGTAATCAATCGAAATTTACGCATGCGGATTTTAGGACATGAAGGTGGTGCTCCTACCACTTGTTATTCACCTATTGGTAATTTCAAAGATTTTACCATTCGGATTAAAGCAGGTGCTTGTATTGGGTCAGGTCATTTAGTGCCTTTTTTTGTGGATGCTGATAATGATGGTTTTGGAGGCGAAATTGTAGGCGCTACGAGGAATTGTTCCGTTACAACTGTCGAGGGCTATGTAAATAATACGGAAGACTGCGACGATACCAACCCAAATATCCATCCCAATAGCGAAGGGATTTGTGACGATGGTATTAGAACTATTATTAACTCAATTAGTAGTGGAGATGATGATGTGGAAGAAAGAACAAGTAATGGTTCAATAAACGCCTCAAGTTCTGATTTAGAATTGGTTATGGACGGTAGTAATCAAACAGTTGGTTTGCGATTCAGAAATCTATCTGTTCCCAACAATGCAGTTATTACAAACGCCTATATACAATTTACGACGGATGAAGTTGGTTCAGAAGCTACAGACTTAGTCATTCATGCAGAGAATCATGATAGTTCTCATGCCTTTATGACAACTGCTTTTAATGTATCCAGAAGGAATATGACCATGGACTCTGTTAAGTGGCAACCTCCGAGTTGGACGACCGTCAATGCTGCAGGTGCTGACCAACAAACACCGAATCTTAGTGCTTTGGTTCAAGCAGTTGTTAGTCGCGCAGGGTGGACAAATGGGAATCCTATGAGCTTTATCATTACAGGTACAGGTAAACGAACCGTAGATTCCTATAATGGCGGTTCGACTAAAGCCCCTAAACTCTATATTACTTATACCCAACTATGCACGTTCTATAAAGATAATGACGGCGACGGTTATGGAGATCCGAATAATCTACAATCTTCCGTAAATTGTGCCTATCTCTTTTCTGACTATGTAACAGACAATACTGATTTTGACGATAATGATAAAACTAGTTATCCTGGAGCAATGGAAATTTGTGACAATATTGATAATGATGGAAATGGTCAAATTGACGAAGGGGCAGAATATGATACGGATAATATGACTTTTACCAATGAAATTATTCCAACTGACGTATACACCGCTAGTCAAACGATTAGCACGAATCAAATAGTTACGGTTGCCACGAATACAGATGTACGCATGATAGCAGGCCAATTCATTATGTTACAACCAGGTTTTAATGCGGAATCAGGTGCTGATTTTCTAGCCCAGATTAATGCAGATTGTGCTGCTGCTTTTCAAGAAAAGGAGGAAACTAATACTTCAAGAATAAAAGAAGAGCAGAAAATATTAAATCTTAATAAAACTAACGAGATTGTACAAGTAATTGATAATCAAGAAACTATTAAAGTGTTTCCAAATCCTTTTAGGGCACAAACTAAGATTAATTTTAGTATTCATAAAGCAACAGCAGTTACCTTACAAATCTATAGCATGAATGGTCAATTAATAACAACTATTATTGATAATCAGCGGTATGCTATTGGTGAATATAATAGAGACTTTTCTACGACAGCAGACATGAGGGGCATGTATTATTTAATAGACTTGTTCGACATTGATAGTCAACAAATTACGTAAAAAATGGTTGTAA
>JAFMDF010000449.1 GCA_017857395.1 Bacteroidota bacterium | reverse complement strand
TGGAGACATGGAGACATGGAGACATGGAGACATGGAGACATGGAGACATGGAGACATGGAGACTAAACTTATTCTTCTAATCTAACCCCATCGAGTTAAGTCTAAGTCTTAATTTTTTGCACAGAAAATAGGTCATACCTACTCAAACGGTAGGAATCGTCCGTCAGAAATTGCGTAAAGAATTGGTTTTCAATCTATAGTGACGGTTTTTATTTCCCAAAACGAACCTCTTTTTGAGGAAAAGTTATTTAAGGCGATTTTAGCTCAAAAATGTATCAAAATAAGTCTATGCCTAATTTAAGTTGTTTTTGCTACTTAAAAGCCTTGAAAATCAATCGTTTTTATAATGTCAAAGCGTATCACGTTATATGAGCATTTATTTTGAGATAGCATTTTAATTTACGAGTACTTTTGTTGATACAAAATTATACTCGTGGACGATTTCGACCACATGAGTAATCATGACCAAAATAGAATTATTGTTTTGAAATAGCTTAAAAAACGAGAATCACCATTTTTTTCAAACCTTAAAAAAGACCTATAAGCGGCTTTTTATAAAAAGTCGTAAGGGAATAAGAAAAAGCTATTACGGTTCATTAAATCGCCTTAAAATCGCCTTAAAATAAGAAATGGATAGGTGTTCATGTAAATAAAATCGAAATAAATAAGATTTTTCTGTAAAAAAGCGTATTTTTACAGAAAAATACAGAAAAACACTAATGAAATTAAAAAGTATCATCTAACTGATTTAGTATAAATCAGTTTTAACCTTTTTTAAAGGTTAAAGAGAAGAGGGTTCATAATAAATATATATTAAAAAGTCATACTCTAGTTTAAGTTACTTAAAGAAGTTTCTCTTAAACAAGTTTAATACTTAATATAGTTTAGAGATTTTAGCTTTTTTCAAATATGAGCCGCGTAAAGGTTTTAAATTCAAGGGTTTCATCATTCCTATGTTGTCATTCCTATTAGTTAAAGGTTAAATAAAAGAGGGTTTGCTGATGTCTAAAGGTTAAATAAAAGAGGGTTATTCACATTTAAAGGTTAAATAAAAGAGGGTTCGCTAAAGGTTAAAAAATATATTATTTTTTAACTAAGTTAAAAATAATATAATTAATTAACTTTAATTACATTTACCCTTTCTTCAACATCTAAACATATTCATCATAAGATGGGAAAAGAACACAAACTACTAATGAAAGAAATTAACCAAAGAAATCTAATTGCTAGGCTTGAAAACGAATTTTTATTTAATGCTTTCTTTAATTTGAACGGCAATGATTATGATGCAATAATGTTTTGTATTGGTTTACTAGAGCCAGATAGCCAAGAAGATTTTTATAGGATGAGTGTATCTGCCAGAGATTTTTTTGATGCTTTAGGAATAGATTATAAAAAGAATAAAGCATCTTATGGACATCTTAGAGATATGTCTAAGAGAATGGCAAGTCATATCATAGAGTTTCCTAGGGGTTACCAAATGGAAGATAAAAAAACAGGAGAAAGGTATGATGTTGCAGGAGCTATAAGTTGGTTTCAGTATTTTATAGTTACAAAGAATATGAGTGGAGAAACTCATATTCATTTTTGCTTTAGTGAAATACTGAAACATTCACTATTGAATTTAAAAAAATACGTTGCGTTAGGCTACCAAGAAATTAAAGGTTTAGAGGGTGGGGCTGTAAAACACCAATATACTTTATTGAAAACGTATAGAAATAAGACTAAAATGCATAATCCCAATATTAGTATCTATAAAATAGAATGGATGGAATGGAGGCAATTGCTAGGATTAGAAAATAAATATAATAGTTTTAAGACTTTTAGTTATCATGTCCTTAAATATGCTTGTGAGAAAATCAACCGCTATGAGCGAAGTAAAATATCATATTCATATAATTTCATTAGAGAAGGTCGTAAGGTGAAATATATAGAATTTAAAATATGGGATAAGAAGATAATTGATATTACACCAAGAGAAGATTTTGTACCAACAAAAGAAGATATCTATAACCTTACTTTCGCTAGGAAGAAAGGTTATGATGAGTTAGTGAAATTAGGGGTAAAAGAGGGCATAGCTTTTAAAAGGCTAATACCTTCTATCAAAGGAGAAATGTTCATTGGGTATGAAGATTATTTTATAAAAGCAGCAATTGTACATTTTAAGAAAACAGCAAAGAATAAAAGTGCTGGTGTTTTTGTAGATTGGTGGCACAAGCATAAGGTTTTTGATGTAGAAAGCGGTGTGTGGTCTTCTATCTTAGAAGACCTTAATTTTCAAAAGCGTAAATTAGAAGAAGAAAGTAATGAAGTTTTAATAAATAGGGAGAAAGCCAAAGGCATGACGTATAAAGATTTTACAAAGTGGTATAAGAGTAAACAGAACAATTGATTTCTTCTGTAATATTCTGTAAAAAAACGTATTTTTCTGTAAAAATTACAGTTAATATAACTACCTTTACATTGCAACACCATTTATTAATTATATTCAATTTGCTATGATAATTGCAATTACTGCTACTAAAGGAGGGACAGGAAAAACGACAATTGCTGTCAACCTTGCTGTTGGACTTACTAAGAAAGGTTATGATGTATGTATAGTTGATGCAGATGAGGGACAAATATCTTGTAGACATTGGGCAGAATGTAGAGATGATGAGAGAGAGCATATTCCTGTTGTACAAGTTCCTCAAAAAAAATTCATTAGAGACGTTAGAGCTTTAAGTGAACGATATGATGTTATCATAATTGATGGTCGTCCAACTAAAAGTGACCATAACGACCGTATAACTATAGTTAGTGATATTGTTATCGTACCAGTAAAATATGGATTATATGAACTCCGTGCATTTGAAAATTATCTTGATATTTATGATAGCGTTAAAGATGTAAAAGGAGAATTAGGAGGTAGGTTATCAGGATTTGTTATATTGAATGATATTGGAGTAGGACAGACTACCAAAAGAGAAATGACAGAGGCAGTATTAGATGCAATCGGAGATAGTGATATTAAATTAATGAATACTGTTCTTTATCATCGTAAAATTTACGCAGATACTCCTGCAGATGGAATAGGAGTAATTGAAGCTAAAGATAAAAAGGCAAAATTGGAAATTGAAAGTCTTGTTGATGAAGTAGAAAAAGAGATATTAGTAATTACAGAATAATACAGATATTTCTGTATTTTTACAGAAATATCTTTAAAGTTTAATATTATGGCAAAGAATAAGTTATCATCCAGAAGAACAGCAGGAAGTACTTTAACAACAGAGCAGCAGGAAAAAGCATTCGAAAAACTGAAAAAGGAAAAGGTAAAAGAGAAAGGTAAATATTATGGAAGAGTGACAGTTGATTTTCCGGCGGAAGTTTATGAAAATATGAAAGACTTTGTAAAAGAGGATGGACGGACATTAAGAGGTTACATTATTTCATTAGTCAAAAAGGATTTGAAAAATAGAGATTAACACTAATTATGAATATTGCTAAACAGTTTAATGGTTACACAATCCGTAAAGAGTGGCATAATGAAGAATGGTATTTTTCAATTGTAGATATAGTGGCTGCTTTATCTGGCAGTAACAACCCAAGAAGATATTGGAGTGATTTAAAAAGTAAGTTAAAGAGAGAAGGAGCACAAGTGTACGAAACTATCGTACACTTGAAAATGATTGCGCCTGATGGTAGAAAGCGTTCAACAGATTGTGCAAATAGACAAACTATTTTTCGGATAGTTCAATCAATATCTTCACCCAATGCAGAACCATTTAAAGATTGGTTGGCACAATTAGGAGAAGAAAGACTAGAAGAAATAGAAGACCCTGCAAAAGCAATGGAGAGGGTGCGTCAAAATTTCAGAGACTTAGGTTATTCTGATGAATGGATAGAAACTAGAATTCGCACGAAAGAAGGACGGATAGAATTAACAAATGAATGGAAGAAGAGAGGTATAGCAGACTATAAAGAATATCAGCAATTAACCGCTATTCTATCTGCAGGTACATTTGGTTTAATACCTTCCGACCATAAGCGGGTTAAAGGATTAGGAAAAGAAAATTTGCGTGACCATATGACAAGGGAAGAATTAATATTTACTGAATTGGCAGAAATGCAGACTAAGAGAGAAACAATAAATGTAGATGCCCAAGGTTTTCAAGAAAATAGAATAGCAGCTGTAAAAGGTGGTAGAGCGGCAGGCAAGGCAAGGGAAGCTTTTGAGCAAGAAACAGGGCAAAGAGTTGTGAGTCCAACAAATTTTCTCAAGCAAATAATGAATGCTAGAAAAAAGAAGAAATTAAATAAAGGAAATTCTTAGCCGTTAAATTAATTACGGTAATAAAGAAGGTCTAGATAATACTACTATGGCTAAGAATAAAATAAAGGTTGAGGGAGTAATTATTTCGATTGATAGGAATGACTACATTAGCCTTACCGATATAGCAAAGCAAAAAAAACCTAAATTTCCAATTGATTTAATAAGAAACTGGTTGAGAAATCAGAAAACATTAACCTATTTATTTGCGTGGGAGGAAGCGCATAACGAGAATTTTAAACTGGGGCAAATACACCAGTTTAGAAGTTTGATAGAAGATAATACTAAAATTATTTCTCCAAAAATGTATATCGAGCATACAGGACAGGAGCAATAGGAGTAGTGTCCACTTCTGGAAGGTATGGAGGTACATTTGGACATAGTGATATAGCTATGGATTTCTGTAAATGGCTAGACCCTCGCTTTTCAGTTTGGGTAAATAAGGAATTTCAACGACTAAAGGCGGAAGAACAGCTAAGATTAGGCGACCCATATAATATTAAGCGTTTTTTAGCAACGGGGAGTTATTCTATTTTAGTGACTAGTATTTTATCGCAGGTAGATGAAAGGCTCTTAACTCATCCGCAGCCTTATAAAAAGCGGTTACCGTTCGCAGCTGAAGCTGATATGATTAATCAAGTAGTATTTGGTCAAACTGCTAAACAATGGAGGGCAAATAATCCAGATAAACCAACAGGTCGAAACCAAAGAGATTACGCAAGCATTTTAGACCTAACTATTTTAAATCATTTAGAATTTTTGGACGGTATGTTGTTTCAATGGGATGTAGTAGCTATTAAAGAACGAGAGAATATTTTACAAAACACTTATGATTTCATTTATCCAATATTGAAACGTTCTAAGACGATTAAGAAACTTCAAGACTTATCAGATAAAATAAAATAGTAGGAGATGCAAAAAATACCAGATTGGCGATTTTTAGTAGTGGCAGATGCTAGCACAGAAAAAGAGGGCAAAGCCTACACTTTCTTTTTTAATAAAAAAGGAACGGATAAAGAAATAGAAAAACTGATAAAGTCCTTTCTAGAAAATGTAAAAAATTATCATGGCTACGTGGATGGATGGGGAGCAAAGCGGCTGATAGTCTTTTTGAAAGTTTATTTAGAAAAGCAGGGACATATCTATATAAAAGGTGTCTTAGATTTTACGGGCAATGATTTAGCACAAGAGTTAACAGATTTTCAATGTACATCTTTTATGAAATTATGGTCAGATAAGTATGATGAAAATGGATATCCGTTATTAGAAAAGGTAAGCCTAGAGCAGAAACAAAAAAAGGCAGTCAATCCAAATATAAAATTGGTGAAGAAGATAGACCAATTTGTAAAAGGGGTTTATGCGAAGGGTGGCAATGATGAAGATTTATTAATGGGAATAGCTCCGTATATGAATGATTTTAAAAAGGTAATGGATAATAGTAGTAAGTCAGAAATGGAAACCTATTATAATAAGTATGACGGATTTTATGGTTTCACTAAATTATTGGAGGATATGGCGAAGGCGATAAAAGAGGGTCGAATAGATGTGCCGAAATAAATAAAGGGGGATAAAGTGTACGTAGCATTAGAGTAAAACTCGATAAGGAAAATAATTGATGTAAAAAAGGAGGAGCTTTCTAGCAAAGCTCCTTCCTTTGAGAACAAACAAATAAACACAAAACTATGGTATTGTTGCGATGCAAAAGACAATAGTTTTACGAGAAAACGTATAAAGAAGTTAAGGTAGTTTTTTTGCTGTTGAAAATAAAAAGATAGCGCTTAAAAAACTAAGAGTGTTTTTTTGATACACTTTAAGTATTGGTAATGGCTCTACTTATAATAAACATTCATGTATGAAAACACGAGTAGTAAAATTTTTTAGCGAAGAAAAGGGGTATGGTTTTATAACAATTGATGGTGGATGGGGCGATGTGTTTACCCACATATCAGAAGTGAAGGAAGAAATAAAAGAACGAGATAGAGTTTCGTTTGAAATAGAAGAGGAGAAAAATAGGCAAAAAGCTATAAACGTAAAGTTACTTTAAGCGTTTAATAAAAGTGGTGCTGCATAGACAGCACCGACCCAATTGTATAAGTGAAAACTAACTTTGTAATCGCTTTTGTTACTTAACGTGAGTTTTGGATATAAAAGATTGGTAATCAAATAATTATCGTGAAATATT
>JAFMDF010000448.1 GCA_017857395.1 Bacteroidota bacterium | reverse complement strand
TGTTTTGCTTTGTAACCTTTGGTTACCTAAAGTTTTATTGTCCAAAGTCTAAATAAGTATAATGAGTAGGAATAAAATTAGTAGAAATTCCTTTTTGTTGCAAAAAAGTTATCAATTCTTTGCCTAAATCATCATTTCCTACGGCACTAATCATTTGAGCATCCATCCCAAATTGTTTAGCATGATAGACTACATTCATAGGTGCGCCACCTGCTACTTTTCCCGTAGGCAGCATATCCCAAAGGATTTCTCCGAAAGAGATGATAGATTTTGTTGGTGTCATTTTTTGATTTGGATGATTAGCGGATAAAAGAAAAGGCTACCATTAATGTAGCCTTGTCCAATTCTAGTTTCTTAACAATACTTCTAAAAAAATATTGGTTTAAAATCAGCTTATATACTAGAAACGGTCAAGTTTTGTGAATTGTTAAGAAAATCTTAACAAAAATATAACTATTTGATTATCAATGTTAAAACTAACGTTTTGCAAGCATAAATCTTGGATTTAAAATCAAAATACTTGACCGTTCAGAGTATAAGACTTTACTTAATTACTGTGTGTTTAAAACAAAATATCATTTTATAATATTAAGACTAAAATTAAATTATAATTTACATATCTATGTAATAAAAATTTTTAATTTTGTTATCTATTTTCCGCAACGGGTTGCGCTATCCGTTGATGTTAATAACTTTTTGTTACTTTAGTTAGAATTAGGCTAAAAAGAAAATTTCTTAACGATTTCACCTTCCTTTTATGAGTAGAGTCACGATTAGAGACATTGCGAAATTATTAGAAGTAAGTCCTTCTACTGTATCTAGAGCTTTAAAAGACCATCCTGATATTGGGCAAACTACGAAAGATAAGGTAAAACAAGTAGCAGATGAATTAGGTTATTTTCCTAATAATCAGGCGGTTAATTTTCGGCAACGAAAGAGTAAATTATTTGGGCTAATACTTCCCGAATTGGGGCGTTTTTTTTCTCCAGATATGGTGCGAGGCATTGAAGAAATTACTAGAAAAAAGGGCTATAGTTTGGTTATTTTTCAATCCAATGATTCCCTAGAAAAAGAAAAGGAATGTATCACTTTATGCCGAAGCTTTGGCATAGACGGTTTATTAGTTTGTTTAACGAGAGAGACGAAAAATATCGACCATTTTCAAGGCTTTGCTAAAAATGATATACCTGTAATCTTTGTTGATAAGGTAATTAGAGAAAAAGGAAGTGCTAGGGTGTTAATTAATGGCTATAATGCTGCTTTTACGGCTATCCAATATTTGGCAAAGAGAAATTACCAAAAAATAGGAGGTGTATTTGCCAACAAAAATTTAACGATTACTAAGCGCAGAAAAGAAGGATTTAAAGCAGCATTGGACAAGTATGAATTATCTTATAAGGAGCATTTTTGTATTCATGGCAGCTCTATTCAAGAAATAAAAGACCATTTTTTGCGACTATTAAAACAAACCGAAAAACCCGATGCTATTTTTACCATGACGGATGAAATCCTTTCAGCTGTTATTCAGATTATTCATGAAGAAGGACTTTTTATCCCTAATGATATAGCGGTTATCAGTATTAGTAACGGTTATTTGCCTTATTACATTAATCCTAAAATCACCTTTATCAAACATTCAGGTTATGAAGTCGGTAAAACTGCCGCTAATTTATTGGTTGATTTGACAGAAAATCCTAATATGGTTTTGCAACGCCATATTGAGTTAGAAACTTATTTAGTGGAGTTGGATTCTTGTTGAAATTAAAAGAGCATTACTTTCCTGATTGTTACACTATAATCTAAGACTGGTATTTTCTTTAAGGAGAAATGGAAATAGTTGAACCAAAGTGGCTGTGGGAAACAGCTGCCTTGTAAATGCTTATTAGGCGGCTGTTTCCCGTAGCTACCTAATTTTAAGGAATCATTTCCCCTTTTTACTAAAAAGACATTTTTTCTCGCCTTTCCTTTATTCTAAAATAAACTTACCAACATCAACGGGTTGCGCTACCCGTTGCGGAATGGTAGCTCCAATTTACTATAATGCCAAAGCATTTTTCCCACAATTATAATTTATATTTAACATCTGATTAAAAACACCTATTTGTTTTTAGCATAAAATTGTAAAATAACCAATTACTAGTTGACGATGAAGAATAAAGTACAACTCATAACTTATGTGGATAGATTAGGCTGTAATAATCTTACGGACTTAAAAAATTTATTTCAAAAAGAATTAAAAGGACTTTTTGGAGGTTTGCATATTTTACCTTTTTACTATCCGATTGATGGGGAAGATGCAGGTTTCGACCCGATTAATCACGAATTGATTGACCCCAGGTTGGGCGATTGGGAAGATTTAAAAGAATTGAGTCAAGAAGTGGATATTATGGCAGATTTGATTGTGAATCATGTTTCTGCCAAGTCTGTTCAATTTCAAGATTATTTGGAAAAAGGCACCGCTTCTGAATATGCTACTTTGTTTTTGAGTTTTGATACGGTTTTTCCAAATGGGGCATCGGAAGCGGATATATTGGGTATTTACCGACCTCGCCCAAGTTTGCCCTTTACGACTTTTAAACTAAAAGATGGTTCTAGTAAATTGATTTGGACCACCTTTACTAGTAATCAGATTGATATTGATGTGGCAACGGAAGTGGGCGTACGTTATTTAGATGGAATTTTAGATACTTTCCAAAAGGCAGGCATCACAATGATTCGTTTAGATGCAGCGGGTTATGCGATAAAAAAACAAGGCACATCTTGTTTTATGACGGAGGAAACTTTTGAATTTATTGGACAATTATCAGAAAAAGCAAAGGCTAAAGGAATTGAGGCATTGGTCGAAATTCATTCCTATTATAAGACGCAGGTTGAAATTGCCAAACGAGTAGATTATGTCTATGATTTTGCCCTACCTGTCTTGGTTTTAGATACCTTGTTTAATAAAAATGCAGGGAGTCTTAAAAAATGGTTGGCAGTCAGCCCTAGAAATGCAGTTACGGTATTAGATACACATGATGGTATTGGTATAGTAGATGTGGCTTCCGAGAATGGAAAACCAGGCTTAATAGATGATGCCGTATTGAATAAAATTGTCGAACAAATACACCTTAATAGTAATAAAGATAGCTTAAAAGCAACAGGAGCAGCTGCTTCGAATTTGGATTTATATCAGGTCAATTGTACTTATTTTGATGCTTTGGGTAGAGATGAAAATGCTTATTTAATGGCAAGAGCTATTCAATTTTTTGTACCGGGCGTTCCACAAATTTATTATGTCGGACTATTTGCAGGAGAGAATGATATGGAACTACTCGCTAAAACAAATGTAGGTCGAGATATTAACCGTCATTACTATACCAAAAGTGAAGTAAATGCGCATTTAGAAAGACCCGTAATTAAAGCATTAAAAGGATTGATGCTTTTTAGGAATAACCATCCTGCTTTTGACGGTGGGTTTAATTTAATAGAAACAGCAGCTAATAGCCTACATATTAAATGGGTAAATAATGAAGATTGGGCAGTACTTCAGATTGATTTGGCGGCAATGAAGATGGAGATTACTTGTTCTAGCTATAAAAAAAACGCAGAGACCCTAGTGGTTGCTAAGAATTTGGTAACCATTAGTCATTAGGGCTCAAAATGATTTGGTAAGGGAGTGTAAGACTTGTACTATTAATTTAGCTGTACCTTAGACCTCTGGTCTGAGTAGCACAATGTTCACATTATTTACTTGCTTGCTCAGAATTTCTCAGACCAGAGGTCTAAGGTACTTTGAATTGTTCTTAGTAAAAGATAGTGATTTTTTTAAATAGCCACGGATTTACTCCAAACTTGTATCGACTATTATTGATTTAATTTGCTTAACTAGTTTAGGCAAACAAGTTTGGAGCATTCGTGGCATCTTTACAAAATTAGCAACAAAGTAAAACGACCATGAAAAAACCTAAGTTAAGTTTTTGGCAAATCTTGAATATGAATGTCGGTTTCTTTGGCATTCAATATAGTTTTGGATTGCAGCAAAGTGCCGTAACGCCCATTTATGATTTTTTAGGGGCTAGCCCAGACCAAATTCCATTATTACATCTTGCAGGACCAGTTACAGGATTATTAGTACAACCGATTATAGGGGCAATGAGTGATAAAACGTGGAGCCCTAGATTTGGTAGGCGGAAACCTTATTTTTTAATAGGTGCTATTCTTTGTAGTTTAACCCTTTTGGCTTTCCCTTTTAGTAGTTCCCTTTGGATGGCTGCTGGTTTATTATGGATTCTAGATGCGGGTAATAATACCGCTATGGAACCCTACCGAGCATTAATTGCGGATAAATTGGACGATGAACAACAACCATTGGGCTTTCAAATGCAAAGCTTTTTTACAGGTTTAGGTCAAACATTAGCTAATTTGTCTTTATTTATCTTTCCATTAATTATTATTGGAAAAACGGGTTCGCTACCTACTTGGGTCTATGCGTCCTTTTTTCTAGGCGCTTTTTGTTCGATAGCTTCAATCTTGTGGAGTATTAGTAAAACCGAAGAAATTCCCCCAACAGCGGCGGAATTAGCTAAATTAAGAAGTGAGAAAGGGTCTGCTTTTGGCCCTTTAATTGAAATATTTGCGGCTATTAAAGACATGCCAAGAGTCATGTGGCAATTGGCATTGGTGTATCTGTTCCAATGGTATGCGCTGTTTTGTTACTGGCAAAATTCCTCTAAAAGTATAGCCCTTTCTGTTTGGAATGCAACCCCAACAGGTAACGAACTGGCTTATAGTGAGGCAGTTGGTTGGTCTGGTTTGGTCAATGGTTGGTATAATGTGGTCACCTTTTTAGTTGCTTTTTTATTAGTTGGATTCGCTAAAAAATATAGTCCAAAATATGTACACGCTTTCTGTTTAATATTAGCTGCGATAGGATTTTTAGCTTTTCCGCATATTGCTAATAAATATTTATTATTCTTTGCCATTACTGGTTTTGGTATCGGTTGGGCTAGTATGATGGGCATTCCGTATTTAATGGTCGTTGGAGATATTCCTAAAGAACGCTATGGTGTTTATATGGGCATTATTAATATGATGATTGTCATCCCAATGATTATTCAAACCCTAACCTTTGGGTATATCTTGAAACACTTTTTAGATAATGACCCTCGGAATGCCATTACTTTTGCAGGGGCATTACTGCTAGTTGCTACCGTATGTACTTTATTCATAAAGAGTAATAAAACCGAACAAGTAATGGTAGGATAACTTAGGGGTTATAAATGGACAAAATATAAAGGCAATCCTGTCATCCCTAATTCCGAAAAAATCAAATAATGTCTTAACTAGCAATTACACTCAAGGGTAATTTTACAGTAAAGCAAGTACCATTTCCAACTTCACTTTCTATTTCAATACTCCCTTTTGCTGTAGTGACCAATTTATTGACAATATATAACCCGACACCAGATCCTTCGACATGACTATGGAAACGACTAAACATTTGAAACATCTTTTCTCGATGTCGTTTCAAATCAATTCCGAGGCCATTATCTTGAAAACTAATGGAGAGGTGATTTTTTTGACGAGTGGCTGAAATATGGAGTATGGGCGCTTTTTCAAGGGAACGATATTTGATGGCATTAGTCATTAGGTTGGCAAATAAGCTTTTAAGATTAATTCGAGAAAAATCTATTGCAGAAATCTCTGAAAAATCATAATTAATTTGAGCATTTGTTGCTTGAATTTGGGTTTGAATTTCGCCCATGACCTCTTCTGTAATTTGGGTAAGTTCTACTTTTTCTACTTCATCTTGCAATCGTTGCTCTATTCGGGAAACCTCCAATAAATCAAAAATAGTCTGCTTTAATTTAACCAAAGACTCATTAATGAAGGTAATAGCTTGGTGGACAATCGGTGAGGACTCTTTATGCATATTACTTTGCATTAATTGAAGTAAACCTTCAATATTGATAACAGGCGCTTTTAAGTCATGAGAAACCCGATAAACAAAACTATCTAGCGCATCATTTTTTACTTTTAACTCCTTATTGAGTCGTTCTAGGTCTTTGTTTTGTTGTTTTATAATTTTTGCGTGTTCTAGATTTTCAGCCATTTGGTTGAACACTTTTCCGAGTTCGTCAAACTCATCATTTGTGGTTATTTTAAAACGGGTATCATATTGTCCATTTCCTAAGCTTTCGGCGACTATTTTCAATTTATTGAGTGCTAAATCAATTTTTCGGGCAATAAATGAACCTAAAAAAGCAGCAATCAATGCGGTAAGTAGCATTAAAACAATGAATTGTGTTTTTGACTGTCCAGCTATTTTATGAGAATCTAATAAGTCTTTTTTATTGTGGTCATAACTTCGTTTTAATAAGGAATTAATGGCAATTAGAAAACCTTCCTCCGTTTCTTCCAAACCTTTTACGGCTTTAAGATTTTCGATTTTTTGTTCATTAGAAACGCTAGGTTCGCCCAAAATTAGTTAATAAAATAAAATATTATCAAAATAATA
>JAFMDF010000447.1 GCA_017857395.1 Bacteroidota bacterium | reverse complement strand
TATATTTCTACCACGGATTAATGAAGGGACACAGATGTTAGTTAAATGAATAAGATTAGTAAAATCATTGCTTAAAATTTGCTTAAAAACAAAGATGCAACTGAAAATATGTTAAAATTTGCTTCTTTTTTGTATGAATATTGACAAAAAATGAAGTGTAAAAATTGATTTATTTTCACAAAATCCTATTTATAATTCATGTTAAAATATTGATAATCAAATAATTACTAATAAATTACTAATTATTAAATTCTCACAAATGACTATTTTTGTACTTTAGATAAGGCTTCTTTGCCTGTATCTTTGTAGTGTGTTAAGTAATTAACGCAAAAGCTAATAAAAGATTAGCTTAATAATTTTAGGATATGTTCATGGGATTTGAAGTTGGCAAAGCACTCTTTAGTGGGATTTAGAATGCTTTGCTAACATTCATACTTTCAAAGAAGGATTTGTAGCGAACTAAAATTACTCCATCAGATACATCTTTACTTTATATAATATACTAACCAAATAGAAAACTAAAGAATTAATTTTGGATATGTTCATGGGATTATAATTTGTTAATAAGCCGTACTTTTTGTGCGGCTTTTTTTTTGCGTAAAATGAAATAGGAAAGGTTATCTAGAATTTAAACGCATCGAATTCGATACCTTTTTTATTTAAGGCAGGTGGTAACTCTTTTTAAATGCCTCCAAGTAAGTGGATTAATGCTCCAACCGTACCACCTTTCCAAACCTAATTAGTTAGCTTTGTAGCCTAATTAACTGACCACTTTCCGAAAAAATAAAACGACCATGCCACAAATTCAAACATCTTCCTTTTTATGGACTCTAGTATTACTAGCAAGCATCACCAGCTTATTATTTTCCTGTAGTAGCGAACAAAACACAACCGAACCGATTAAAGCAGCCCCCTCCCAATCAATAACAGCCACGCACCAACAAATCCTAGCAGAATTACCTTTTGATGATACAAGTGATTTCGAAAGAGCAGACAAAGGCTTCATAGCCACTCGAAAAGACCCTGCGATTAAAAATGCGGACGGGAGTATTGCAATGAATTTAAGTTGGTTTGATTTTTTGCAACAAGCAGCGCCGAGTACGGTGAATCCTAGTTTGTGGCGACAGAGTCAGTTGAATAGAAAGCATGGATTATATGAAGTAACGGAAGGGATTTATCAAGTGAGAGGTTTTGATTTGGCGAATATGACGGTGGTGGCAACGGATAATGGTTGGATAGTGATTGACCCTTTGACCACGGAAGCGGTGGCTCGGGCAGCGATGGAGTTAGTCGATGAACAGTTAGGAAAAAAGCCAGTCAAGGCGGTGTTAATTACGCATAGCCATATTGACCATTTTGGTGGCATTAAGGGCGTCGTGACGCAAGAACAAATAAAAGCAGGCGTAGAAATTATCGCTCCAGAAGGATTTTACGAACATGCCATTAGTGAGAATATCATCGGCGGAAATGCGATGAAACGCCGAGCTACTTATATGTTTGGACATTTATTGCCAACGGATACAATGGGGATGGTCGGCAATGGATTAGGGCAGAAAGTAAGCGCAGGCAAAGTGGGGATTCTAAAACCAACGATTACGATTACCGAAACAGGGCAAAAAGTAACGATTGATGGATTGGAAATGGTGTTTCAAAATACACCAGAAGCAGAAGCACCTTCGGAATGTATGTTCTATTTTCCAAAATATAAAGCCTTTTGTCAAGCTGAAGAAATTAATCATACCCTACATAATTTATATACGCTGCGAGGCGCACAAGTCAGAAATGGACAAAAATGGGCAAAATATATTGATGAAACCATCCAGTTATTTGGCGATAAAACCGTCGTTTCTTTTGGCAGTCATCATTGGCCAACTTGGGGTAAAACAGATATTTTAGAATTGTGGACAAAGCAAAGAGATTTGTATAAATTTATTCACGATGAGACCTTATATTTAGCGAATAATGGCTTGACGATGACGGAAATTGCCGAGCAAATTAAATTACCAAAATCGCTTTCTTCCTTCTTTGCCAATCGAGGGTATTATGGAACTTTAAGCCATAATTCAAAAGCGCAATATCAATTATATTTTGGTTGGTTTGATGGGAATCCTGCCAATCTACACGCTTTGCCACCAGCAGCGGAAGCCAAACATTATGTAGAATACATGGGCGGTTCGGCTGCCATTTTGGAGAAAGTGCAAACCGATATCACCAAAGGGAATTATCGTTGGGCAGCAACGGTCTTAAATAAGGTCGTTTTTGCAGAACCTGACAATAAAGAAGCTAGAAGTTTATTAGCGCAAGTGTATCGACAATTGGCGTATACCGCAGAATCTGGCCCTTGGCGAAATTTCTATTTAACAGGCGCACAAGAATTAGAAAATGGGATTCTACTCAAACATTTAAAAGGCGTTACGACGACCGACGATATTATTACCAACCTGCCTTTAGAAAATTTTTATGATTATATGGCAGTTCGATTAGACCGCTCTAAAACGGGCGGAAAAAACTATACGTTTAATATGGTTTTTCCAGATATTGACCAATCTATTTCGCTGTATTTGGTAAATGATGTTTTGCATAATAGAGTCGGTGTTTTAGCTGATAATCCAAATGCGACGATTACGATGAATAAAAATGTCTTTAATGATATTATTACTAAAAAGACAACGGGTTTAAAACAGGTACTGTCTGGGAATATTACAATTGAGGGAAGTAAAAACGATTATGCGGATTTCCAGAAAATGGTGGGTACGCCTTTTGAATTGTTGTTTAATATTGTGGAACCATAAAGGATTTTGAAGTAGATTATATATTAACTTAAAGCTTAAAATCCGTTGGGAATACAATCCGTTGGGAATAAATTATTTTACCCCAACGGATTGTATTCCCAACGGATTTATTATTAAATTAGTACATCTCAAAAGCCGTCTTAATTCCCTCCATATCCATCCCTTCCACCAAACAAAGCATCAATAAAATCCGAGCCTTATTCCCTCGAAAATCATTAGAAAAAATAGCGGGGAAATCATAAGGCGATGTTCCAATAATTCGACCATTTGGCACACCAGAAGCGATGATGACAGGAATACCACTATTAGTCGCATTTTGTAAACCTTTTCGTACACCTGCACTTGCCCGACCACCTGCAAAAGTTTGGACAACTAAACCTTCAATATGCTGATTAAAAAGATAATCTAAAATAGTCGCATCAAAACCTGTATAATCCTGTACCAATACCACCTTAGGTAAAGTAGTTAAGGAGCGAATATCAAAATCTGTTTGGTCTGTATGTGGATGTAAAACCTTTTGATAAAAAACAACTTTATCAGGGTCAACAAATCCTAAGTAACCCAACTCAGGCGATTGAAAAGTATGCACATTTCGATTATGATTTTTAAACACATTTCTAGCAGCGGCTATATGTTCATTTAAGACCACTAGAACCCCTTGCCCAATCGCTTTTTTATCAATGGCTACTCTGACCGCATTTAATAAATTAGCAGGACCATCAGCAGAAATTTCATTGCTAGAGCGCATAGAACCGACTAGAATAACGGGCTTATTGGATTTTACGGTTAGGTTTAAAAAGAAGGCTGTTTCTTCCATCGTATCAGTGCCGTGTGTAATGATGATGCCTGTAACGGACGAATCTTTTGCCAAGACTTCATTGATTTTTTTGGATAGTTCTAACCAATTAGCAGGCGTCATTTGAGAAGACCCAATTTTGCTGAATTCAACGACTTCTATCTCTGCATAATTCGTCAATTCAGGAACTGCTTGCACCAAAATGGGGCCATCAATCATCGGTTTGCCATTGATGCTAGCAATTGTGCCGCCTGTGGTAAAGATAAGGATTTTGGGTTTGGTAGCAGTATTCTTTTGAGCAGACACTTCTATTGAATTTAAACAGAGAAATAGGAATAAAAGGCAAGCATATTTCATTTTATCTTTTTAGCAAATGTAGCATTTTATAAAAAAACCCTTTATCAAAAAGGAAAGATTGCCTTTCTTATTTTGGAAAGTCGGTAATTCAATTAATTTTGCTTACGTACTCATACTCTGTTAAAAACGTTTCCTAAAAGTAAAACCTAATAACAAAACAGCGCCTTCTCCAACAGGCTCTCCTTTTGTCTTAATATTAATTTCTGCCCCAAAAGCAATGGAAGGTACAAAAGACCAACCTTCTTTTTTCAAATTAACGACATAACCTGCTTCGACAGTCGGTTGAAAAACAGTAATATCTGTACGACCTTTGACTTCGGTAATTAAATTAGGGTCTTGTTTCCAGTCAATTTTATTGAACCATAAATCTGTTCTAGCGCCTAAAAAAAAACCTTGTCGGTTGGTTTTAAAATAACGGCGATAGCCTACCGAAAAACCAAAACCACCCCCTTTTTCATTGTCTTGCACGCCTAAATCTCTATGATTTACAATATTATAGCCTATTCTACCTAATAAGCCATCTTTATCACTTAAACCATATTCAAAATGTAACCCAGGAATAACACCCGTTGGATACACTTGTATTTCTAAACCGACATCAAAAGATTTATCACTTTGTGCAGTTGTAGCAATGGTAGTAATAGTTACTAATAGAACCGTCAGAATGGTAGCGAAAAAGGTACTTCGGAACATAAATGCTTTTTATAGAGGAAAGAATAGTTAGGGATAAAAGTAACTAAAAAGATAGGAATATAATCCAATTAATAGAAAAATAAATTGGATTCTAATAGGGTAGCTTTTTTTAAGAAACGATTAAATATAAACGATGAACGATGAATGCGAAAAATATGGACTAATAAATATTGAATTTTAGCAATTTGAGCTTCAAACTATTTCTCTTTCCAAACAATATCCCCAAACCTGTCAATATAAGCCCATTTATTATCAATAGAAACCCAAGCTAACCCACTTTTAAAAGGTAACACATCTTCAAAACGAGCAGGAATAGCAAATTTACCATCTGTATCAATAAACCCCCATCTATCTTTTACTTTAATTTGTGCTAAACCATCAGAAAAAACACCTGCATCTTCAAATTTAGGCAAGATTAATAACTTGCCTCTTTTATCTATATACCCGAATTTTTCATTAATTTCTACTAAGGCCATTTGTTCCCCAAAATCTCCTGCAAAATCATAAATTGGTTCAACAACTATTTCCCCTTTATCATCAATAAAACCATATTGGTCATTCTTTGCAACTAATGCCATTCCATCAAAGAAATCACCTTCAGAAAACCCTTCAATAATGTCAAATTGTGGTTCAATTAAGATATTCCCTTTTTTATCAATAATGCCCCATTTTTCATCTTCTCTAATCACCGCTATGTCTCCTTGAAAAGAATCTGCAGATTCAAATTTTGGTTCAATAATAATTTCTCCCTTTCTATTGATAAATCCATATTCGCCATCAATAGCGATAGCCGCTAAATCTCCTTTAAATTCCTGAGCGGCATCAAATTGTGGATTAATTTCAAAATCTCCTTTTTTATTAATATAACCATATTTTCTATTGACGGCTACAGGTGCTACCCCTTGATAAAAATCTCCCGCTTCGTCAAATTGAATGTCAATAGCTAAACTACCTCGACGGTCAATATAGCCCCATCGTTGGACCAATTGTGCTTTTGCCAACCCGTCTTCAAAATAACCTACATGCTTGAATAATTGTTTCATCAATAAACGCCCCATACAGTCCAATGGAACTAGTTTATCATTAAAGCGAACTCTAGAAAAATTATTGTAAAATGCCTCCGCATCATAGTATTGTGGCTCGATGACTACAATACCTTCTGCATTGATAAATCCGAATTTTCCTTCCTCCCGAATCTTGAAAAGCGGGTTTTTCATAAATCTGTTCTTAGTGTAATTTTCTCAATATACTTTACAATTCCCGAAAGATAGGGAAATTTTATGATTGGTGAATTATTTGGAGCCTAAATTGCTGATTTGTTAGTAAATAAGCACTAATTTCTTCCACAATAACCCCAAAGCTGAGCGACGAATGGGGATGCACCGACGAATACTTTATTTGATATATTATAGAAAATAATATGCCATCTTTTTGTAAAGGCTGGAAGATGGTCTTTTTAATAGTCAGAAATTCAGGAATCGAACTGCTAGCATTACACCATCTCTTTCAATTCTTCTAAATAAGCAACAGTCTCCTGTAGTTTTTTATCGGGAAAAATTTTCAAGAATAATATAATTATAAGACCTACTAAGAAACTCATTATTAAATAGGGAATGAAAGGAAAACCAACGGCATATAAATCAAGTCCTATGAAGTCTTTTAAGACAACAATTAAAAAGGCTAAAGAAAAAGTAGGTACTAAGAAATATAACGAATTGATTTCTAGTCGATTAAAATATTGAATTAGTATTAGGTTACGCTGAGCTTTGACAAGCGGGTAATTGCGATTGATTCGACTAATTAAAAATAATTTATCGCTAGGTTCGCCCAAAATTAGTTAATAAAATAAAATATTATCAAAATA
>JAFMDF010000095.1 GCA_017857395.1 Bacteroidota bacterium | reverse complement strand
ATTTTTGGGAGAATCTCTTTTTATTCTCAACTGGTTAGATAAACTTGTCGAATTACGCCTAAAAAAATCGACCTACACCAACATATTTTTGGCAAAAAGGTCGATTATAAAGACCATAAAGTTCGTTTATTATTGAGCGACTTACTAAAATTAGTAGAGCAGTTTATTAACCAACAAGACCATCAGCCAATAAACGACCAAATACCATTAGTTAAATTTTATAGAAAAAATGGCTTGGAAAAGCATTTTTACCGAATTCAAAGGAAAGCGACCCAGCAATTAGAAAAGCAACCTTATCGCAATCAGGATTATTTTGCGGCTAAAAATTTATTGGAATGGGAGCAATTTGAATTAAGTAGTTCTAAAAAAAGAGATATTCCCGTCAATCTACAGGAATTAGGTTTAAATTTTGATATCGCCTATTTCTCTGCTAAACTTCGGCAAGCTTGTTTTCTAAAAGCCCAACAAGCATTTTACAATATTGAATATGACTTTGAATGGGTCGAACAAATACTACGATATATTGACAAAAAAGAATGGAAGAATATTCCTGCAATTGCCTTGTATTATAATGCCTATCAACTTTCGGCACAACCAACCGCTGAAGGTGCCTTCAATAATTTAAAACAACAAATTTTAAAATATAGTACTTTATTTCCAGCTCAAGAAATTCAAGATATTTACCTTTTAGCGATAAATTATTGTATCAAAAAAATCAATAATGGAGAACGAAGTTATGCTGAAGAGAGCCTTAAACTCTATAAAAAAGGCTTGGAAATTGGTTGTTTTTTAGAGAAAGGGTTTCTATCCAAATTTACTTATGCCAATGTGGTAGCAGCAGGTTTGATGGCAAAAGATTTTGAGCTAACAGAGCAATTTATTCACGATTATAAAAATAAACTACAAAAAAATTCTAGAAATAGCGCCTTTGCTTTTAATATGGCTCGCCTATTATATGTGAAGGATAAGGATTATGAAAATGCTCTTAATTTTCTTCAAAAAGTGAGTGATAAAGATTTGCTCAACACGTTGAATGCTAAAATATTACAGCTCAGAATTTATTGGGAAATAAAGGAGAATAGTCTATTAGAATCACACTTAGAAGCGATGGCTAATTTTATTAGAAGGAAGGAAGTTATTGGCTATCACAAAGAAAATTTTCTCAATATTATCAGCTTCACCAAACGTTTATTAAAAGTGAATTTTTATGACCAAAAAGAAGTAATAAAACTCAAAAAAGCCATCGAAACATCAACTGTCAATAGTGAAAAAAAATGGCTTTTAGAACAGGTTGGTAGTTATGAGTGATGAGTGATAAGTGATAAGTATCGGTACTCACTCATCACTCATCATTTATAACTCATAACTCTTCTCGATCTTTCCGACGAATTGCTCTATCCTCTTGTAATTGTTTACGTTCATCTTTTTTGCGCAATTTTTCTTCATGCGCCAAATCAGCTTCTTTTTGATAAGCTTTAATGATTTCTTTCACCAATCGGTGACGCACTACATCATCCGCAGTTAAGTAAACTGCTGAAATACCTTCTAAATGCCCTAACGTATCAATCGCTTTGCGCAGGCCCGATTTTTGGCTATAAGGTAAATCAATTTGAGATAAATCTCCAGTAATAATACATTTAGCCGTTGGCCCCAAACGGGTCAAAAACATCTTTATTTGAGTGGTCGTGGTATTCTGTGCTTCATCTAAGATGATAAAAGCATTATCCAAAGTTCGACCCCGCATAAATGCCAAAGGGGCAATTTCGATGACTCTATTTTCCATGAAAAACTTTAATTTTTCAGCTGGAAACATATCTTCTAAGCCATCATATAAAGGCCTTAAATAAGGGTCAATCTTGTCTTTTAAATCGCCAGGCAAGAAACCTAAACTCTCCCCTGCTTCTACGGCTGGTCGAGTTAAAACTATCCTTTTAACAATTTTATTCTTCAAAGCTCTAACGGCTAAAGCTACTGCCGTATACGTTTTACCTGTACCTGCTGGCCCTACCGCAAAAACGACATCATTTTTATCTGCTGCCTCGACTAATTTACGTTGATTACGAGTTTTCGCCTTGATAGGTTTTCCATTCCGACCATGTACAATCGTCGCATTACTTGGCCCACTACTTAGTCTTACTTCATAAGGATTACCTCCATTTAATAAGTCAGTAACCGTATTAGTCGTTAATTCTTTATTGTCTCGAAGCATCCGCACCATGGCTTCTAGCTTCGTTTTTGCTTTTTGGGTGTATTTTTTTTCGCCAGCTAATTTCACGTTATTTCCTCTTGAAGTAATCGTAATATCTGGAAATGCTTGTCTTAACAAATTTAATTTAACATTTCCTTGGCCGTATAATTCTACTAAATCTACATCCTCAATGGTTAAAATAATTTCGCTCAATATCTTTTTTGGTTTATATTATGAATTAAGTGATTAGTCTATCTACTCTAACGCTACTAATACATGTCTAGTTCCATAAAGACAGGGGTTTATGAGTTAATGAGTTTATGCGTACATTTGCATCTCATAAACTCCTCACCTTATAAACTCATTTCTTCACAAATTACATTTTCAAAGACTGATTAATATAGTAATTTACTTTATTATAAATTCGCTTATATCGCACTTTATATTTCCGATAAAGGTAAGAATTATAAGATTCTTCTTTCTTTTTCAAAAAGCCCATATCTTCCATCCAATCATCACTATAAACTTTACCTAAATAGCGACTACCATGGTCAGAAAATAGCACGACAACTACATCATCTTCGACCAATTCTCGCTTCATTTTATGCACAGCTTGCATAGCTGCACCCGACGAATAACCGACAAAAAGACCATCTTTTTGGGCTAAATCTCTTGCTCGAATGGCACTATCTTTATCATGCACCTTTATCATTTTGTCAAACAAGCTAAAATCGACATTTCCTGGAATAATCGTTTTTCCTAATCCTTCCACTTTATAAGGATAGATTTCTTTCTCATCAAATTCTTCAGTTTCCCAATATCTTTTTAACACAGAACCGTAAGCATCTACGCCAATCACTTGAATATCTGGATTTTGCTCTTTTAAATAGCGAGCCGTTCCAGATATAGTTCCCCCTGTTCCGACACAACAAACAAAGTGCGTAATTCGCCCTTGCGTCTGTTCCCATATCTCAGGGCCCGTAGAATAATAATGCGCATCTTTATTGGCATCATCAAAATTCTGATTCAAGTAATAAGAATTCGGAATTTCAGCATGCAATTGTTTCGCCACCGAATAATAAGAATCCGCATCTTCTGGCTTTGCACTCGAAGGACAGATAAACACTTCTGCGCCCATCGCTTGTAATAAACGCAACTTCTCATCAGACGCCTTACTACTAACGGTCAAGACACATTTATAGCCTTTTATTAAACAAACCGTTGCTAAACTAAAACCTGTATTTCCACTAGTTGCTTCTATAATCGTTGCTCCTTCTTGAATTTTACCTTCTCGCTCTGCTTTTTCTACCATATAAAGTGCCACTCTATCCTTAGCAGAGTGACCAGGATTAAATCCTTCCACTTTTCCTAGCACTTCTGCTTTCACAGAACCTTGCGATCGGCGTATTCTCACTAAAGGGGTATTTCCAATGGTATCCAACACGTTATCAACTATCGCAGGGGGAGCAGTTTTTGTACTAAATGTCATTATATTATCTTTTTTGCTGTGAAGTATCTAGAAAATTAAATAAAACTATGATTTCCTATCATAATTCAGGTCAGATTAAAGTGCTTAAAAATCAAAAATAGCAGTTTGTCTCTAAAATTTGGAACTTAAATCTTATCTTTTATTCTTTTGAAGGTTCATTATTCAATTATTAATATTTATTATTTACTAATAATCAGCATTTTATTACCCAAACAATTATTATTCAATTAAATAAAAACGTCTATTCAATCGAGAAGATAAAACTATAAAAGTAAGTATCCAATTATATTTAAGATTTTATATTTTTAATAACCTAATTAAGCACGTAGTTTTTTCATGCTCAATATCTCTGCGTCCAATTTGCAAAAATATAAATTAAATAAGAAAAGTCGTCACTTTATAGCTATCTTTCTTTATTGAAGGTAATCGTTCTTTGAGTTGTAATAAATTTATTAGTTGCCATTTTTTCTACTAGTAAAACTACTTTTTAAGTGGAATTTAATTTTCATTCGTCGATTTTTTCCAAACATTTAAGCTAAAGAATTTAGAAAGACAAAACATAATAAGTAAATTAGCGTTTTAAAAGAACTCACGAAAAGAATTAAAATGGTAAATACAACCCAAAAAAAAGCTACTTTTTGGACAATGTCAATTTGTCTTTGGATGGTATTACCATTTTTAAGTGCTCAGTCTGCACTTTTATCTGTATCTAGTTTCTCTCCTTCCATTAGTGATTCTTTAGAAAGTCTAATTTTACATAGTGTCGATGGGCCCTATTTATTTAGAGAAAAAGATTATGCTAAAATAATTCAGGTAGTTAAATCTGCCAATCAATATCATATATTGGAGGAAAAGGTAGATTTAAAAGACAACATCACTTTAAATTGCACCGTCGATAATGAGGACAGAGATTTTTTTACTATTCCTATTTTAAAGAAAATTAAACCCCCTAAATCTACCTATAAGCAACCCAAAAAATTATTAGCCATTTCAGATATTGAAGGCAACTTCAATGCTTTTTATAGTCTTTTATTAGCAAATGGAGTCATGGATACAGCTTATAATTGGACCTATGGTACAGGGCATCTTGTTTTAAATGGTGATTTCATGGATAGAGGAGATAATGTGACCCAAGTATTATGGTTAATTTATAAGTTGGAACAAGCTGCACAAGAAAATGGTGGCATGGTTCATTTTATCCTAGGTAATCATGAAGTCTTGAATCTAGAAGGAAAGACAAATTATGTCGATAAAAAATATATTCATTTAGCTCAAAAATATTCTAAAAAAGAAGATGAAAAAATAGCCTATACCAGCTTGATGGCAGACAATCAAGAATTGATTAAATGGATGAAATCAAAAAATGCCATTGAAAAAATCGGCAAAACACTTTTTGTGCACGGTGGCATTAGCCCAGAATTAGTCAAAGCTGGTTTCAAAATTGACCAAATTAACACGATTATTAGAAATCGGTTGAATAATGGTCCCTCTAAAAATAAGTTAGATAGGCAAGATGAAGATTTCCTCTTTGCTAGCCATGGGCCTTTATGGTATCGAGGTTTAGCTATCCCCTATCGAAATTTTTATAAAAAATGTACGGAAAAAGAGGTTAATAAAGCCTTAAAACATTTTAAAGTCAATCATATCTCTATTGGCCATACCATTGCTCAAAAGGTTAGTTTAGATTTCAGTGGTGCGATTATCCGTACAGATGTAAGTCATAGTATCAAAAAAGGTTCTTCCCAATCCCAAGCTTTACTCATCATTAATAATCAATTCTTTAGGGTAGATGGGGAAGGAACAAAAGTTCCTCTGTAAATTTTCCATTTAGTAAAATGCTCCTCCAATTATTCCAGTTCCAAAATTCGGAAGAGTCAACTGAAATTGATTCATTCAACTAACCTAGTTTAGGAATCTATTCTTATTAAAATTCTCTACCTTTTAAAATCTTATCAATACCAATGTTGTAAATAAATATTTAAACTTTACCTTTGGTCTATTTAAATAAATAGGAGTAAGTAGTCAGACAAAAATAAGTTAACAATTCTAAATTTTAACGATACAACAATTTTGTCCGACCATTTAATTTTAATTCAAAAAATAATTATATGAAATCAGTAGCTGTAAAAAGTCCAGGGGGTTTAGAGAATCTAGTAATTACCGAAAAACCAACACCTACTCCAAATGCGGGAGAAATATTAGTCCAGTGGCACGCCACTTCTTTAAATTTTCACGATTATTTAGTCGCCATTGGTGGCATACCTGTACCAGAAGGACGTATTCCTATGTCTGATGGTGCAGGAGAAATCATCGCTCTTGGAGCAGGGGTAAAAGATTGGCAAGTAGGAGATAAAATCATGTCTTTATTTTTCCCAAATTGGATAGAAGGCAAACCAACTTTACCTAAAACAATGTTCGTAAATGGAGAAACTGTTGACGGTTTTATCACCGAACAAAGTTGTGTAGCGGCTACTTCTGTAACCGCTATTCCAAATGACTATTCTTACGCAGAAGCCGCTACCCTACCCTGTGCAGCAGCGACCGCTTGGAGAGGCTTAATGGTAGAAGGAGGTTTACAAGCTGGAGATAGCGTTTTAATAGAAGGGACTGGCGGGATGTCTATTTTTGCCTTACAATTTGCCAAGGCAGCAGGTGCAAAAGTATATGCAACGACCTCTTCTCCAGAAAAGGCAGCACGCCTAAAAACTATGGGTGTCGAAGCAGTCGTCAATTATAAAGAAGACCCTAGGTGGGGTAAAACGATTTTCAAATTAGCAGGTGGCGGTGTAGACCATGTATTAGATGTAGGTGGCGGTTCGACGATGCGCAATTCTATTGAAGCCGTTAAAATTGGCGGTCATATTTCTTCTATTGGTATCTTAGGTGGTGGCAGAAAAGGAGAAATTACTTTCCCTAAACTATTTTTCAAACATATTCGATTGATTGGCATTGCTGTGGGTAGTAAAGCTATGCAAGAAAAAATGACCGCCGCCATTAATATTAATGGTATAAAACCTATTATTGATAAAAGTTTTGGTTTTGAGCAATTAGCCGATGCTTTCAAATATCAAGCAAGTGGGCAACATTTTGGAAAGATTGTTTTGGAATGGTAAACTTGTTTGCGATGTTGCCTTATTGTGCAAAACATCGCAACACCGCAACATCGCAACACCTTAAATACTGCATCAGGGTAAAAAATAGACTTTCTGTTGAAGATTGTTTTATTGTTGAATTGTTACATTGCTTAATAATTGCAGCTTAAAATAGGGATAAAACCCTACTCAACAATATAACCATAAAACAATATAGCCATTTGGGGATATAACTTGAGCTGCTCAAGTTTTTGAAAATTTTCAAATCTTAACCTGTTAAAGTATAATTATAAAACTAAGTTATGAGCTATGTCATTGGTGTAGATTATGGGACAGATTCTGTTCGCTCGGTTATTGTCAGTACAAAAAATGGAAAAGAAATGGGTAGTGCCATTTGCTATTATCCTAGATGGAAAAAGGGCAAATACTGTAATCCAGCAACCAATCAATTTCGACAGCATCCATTAGATTATGTGGAAGGGTTAGAAAAGTCTATCAAAAAAGCCCTAAAAGCCGCACCAAAAGGAATAGCAGCAAAAATAAAAGGCATAGCGATAGATACTACAGGGTCTACTCCAGTAGCGGTAGATAAAACGGGGACGCCTCTTGCTTTAAAGGCTAAGTTTGCGGATAATCCTAATGCTATGTTTATCCTTTGGAAAGACCATACAGGCATCCAAGAAGCACAAGAAATCAATGATTTATGTGCTAACTGGCAGATTGATTATAGTAAATATGAGGGCGGCATTTATTCTTCTGAATGGTTTTGGGCTAAAATATTGCGCACGCTTCGAGTAGATAAAAGTATTCAAAAAGCCGCTTATTCGTGGGTAGAGCATTGTGATTGGATTCCTTTTTTACTAACAGGCGGCACAGATGTCCATCAAATGAAACGCAGTCGTTGTGCTGCGGGGCATAAAGCTTTGTGGCACGAAGATTTTGGCGGCTTACCTGCTAATGATTTCTTTGTAGCCTTAGACCCACTTCTGGATGGCCTTACCGAACGATTATTTACCAAAACTTATACGTCAGAAGTCCCAGCAGGAAAGCTCTCTAAAGCATGGGCAAAACAATTGGGTTTAACCACAGATATAACGGTAGCAGTAGGTGCTTTTGATGCTCACATGGGGGCAGTAGGTGGCGAAATTACCCCTTATCATCTTAGCAAAGTTATGGGTACTTCCACTTGTGATATGTTAGTTGCACCAATGGAAGAAGTCGGTGATAAACTAGTCAGAGGAATTTGTGGGCAAGTAGATGGTTCGATTATCCCTGGTATGCTTGGTTTAGAGGCAGGGCAATCTGCTTTTGGAGATGTCTATGCTTGGTTCAAAAATTTATTAGCTTATTCCTTAGAAGAAGTACTAGGAAAAAGTAAATTAATTGATAAAAAATTGAAGCAACAATTAATTGAGGAAGCTATAAATAGGTTAATCCCTCAATTAACTAAAGATGCCAAAAAGATAGAGGCTGGCACAACTGGAATCATTGCCCTCGATTGGCTCAATGGTAGAAGAACACCAGATGCCAATCAGGCTTTAAAAGGTGCTATTTTTGGTTTAAATTTAGGCAGCGATGCCCCTAAAATTTTTAGAGCCTTAGTAGAGGCTACTTGTTTTGGTGCTAAAAAAATTGTGGAACGGTTTCAGGCAGAAGGCATTCCGATTAAAGGCATTATTGGTTTAGGTGGTGTTGCTAAAAAATCGCCATTTATTATGCAAACTATGGCGGATGTCCTCAATCAACCCATTAAAATTGCAAAACGAGAACAAACTTGTGCTTTAGGGGCTGCGATGTTTGCCGCCACCGCCGCAGGTGTTTATAAAGATGTGTCTAAAGCAATGAAAAAAATGGGCGCTGGTTTTGATACCATTTATCAACCAAATCCAAAACAAGTTGCTGTTTATGAAAGGCTTTATCGGGAATATTGTCAGTTTGGTGATTTGGTGGAAGGGAAGTAGTAAACTGGTCAAAGTGTGCTAGATTTGTAGTAACACTGTAATCCTCAAAAAACTATCTAAATCCGTTGTCCTTTAATTATCCGTTGTAAAAAAACATACAGCTGATAATTAAAGAACAACAGATGGTCAATTGGGTGTCCGCCAAATCATATTTGGTCAACAACTATATCATCATCCAACAAAAACAAATGAGTTATAAAAGTATCAAAAGAGCCGCTTATGAAGCAAATATGCAACTACCAGAACTAGGCTTAGTCCTATTCACTTTTGGCAATGCAAGTGTGGTTGATAGATCAAAAGGTGTTTTTGCCATCAAACCAAGTGGTGTTCCTTATAAAGATTTACGGGCAAAAGATATGGTGATTGTAGATTTTGAAGGTAAAACCGTCAAAGGAAAAATGCGCCCTTCTTCTGACACCAAAACACATGCTGTTTTATACAAACATTGGGAAGATATTGGCGGCATCGTCCATACCCATTCAACGTATGGCACGGCGTGGGCACAAGCACAAAAGGATATACCCATTATGGGGACGACCCATGCAGACCATTTAACGGTCGATATTCCTTGTGCGCCTCCGATGTCAGATGAAATGATTAAAGGGAATTATGAACGAGCAACAGGTTTTCAAATTTTAAAGGAATTTGAAAAAAGAGGCTTGTCTTATCAAGAAGTAGAAATGATATTATTGGGCAACCATGCCCCTTTTACTTGGGGTAAAACGGTTAACAAAGCAGTTTATAATTCAGCCGTCTTAGAGGAATGTGCCAAAATGGCTTATTTATCTTTGGGCATTCGTCCACTAGCCCCACGATTGAAAGAGACATTGATTCAAAAACATTACGAACGGAAACATGGGCCAGATTCTTATTATGGGCAGGTGGAGTAAATCAAAGATAAATTTGTCAATATGAATAATTTTAAGAACTACGAGGTCTGGTTTATCACAGGTAGCCAGCATTTATACGGGGCAGATGTTTTAAAACAAGTAAAAACAAATGCTAAAATCATTGCCAAATCTTTCCATCAAGTAAAAAACATTCCTGTAAAGATTAAATTTAAGGCTTTATTAACACGTCCAGAAGAAATTAAAAAACTCTGTCAAGAGGCGAATCAGAATGACAAATGTATAGGACTAATTGCTTGGATGCACACTTTTTCTCCAGCAAAAATGTGGATTAATGGTTTAAAGATTTTGGATAAACCGATGCTACATTTGCATACGCAGTTTAATACCACTATTCCTTGGACACAGATTGATATGGATTTTATGAATTTAAATCAATCCGCTCATGGAGGCAGAGAATTTGGATTTATCAATACCAGAATGCGCTTAAATCGAAAAGTCGTGGTTGGTCATTGGCAAGACCAAGAAGTGATAGAAAGGGTGGCAATTTGGACTAGAGTTGCCCTTGGTTGGGCAAGTACCCAAACGATGAAAATTGCTCGTTTTGGGGACAATATGCGCCAAGTTGCAGTAACTGAAGGAGATAAAGTGGCTGCTCAAATCAAGTTTGGCTATTCTGTAAATGGTTTTGGGATGGGTGATTTGGTGGAACATATCGAAGCAGTTTCTAAACAAAGAATTCAGCAAACGGTCGAATCTTATTTTGCAGATTATCAAGTTTTAAAACCTTTACATAAAAAAGGAAAAAAGCACACCTCACTTCGAGCAGCTGCGAAAATTGAAATAGGTTTGCAGTCATTTTTAGAAGCAGGGGATTTTACTGCTTTCACAGATACTTTTGAAAATTTAACTGGTTTAGCTCAATTACCCGGTGTTGCCGTACAACGCTTAATGGCAAAAGGGTATGGATTTGGCGCGGAAGGAGATTGGAAAACCGCTGCTTTGGTAAGAACGATGAAAGTAATGGGTGCTGGTTTAGCTGGTGGCAATTCTTTTATGGAAGATTATACCTACCATTTTAATCCAATTAATCAAGCTGTTTTGGGGGCGCACATGTTAGAAATATGTCCTTCCATTGCTAATAAACGACCAATTTGTGCCGTTCATCCTTTAGGAATTGGTGGAAAAGCAGACCCCGTTCGCTTAATCTTTGAGGTAGCTGCTGGCCCTGCGTTAAATGCTTCTGTCATTGATTTAGGTAATCGTTTTCGCTTATTAGTGAATACGGTAGATGCCATTGAACCCGAAGCAGATTTACCCAACTTACCAGTTGCAAGGACATTGTGGAAACCGCATCCTGATTTAAAAACGGCTGCTGCTGCTTGGATTTTAGCAGGTGGCGCCCATCACACTTGTTTCAGCCAAAACCTAAGTACAGAATACTTAGCGGACTTCGCAGAAATGGCTGGTATTGAATATCTACAAATTGACAAAGACACAAAAATTCCTTCATTTAAAAAAGAGTTACGGTGGAATGAATTATATTATCACCTCGAAAATGGGGTAAAATAACTGTTTAGAATAGAGATTAGAGACCATTTCATTGAGAGAATAGAGACAAGCTAAAATATAAGCTATCAATTTCGTTTGTTAGTCCACATTTTTTGCCATTCTTTTCAATATTCTAAAAACTTAAAATCAATAAAATGAGATTAGCCAACAAAGTTGCCATTGTCACAGGTGGCGCAAGAGGAATCGGAAAAGCGATTTCCGAATTATTTGCTAAAGAAGGTGCCCAAGTGATTATTTGGGATTTATTAGATATTGGTCAACAAACCGCAGAAAGTATTCAAGCCAATGGCGGTAAAGCGACTTTTACTAAAATATCAGTGACTGATAAAGAAGCGGTAGATGCAGAAACTAAAAGAATCTTTGCCGAATATGGTCGCTTAGATATTCTTGCCAATAATGCAGGGATTGTTAAAGATAGAACGCTCTTAAAAATGAGTATGGAAGAGTGGAATGTAGTCCTTAATGTTAACCTAACAGGTGTATTTATCTGTACACAAGCTTGTGTGCCGTACATGATTGAAAATAAATATGGTCGAATTATTACCGCTGCTTCTACTTCTGGCATGCGAGGAAATTATGGGCAATCCAATTATTCTGCTACCAAAGCTGGTGTAATCGGTATGTCCAAAACTTGGACTTTAGAACTTGGAAAATATGGCATTACCGCCAATGTCATTGCGCCAGGATATACGGTAACAGAAATGACGGCAACCATCCCAGAAGAAACCGCTAAAATGTTCGCTAAACAAATTCCTGTTCGCTTTTTAGGCGACCCAATGGATATAGCACATGGGTATTTATATTTTGCTTCTCCAGAGGCTCGTTATGTATCTGGTGTTTGTTTGAATATTGATGGAGGTGCGGCTAGATAGAAAGTACTTATATTTGCCCAATCCTAAATTCTTCACATACCTTTATTCAAATGTCCTACGAAAAAAAAGCCGTCGATTTAATGAATCGATACCCAGCCATTTCAGATTTAAGAAAAAAAGGAATTAATCGAATCCCTAAAGTAGCTCGAGAATATTTAGAACAAGGCACAGATAATGATGAAACCTTAGATTTAAATAGAAGTGATTTTTCAAAAATTCGATTTTCGCCAAGATTTTTAAAGGGGGAATTAAATGTAGTGACGGAAACTGAATTATTTGGAAGGACTTATGCTTCCCCTTTTGGCGTTGCACCAGTTGGTTTGATGAGTTTAATGTGGCCTGGTATAGAGGTAAAATTGGCTAAAATGGCAAAGGAAAGAAACATTCCATTTTGCTTAAGTACCGTGGCTACAGAAACGCCAGAAGTAGTAGGCCCTCACGTTGGACAAAATGGTTGGTTTCAATTATACACCCCTAGAGAAAAAGCATTAGCTTTCAAAATATTAGATAGAGCCAAAGCATCAGGCTTTCATACGCTAGTTATCACGATTGATATACCGCAGCCTAGCAGAAGACAACGAACAAAAAGAGCGGGGATGGCGATGCCTTTAAAACTAACCCCTGATTTGATTTGGCAAGGTGTTAAAAATCCCGCTTGGTCTTTAGGTACGTTAAAAAGAGGTTTGCCTTCCTTAAAAACAATTGAGGCCTATTCAGATTTTAATGATATGATGTCCGTCGGCAGTTTTGTCGCACATCAAGTTGGCGGAAATCTTTCTTGGGAATATGTAAAAGCCTTAAAAGACTATTGGGATGGGCCCGTTTTGTTAAAAGGAATTATGCACAAAGGGGATGCGTTAAAAGCAGTGGAATATGGTTTTGATGGCATTGTTGTCTCCAATCATGGTGGTCGCCAATTCGATGCTGCCTTATCGTCGATTGCCGTTTTACCTGAGATTGTTGCTGCCGTTAAAGGTCAAACTAAAATCATTTTTGATAGTGGCGTCCGTTCAGGATTAGACATTATTCGAGCAATCGCCTTAGGCGCTGATTTTGTGTTATTAGGACGGGCTTTTGTTTATGGTGTTTGTGCTTTAGGAGATAATGGCGCTTATCATGCTTTCCAGATTTTGCAAGAGGAATTAATTAATAATATGAAGCAATTAGGGTTGACTCAATTATCGGAATTACGGGAATTGGAGCGAGTGATTATATAAAAAAACGATGAGTAAGTTCTCAAAACGCTAAAAAGGACACAGAGCGCACAAAGGAGACACGGAGTACACAAAGTTCATTTTTAGGTAATTCTCTGTGCAACTCTGTGTCTTCTCCGAGTTCTCTGTGTCCAAAATTTAAGTATATTGAGCATTTACAACGATGAAATATAAATGATGAACGATAAACTTGTTAAACATTTATTTATACCCTAACACTTCTTTATTCACCTCATTACTGCCAACTTCCCCAAAAGAAAACCCGACCCCTACCCTAGCATTTATCGTTCGATTATCCTTTAAATCAAACAACCCAAAAACATTATCTGTTAAAGCAAATAATTGTAACGGACCGATTTCTAATGCAGCATTTACGCCTACAACTAAAGAGGCTTCATTCATTAATCCTACGGTCGCACCAATATTTAAGCTTTCATGGATTTGGTAGTTAGTCCCTAAAGAAAGTGCGGTAAAATCATCGTCTTGAAAAGAAGTATAATAAAAGGTGCTATTAAAATGCCATTTATCATTCAGCGTATATCCCAAACCGAGATAAAACTGAGCAGGTAAAGTGGTAGAAAAAGCTTGATTTACGCCTACAAAATCCACAATATCTAAAGAATCTTCTACACTATCAAAGGAAATTACTTCTTCCCCATCAAAAGTCAATTGTCCTAAACTAAGTCCGTCAAATTCAAAGATCTGATTCGCAGTATAATTTTTAGCATTATCTTTCCAATTAATTTTCCCTATATCCAATGCGCTCGCCGTCAATTGTAATTGCTCGCTAATATGCCAATCAATGCCTAAATCGAATGCAAAACCATGATTATCAGAAAAATTAAATAAATCATCATTTAAATTAAAAAGCAAAGAAGGTGCTTGAATAAGTACCGCTTCATCATCCGTAAAATTTAAGCCAATTGGACCAAAGTTAAAAGCGCTTAAATCGCCATTTTCACCAGCTATATCTACTTCTACATCCATATCCAAAGAGAGTTGATAAATATCATCATCTGTCAGTAAAGAAATATTGGATTGTCGAGTAATCGCAGCAGAATGCCCTGAAAGATATTTTAGTCGTCCGCCAATTTGGAATTGATTAAATTTTATAGCCCCGCCAATTCCTAATTCTTCGTAAGAAAAAGCCGAGAAATCAGTATTTAAAGACAAGTTCTGACCAATAAACGGTGCATTTCCTTGAATAGCGACCGCCAATAAAGCACCTGAATAATTCAGATTCCCTTTCGTTCTAGCAGCATGATGCAAAGAAATAGACCAATTCTTTTGGTTATAAATAAATCGAAAAGTCTCTATGTCAGAACCAATGTTTAGTATATTAGTTTGTCCAAAAGATAGGGCTTCTTCTGGATAACGAAGTACGTTATCCGATACCCGGTTTCCTATGAAATCCTGATACGTAGGGCCATTAGAATAAATATTGGAAGTTATTGGAAATAAAGTAAATTCAAATTGATTATATCCAATATAAGATGGATTAATAGCACTTTGGTCAACCAAATGATTCAATCCAAACAAAGTCAGGGAAGATTGACCAAAACAAGTTAGACAACTAAATAGGCCGCAAAAAAGAAGTAGATGTTTATTCAATTCAATAGATTGAGAAGGTGATAAATATTAGTGATGAGTTATAAGTGATGTCAAATACTCATCATTCATCACTTATAACTCATCACTAATAAGCCCACTTCAAATAAATCGCGCCCCAAGTATATCCTCCACCAAAAGAAGTTAAAATAATATTATCTCCTTTTTTTAATTGGTCTTCATAATCCCAAAGACAAAGTGGAATCGTACCTGCTGTGGTATTGCCATATTTATGAATATTCATCATAACCCGTTCCATTGGGTAATCTGCCATTTTTGCCACCGTTTCAATAATACGTCGATTTGCCTGATGTGGTACTAACCATCTAACGTCTGAAACCGTTAAATTATTCCGAGAAATAACCGTTTTGACAGCATTTGACATATTTGAAACCGCCGCCTTAAAAACAGGCCGCCCATTTTGTACGACAAATTGTTCTCTTGCAATTACGTGATCTATGGTAATAGGGTGAGCCGAACCTCCTGCTTTAATATATAGGTTTTCTTTTCCAGAACCGTCAGATTTTAATAAGGCATCTTTGATGCCCACTTCCTCTTCTGTAGGCTCTAATAATACCGCCCCTGCTCCATCGCCAAAAATAATACAAGTTGCTCTATCTTTATAATCAATAATAGAAGACATTTTATCTGCTCCTACTATTATCACTTTTTTATAAGCACCCGTTTCTATAAACTTAGAACCAGTTGTCAAGGCAAATAAAAAGCCAGAACAAGCAGCATTTATATCATAAGTGAAAGCATTCTTGCAGCCCGTATTTAAGGCAATGATATTGGCCGTATCTACTACTCTCATATCTGGCGTAACCGTCGCACAAATCACTAAATCTATTTCTCCAGCATCAGTATTCGTTTTCTCTAATAATAATTTAACCGCTTCCGTCCCCATTACGGAGGTCCCATTACCTTTCCCTTTTAGAATTCTACGCTCTTCAATACCCGTCCGAGATTTTATCCATTCGTCATTGGTATCCACCATTGTCTCCAATTCCTTATTTGTTAAAACATAATCAGGGACGTAACCAGCAACACCAGTAATAGCAGCATTCACTTTCAACATATTATATATTTTAAAATATTTTATGCGTTTTAAACAATACGCTAAATAAATGGTCGTTTAATAATTGACATCTCTGAAAATACTTACCTGCATTTATCAAAAAATTAAACAAACATACTTAGGAAAAAAATAGTGATTTTTTCAAATCAAGGTGCGAAGATATTAACACCTTAGGCATTTTTTGAATTTTTACTATTATATTTTACTTTCCTTTCCTTGCTTTTACATTCTTCAAAATAGAAAATCATTATAAGGACGTTCTTAAAAAATGCATAATTGACTACAAATCAATCTATTATTAAATTTAATTTTGTAGTCATTGATTTAATTTCCTACTATTTGCATTAGTTAAAATTTTGACCATTATAATTACAAGGATTTTTGAATAGCTAAATTTTTTAATAATTTTTGGCAATCAATTCTAGGAAAAGTGAAATTTATCGTTAAAAATTTAATTTTCTTATCTACAAATTATATTTTTTTATAATATGTGGCATGGAATTTGAAATATTTAACGCAACGAACAAAGCAGTCATACTCACTTACCACAAAAAAAAATCTAATAAATTGTATGCATATCATGCATCCTAATTTAAAAGATATAATCAATTAATTTACTAAGCCAAAAGATTAAAACTACTCTTAGACTTTTTTACCACAACAATTAAGGCATTACAAACGACATCAATCACACGCTAAAATATAGGCAAACCTATTGAATAGTAGCATTTTGTTTTAACAAAAGCTATACAGGTCTTCGGTTTGCCCTAACAAATTATTGCTATTGACTTTGGTTTTACCAGAATGAGTTATAGTATCCTTATGTTCAAATTTAAAAACAAAAAAATAAAGCCATGACATTCAGATGTACCCCCGTTATTATTTTTATTCTATTTTCTGCTAATTTACTATTAGCCAATACAACTGTCAAAATTGCATTTATTGAAAATGATTTAGAAGTCGCTAAACAACAAGCAAGAGCCGAAGGAAAGTTAATTATGGTAGATTTTTGGGCAGATTGGTGTAGCCCTTGCAAATGGATGGACGAACAAACTTTTAACCGTCCAGAAGTTGCTAATTACCTGAACAACAACTACATATCAGTTAGAGTAAATATAGACAACCTAGATGGTATTGCTTTAAAAACGCAATACGATATTCGATTTTTACCAACAATCATGATTTTAGATGGCAATGGAAAAGTGGTTCGAAAGTATGAAGAATCAATGGCGCCATCTAAATTATTAAAAATCCTAAAAGATCATAATGAAAACAAAGTGTTACCTCCTTATGTGAACAGAAATATGGTTCAAGCAGTTAGTCGCCCTGTTGTCTCAAAAGAAAGAGAAGTAAGAACTGCCCCTAAATTTAAGCCAGTTACTACCGGAAATAGTAAAACTGAGCTGACTAATAACACTAGAAAAAGCAAAATCTATAATAGCAGTCCTTCAAAGGAAGCAAAAATTGTTAGTGTGACTAACCGCCCTAATTCTACTAATCATTATGAAGACAATACAACGGCAAGTGCTGTTTTTACAGGTAATATTTATAAAGCTTCCGAGCCAGGAAAAGTATCTAATACGCCCAATAAGAATTTTAGTGTAGCTAATAATGAGGCAGTTAGTGACATTGGCTTATATCAATTAAATGTCAAAAAGGCGCCAAGATATGGATATAGTGTACAGGTTGGTGCCTATTATGATTATAAAAACGTTTTAACGGAAGTCGCTAAATTTCAGCAAGCATTTGCAGAAGAAGTATTGGTTCATATCTCTGAATTGAATGGTTCAACTTGCTATAAAGTAATGTTAGGTCATTATACGAATCATGAAGAAGCTACTAAAGATAAAGTAATTTTAAAGGAAGCAGGCGCAAAGGATTCCTTTGTAAAAGATTTGGCTGCTTTATAAAATACTGATTGATAGATAGTTCTATTTGTAATTATTAATCTAAAACCGTATTAGTAAAATACTATTTATTACTTCCAACATCAGATACTACTATTTTACAACTATACTAAGTGAAGTACCTTTAGGGGGCTTCATTTTTTTTCCATCCTATTATTTTTTTGTATCTTGGCGCTCGCACAGGGAAATGAGCCAAGCTACCCTCAACTATTGAGCAAACGAAAGATCTTGATATGCACTTTGAGAGGCGTTAAGAATTTTAATTGACTGCAAAACAAGTAGTGATTTTTAACTGCTTTTGCATGCAGGCTTGTTTCCCTGATTTTCATAAGTACCTACTACCAAATAGCTACCATATCAGCAGACAATCCATCATCCAATAAGGGTTGATTTTTCAACAAATCCAGTAATAGTACATAAAAATAGAAGCAATTTTTATAAGTTGCAGAAGCACCTATCTTAAAGTATTTTTGTTGCATTGTTTTCTGCGTAATATTAATTAAGTCCGCAGTTATTGCTTTGTCAAAAGATTGAGCGCCTTCTTTTTGGTTGAGTGCAAAAATGTTTTGAATTGTTTTTTCATTTAAAATTACTAATAAGCCGCTATTTAATACCGCCACTAAATCAGGTGGATGTAGTTCTGCTAATAAACGGTCTTCTAAATCATTCAGAGATAGAAATGGTGCCAAATCTGTAGCCAACCAAATATTTAATGGTTTTCTATCTAGCTGATGATGAGTATTTTGCCCTTCGTATACTTTATTAAGTAGTTCATTCTGTTGTAATCCATTTTCTAAACTTTCTTGGTTAATTATTGGAAAAAAAGATAGGGAACCATAAGCATAATTGGCAGGAATAATCTTTTTAGCGCTTGGTAAGTCCGTAATTAATTGAGGACAATTTAGGGAATCATAAAATATAAAATTATCTACCGCAATTTCTTTTTTTCTATTAACTAAGACTCCCTGCTCAAAGCCATATTTTAAAGGTAATTTCTTTTGTAGAAAATCTAAAAAATCCACCGAATTTTGATAGTCTTGAAATAGCTTCAAAGCTACTTCTTCAAATAATTGGTCAAAATTCGATATTTGCATTTTGAAAATTGAAATTGAAGTTAATTTTAAGTAAGTAGTCTGATAGAATTATGTTGACAACTTGAAAACATTGTGCGATTGTATGATTGTGTGCGTTCCGTATACAATCACACAATTTTGCAATCATACAATCAAAAATAAGCAATTAAGCTTTTTTGGCAGACTACTTATTTTATATTTAAAGTAAGTTCTCAAAACGAGCGTCATCAGGAGACGACGAGATAGCTATTCCTAGTCTGGAGACTAGAAATATCGGCGCTCGATGTGTCTAGTCTCCAGACTAGACACGACTATCCGCTGGTCTCCTGACCAGCATTGAGAATTTACTATTTAAACACCTAAAGCCTTACCAACTAAGACTTTAGCCTCCTCAGACAAAGGTAATTCCAAAGCTGCTGCTTGCCCTTGTTCAGACATTTTACGCCAAGTTTTTCGCAAAATATCAATCACTTTCTCTTCGGTATGTTTTGTAGCAAATTTAGCAAAATAGAATGCTAAGAAAACCAAACAAATCACATCTTCTAAGGTCTGCGTTTCTACATCTTTTTTTAATTGCTTTTTTAATACTAAAAATTGCACTCGTTCAATTTTATCATCAGCATATCCAATCCCTTTTAAAACATCCTTTGCCTTTTGGGCATGCAATTTTTTTAAACTATTTCTCCATTGGTTATACCCCACTCTACCTGTTGGATATTCGCTTCGAGCAATTTCCCAACGACATAAATGTTGACATCTAGCTGCCAATTGTAAAACCTCAGAAGCATTCGGTTCAAACGCTAAAAGGCTATCGCTCATTCGCTGTGCATAAAGCACTTCTTTTGCATACTCTTTTCCTTCAAACACTTCAATATTAGGATCCTTACCATTTAAGGCATCAAATTGGGCTATTGCTTGCCTAAATTTTGCTATATCTATAATCATTCGTAATATCTAGTTTGTCTCGCTTGCAATCAATGAAAAAAATTAATCACTTCTTGAAAAAATTTCAAAGGTCTTAAAAATTGCCAAAAATACCCAAATTATTTTGCTTCCCAAAGTCACGACGTTTTGTTAAACATTTTTTAAAAATAAGGTCTTTTTTTATTAAAATTTTAATTTCAAAAAAATAATTAAGCTTCTATTACTTTTTCAATAATAGCTAATTAAAATAGTTTATTTTGTTTTAACAAAATTAAATATGGCATATCATTAATAAAAAAAACTAAAATTCCAAATCACTATACACACAAACCCAGTATGAATAATTTAAGCATTTAGTGAAATTCAATTTCCTTGCCCTTTTTATTGTAAAACTCTTAAAAAAGTCCGATTTTTATGTTCCTTTTATACTAACCTTACCAAATTAATACCCGTTCTAAATAAGGTCGGGTGAATTTTTTTAGAATTATTTTTTCTTTTTTTTGAGGAAAATATTACCCTATATCCACCAATACTTAAAACAAGTTTCAATTTAATTTACATAGTGTAATTTAGTATATTTTTGTAAGCTAATGCTTTGTAATAGGTACTCACTAGCCTTTTGAATGTTCCTAACTTAGCTTACAAATTTCATTTTTGCATATTTATTTTATGTCCATTTTTTCTATAAAAGGAAAATGGTCGTCAAACGAGTTTAATTTAATTTATATGAAGCAGCAGCAAAAAGGATTGTATGTTCCAAGCATGGAGAAAGACTCTTGTGGAACTGGGTTTATAGCAAACTTGAACGGCATAAAATCACATAAAGTCATTGAAGACGCTTTGACTATGTTACAAAACATGGAACATAGAGGGGCTTGTGGTTGCGAGGAAAATACAGGAGATGGCGCAGGAATATTGATACAAATTCCACACGACTTCTTTAAGAAAAAAGCAAAGGGAATCGGTTTTGTCTTGCCAGAATTTGGTAAATATGGTGTTGGTATGGTCTTCTTTCCACAAGATAAGATTTTGAGAGAACAATGCAGATTTTTATTAAATGATTATATCGACGAATTAGGTTTTGAACTTTTAGGATATAGAAAAGTGCCTACACATAATGAAGAAATTGGGCCATCTGCTTTAGCGGTAGAACCTAAAATGGAGCAAGTTTTTGTGGCACCTAAAACAGCAATGGATCCTAAAAAATTGGAACGAACGCTTTATATTTTAAGAAAATTTGCTACCCATAAAATCTTTACGACTTATCCTGAAGTAAAGAACGATTTTTACATTACTTCTTTTTCTTATAAAACAATTGTTTATAAAGGTCAGATGACTACTTGGCAAGTTAGACCTTATTATTCAGATTTGCATGATGAGGATTGTACCTCAGCCATCGCCTTAATCCACTCTCGTTTTTCTACGAATACCGTTCCGCGCTGGAAATTGGCTCAGCCATTTAGATATGTGGCACATAATGGAGAAATCAATACCATTATGGGGAATTTGAATTGGTGGAAATCAAAAGCAGATTTATTAGAATCTTCCTTATTTTCGAAAGATGAACTAGAAAAACTAGACCCTATTTGCGGAGAAAACCTTTCCGATTCAGGTAATTTTGATAACGTTTTAGAATTTTTAGTATTAGGCGGTCGCTCTATTCCAGAAGCTTTGATGATGATGATTCCAGAAGCTTGGCAGAATGACGAAGATATGCCAGATTATAAAAAAGCATTTTATGAGTACCATAAAACACTAATGGAGCCTTGGGATGGACCAGCTTCTATTTGTTTTACAGATGGTATTTTAGTCGGTGCTACTTTAGATAGAAATGGATTGAGGCCTTCTCGATTTACCCTTTTAGATGATGGGACATTGATTGTAGCTTCTGAAGCAGGTGCTTTAGAAATTGACCAATCAAAAGTGGTGCAAAAAGGACGGCTGCAACCAGGTAGAATGTTGATTGCTGATTTAGAGGAACACAGAATTATTACGGATGAAGAATTAAAAGAAACAATATGCAAAAGAAAACCTTATAGAGAATGGTTGGACCAAAATAGGTTAACTTTGGAAGACTTACCTAGCCCGCAAGAAAAGGTTCGGAGAAGTATGGATAAAGCCTCTTTATACCGTGGGCATCAATTATATGGTTATACGAAAGAAGATATGACCATGATTTTGGGACCAATGGTCTCCCTAAAAAAAGACCCAATTGGGTCAATGGGAACAGATACGCCATTAGCAGCTTTATCCAATCAAGCTCAACATTTAGCCAATTATTTCAAACAATTATTTGCACAAGTAACCAATCCACCGATTGACCCAATCCGAGAACGTCCAGTCATGTCTCTATTTGCTATGTTGGGTGGTGCAAGAAACATCTTAGAGCCAGGGCCAGATAATGCAAAATTCATTCACTTAGACCATCCTGTTTTAACAAATGAATCCATCGCTAAAATCAAGCATATTTATCACAAAGACTTTAAAGCAACAACTATTAATGCAGTTTTTGAAGCGGATGGACAAGCGGGAAGATTAGAAGCAGCGATTAAACATATTTGTGGGTCAGCAGAAGCTTTGGTTAGAAAAGGACATAATATATTAGTTATCTCTGATAGAGCAGCAAATAGTAAATTTGCACCAATCCCATCTTTATTAGCTACAGGTGCTATTCATCATCATTTGATTAAAACAGGATTAAGAGGATCTACTTCTTTGGTCATTGAATCGGGAGATACTAGAGAAACGCATCATTTTGCTACTCTAATTGGTTTTGGTGCAAGTGCCGTTAATCCATATATGGCTTATGCTTCTATTTCTAATTTATTGCAAAAAGGAGCTATAGATAAGCAATATACTTTAGATGATTGTATTGCCATTTATCAAAAAGCAATTGGAAAAGGACTATTAAAAATCATGTCTAAGATTGGTATTTCTACCTTACAATCTTATCAAGGCGCACAGATTTTTGAAGCCCTTGGAATTAATAAAGAAGTAATCTTTGCATGTTTTAAAGGTACGGTTTCTCGTATTGAAGGAATGGGATTTGATGGCATTGCCAAAGAAACAATCATCAAGCATAGTTTAGCTTATCCGAGCGCACCAGTTCCTAATCCAAGATTAGAAGTTGGCGGCGTTTTCCAATGGAAAAGACGAGGCGAGTACCATTTGTTTAATCCACAAACCATTCATTTATTACAACATGCTACTAGCAAGAATAATTACGAGACCTATAAAAAATTTGCCGTACTAATTAATGACCAATTAGAGCAAGCTTGTACCTTAAGAGGACTGATGGACTTCCGAAAAGGCAGCCCAGTTTCTATTGATGAAGTTGAATCTGTAGAGAATATCATGAAGCGGTTCGTAACAGGCGCTATGTCTTTTGGTTCGATTTCTCATGAAGCCCACTCCACCCTAGCCATTGCGATGAATAGAATTGGTGGAAAGAGTAATTCAGGAGAAGGTGGAGAAGATGCCATTCGTTTTGAGAAAAAAGAGAATGGAGATTGGGAACGTTCGGCAACTAAACAAGTCGCTTCTGGTCGATTTGGGGTAACTAGTTATTATCTCGCCAATGCCGAAGAATTACAAATTAAAATGGCACAAGGTGCAAAACCTGGAGAAGGTGGGCAATTACCAGGTCATAAAGTGGATGAATGGATTGGTCGAGTAAGACACTCTACCCCAGGCGTTGGTTTAATTTCGCCACCACCTCACCACGATATTTATTCTATTGAAGATTTAGCCCAATTAATTTTTGATTTAAAAAATGCCAATCGTGCGGCTAGAATCAATGTTAAACTGGTTTCTAAAGCAGGAGTTGGCATTATTGCCTCTGGCGTTGCGAAGGCACATGCTGATGCTATCTTAATTTCTGGTCACGATGGCGGAACAGGTGCTTCCCCTTTATCTTCTATTCGACACGCTGGTTTGCCATGGGAATTAGGATTGGCAGAGAGTCATCAAACTTTGGTCAAAAATAAATTAAGAGACCGAGTTACGTTACAAACAGACGGTCAAATTAGAACAGGTAAAGATATTGCCATTGCCACTTTATTGGGCGCTGAAGAATGGGGAATTGCAACGGCTGCGTTGGTGGTAGAAGGCTGCATTTTGATGCGTAAATGTCATTTAAATACTTGTCCAGTTGGAATTGCCACCCAAAATCCTGAGTTAAGAAAGTTGTATAATGGTAAAGTAGAGCATGTCATTAATTATTTCCGTTTCTTAGCCATGGATATGCGAGAAATCATGGCAAATCTTGGTTTCAAGACAGTGAATGAAATGGTCGGAAAAGTGGAATCACTAAAAATGAAATCAAATATCAATAATTGGAAATACAAGCAATTAGATTTAAGTCCAATTTTATATAAAGAATCAGTTGATGAGACAGTTGGTTTATTCAAAAAAGTAGCCCAAGACCATGGTATTGACGAAATATTGGACAGAAAATTAATAAATTATGCCAAACCTGCTTTAGAAGAAGGGCAATCCGTTAGTAGTATATTCAAGATTATCAATACAGACAGAGCAGTTGGCACCATGTTGTCCAACGAAATTTCTAAGAAATATAAAGGCGTCGGATTACCAAAAGGCACAATAGAATTTAGATTCAGAGGTTCTGCTGGTCAAAGTTTTGGTGCTTTTGGAGCTAAAGGAATCGAATTCACTTTAGAAGGAGAAGCCAATGATTACTTTGGTAAGGGTTTATCTGGAGGAACGCTTATTGTTGTTCCAGACCGAAACGCCACCTTTGTCCCTAATGAAAATATTATTGTTGGAAATGTAGCTTTTTATGGCGCAACTTCAGGAGAAGCCTATATTAAAGGTATGGCTGGGGAACGATTTGCCGTTAGAAATTCTGGTGTCAAAGCAGTAGTAGAAGGCATTGGCGACCACGGTTGCGAATATATGACAGGTGGATTAATAGTAGTCTTAGGAGATACTGGTAAAAACTTTGCCGCAGGTATGAGTGGAGGTACTGCTTATGTTTATGATGCAAAAAAAGACTTCAAGGATAAGTGCAATATGGAAATGGTAGAATTTGATAAAATATCCAAAGAAAATTATAAAACATTACAAACTTTGGTTAGAAATCATTTTTCTTGTACCAGTAGTAATGTAGCTTTAGACATTTTAAATGATTGGGAAAAAGCCAAAAAACGCTTTATCAAAGTAATGCCTACCGATTATAAGCGAGTGCTAGAGCAGAACAAAAGTAATAAGAAGAGTGCCATTAAAAAAACGGTAGTTGCAGCATCGATAAAGTGGTCATAGGGTATTTGGCGAATTCATTCGCCATTTAATTATTTCAAAAATAAGCGGCGAAAGAATTCGCTGATACAAAAATAAAGATATGGCAGATCCAAAAGGATTTTTAAATATAACTAGAGAATTACCAGGTAAGCGAGATATCAAAGAAAGAGTAGCAGATTATCAAGAATTATATGTAGAGTTCTCAGAAGAAAAGACGATCAAACAAGCTGCTCGGTGTATGGATTGTGGCATTCCGTTTTGCCATAATGGTTGTCCATTAGGCAATATTATTCCAGAATTTAATGATGCGGTTTATGAAGAAGATTGGGTAACTGCTTATGATATATTAAGCAGTACCAATAATTTTCCAGAATTTACAGGAAGAATTTGCCCTGCCCCTTGTGAATCGGCTTGTGTATTAGGCATCAATCAACCTCCAGTCGCCATTGAGCATATAGAAAAATCTATAGCGGAAACGGCTTTTGAAAAAGGATTTATTCGCCCTGAACCACCAACTACTAGAACAGGTAAAAAGATAGCCATTGTTGGTTCTGGTCCTGCTGGATTAGCCGCAGCGGCACAGTTAAATAAAGCAGGTCATTTTGTGACTGTATTTGAGCGGAATACTAGAATTGGTGGTTTATTAAGATATGGTATTCCAGATTTTAAATTAGAAAAATGGGTCGTGGAAAGAAGGGTGGCTTTGATGGAAGCAGAGGGCATTAAATTTAAGGTTAACTCGAATGTTGGCGAAAATGTAGATGCCAAAAAATTAGTACAAGATTTTGATGCGGTAGTTTTGACTGGCGGTTCTACTGTTCCAAGAGATCTACCTATCAAAGGAAGGGAATTAAATGGTGTTCATTTTGCTATGGACTTTTTAGACCAAAATAATAAGCGAGTTGCGGGCGATAGAATCCTTAAAGAAGCAGCTATTCTGGCGACCGATAAAAATGTCCTAGTAATTGGCGGTGGAGATACAGGTTCAGATTGTGTGGGTACTTCTAATCGACATAAAGCAACTTCTGTTACTCAGATTGAGCTATTGTCTAAACCACCAGAAAGTCGTTCAGAAGAAACACCTTGGCCTTTGTGGCCGATGATGTTACGTACCTCTACTTCACACGAAGAAGGTTGTGAAAGAGAATGGGCTATTTTAACAGAAGAATTTATTGGTGATGAAAACGGCAATCTAAAAGCCGTCAAACTAGTCAATATTGAATGGAAGAAAGACCAAACTACAGGTAGAAATTCCTTTGTCAAACAAGCAGGGTCAGAAAGAGAAATTCCTTGTGAATTGGCTTTATTGGCAATTGGTTTTGTTCATCCACAACATAAAGGGATGTTGGAACAATTGGGCGTTGAGTTAACGGACAGAGGCAACGTAAAAGACAATAAATATCAAACTAATCTGGATAATGTTTTTGTAGCAGGGGATATGCGAAGAGGACAATCTTTAGTCGTTTGGGCGATTTCAGAGGGTAGAGAAGCAGCTAAAGCAGTCGATGAATATTTGATGGGCGAATCCATGCTAGAGGGTAAGAATGACTCTAAATTGATACATGCTTAAACCGAGTTACCTGTTACCAATTGCGGGTTACCAATTGAATTTTACGTAACTGGTAACCCGCAACTGGCAACTGCTTTTTCAAAATATTTTACTTTTTTTGAAAAGGAAGGAACTAAAATTGAAAAAACATTGTTTATTAATTCGAAGTCGAAGCGTCGATTTCTTCTCTTTTGGATTAATTTTTGACTAACATAATCTATGATTTTCCTTGAAAATCGCTTTTTTTATGCTAAATTTGCGCCTCTCCATTTTTTTCGGGAGCTTGGGTAGGCGGTTTTGCAGGTTGTTTGCCAAATAGTTTAACTCCAAAAGTGGATAATTTTTAAACTAAAACAAAAATATGGCTAAATCGCAGCAATCGTTTAACAAAAAAGAAAAAGAAAAAAAGCGACTAAAAAAGAAAAAAGAAAAGTTAGAACGTCGTGAACAAAGAAAAATTGAAAAAGCAGAAAGAGGCAAAGTAGAATTTGAAGATATGTTGGCCTACGTAGATGAAAATGGAAATCTATCCGATACTCCACCAGACCCTTCCAAAAGAAAAGAAATTAAAGCAGAAGATATTTTATTGGGTGCTTCTCCAATTGACCGTTCAGATGAAATTGGTGAGCGAAGAGGAAAGATTAATTTCTTTAATGAAGAAAAAGGTTACGGATTTATCGTTGACTCTAAGAGTAAAGCGAGTGTTTTTGTCCATGTTAACCAATTAGAAGAACCTGTTAAGCAAGGATATAAAGTTACTTTCGAAATTGAGATGGGACCTAAAGGGCCTAATGCAGTGAATGTAAAGATTGCTCGATAGTACTTTCATTAAATAAATCAACAGCATATTAATTGCTAAAAAATAGGCACTTTCTTTATGGAGAGTGCCTATTTTTTGTTTAGAGCTTGTTGGAAATTTATCCTTCGGGCTAAAAAAGCGCCTTTTTTATCTCCAAAAACAAATCCCCAACAAGCTCTTATAAATTTTCTCCCTAAAATTGTTAACTGTTCTAGATTTTAATTACTATTGGGTTTTGTTATTTCAACCATAAAATCAAATTGTAACTAAAAATGGAAGACAAAATCAAGGTAGTAGAGCTTTTTGCTGGCGTTGGAGGATTTAGAATTGGGTTGGAAGGATGGAATGGTCAATCCGCTAGTTCTGGCTACAAAAACAAATTAATCACTCCTTTTAATGTAGTTTGGAGCAATCAGTGGGAACCTTCTACTAAATTACAACATGCCTCCTTAGTTTATGAAAACCATTGGGGAAAGGCAAATCATTCCAATCGTGATATAGCCACAGTTGAAGTTGTTGATATTCCCGACCACGATTTATTAGTCGGCGGTTTTCCTTGCCAAGATTATTCTGTTGCGACTACTTTAAAAAATTCTAAAGGACTTATCGGAAAAAAAGGAGTGCTTTGGTGGTCTATTCATCGAATATTAACTCAAAAAAAGCATAAACCAAGTTATCTCTTTCTAGAAAATGTCGATCGCTTATTAATTTCTCCATCCAAACAAAGAGGCAGAGATTTTGCTATTATTCTACAGAGTTTAAATGAATTAGGCTATGCCGTAGAATGGCGCGTCATTAATGCAGCAGAGTATGGGATGCCACAAAGAAGAAGACGTGTTTTTATTCTCGCTTATCTTAAAGATACCCCAATTTATAAACAGTTAATAAAAAAAGCGCCATTGGATTGGCTTTGTAAATCTGGAACTATAGCTAGTATTTTCCCTGTTCTCCAAGAAAGCGATATAATCCCTAGAATCGTACAATTAAAAGGAAATATAGTAACAATTACGAAAAATTTTAATAAAGAGGGCGCTAAAAAGGTTTTTGAAAATACAGGTGTAATGATTAATGGAAAAATTACGACCCTAAAAACAATCCCTAGTTATGCGGGTTCTTATCTCCTCCTAAAGGACTTATTACAAAAAGAAGTCATTCCTGCTGAATTTTTTATTAATAAAGCAGATTTAGAGCGGTGGCAATATTTAAAAGGAGCTAAACGAGAAATACGAAAAAAGGCAAGTGGTTTTGAATATTTTTATACGGAGGGTGCTATGATTTTCCCAGACCCTTTAGCAAAAGCTTCCCGAACCATTATTACTGGAGAAGGTGGAAAATCTCCTTCTCGTTTCAAACATGTGATTCAAACTAAAGATGGACTCAGAAGGTTAACCCCAATTGAATTGGAACGATTGAATATGTTTCCTGACAATCACACCCAATTAGAAAAAATAACCGCTGCTAAACGAGCTTTTTTTATGGGCAATGCCTTGGTAGTTGGTGTGATTGAAAAGATTGGCTTGGCTTTATATCAGAAAATTAAGGAAAACTAAAAAATAAATAGGCGCATCTCAAAATATCGTATTTTATATTTTTTGAACGCTTAACCGTAGCTTAAGTACTCGAAACAAATCTACCATTTGAATGAATTACAAAATTTGTTGTGTCTTCTTTTTATGCTTTTGTTGGTCATTTACCATAGTCATCGGGCAAGAAAAAGAAACCATTATTATGGAATCCGATACGGCTGCCACCTTTCATTGGGGCGCAGTAACCGTCCCCTTGGTGAATATGTCTATTAGAGGACCTAAAGGAAAAATCACAGAGATTAAACCTTTGCCAGCAACTGTTATTTCAATTAACGAATTGATTATCTCTTTAAAGGAAAGAATGTTTCTTTATAAAGACCAGGGCTACCCTTCTAGCGTTGTAAAATATTGCCTTTCAAAGATTTATCTTTCCTT